>JAZUHE010000070.1:0-8014 GCA_045641565.1 Acutalibacteraceae bacterium | reverse complement strand
ATGAAATATCCGGCGGAAGGAAAAGACACGTCAGCTTTTCGGTTCCCATTTTACGGGCCTGATATTCCGGTACACGTTTCCCCATAAGCTCACCTCATCGGAACGGGTCGAATTTCTGTCTTTTTTTCCTGCCTGTACCTTTGGGAACATAAACCGTGCATTCATCGCTTATCGGGCAAGGTCTGAGCTCGTTCTTCTGGGAATTGTAGTCGCAGATAAATTCGCCGTCGTATATCTTCATAAAGAAAGTACAGCTCTGACAACGACGGGGAAAGTCTTTCTTTTTCATTTTTCATCTTCCCCTTTGAAGATACTGAGCTGAGTATGGTTCAGCTCGGGTTCAGTGTACTGTTCGTTGTCGTAACCCTGACGGGCAAGCACCGACATTACTTCAAGTACTTCAACAGTTGCTTCATTGCGGATTTTCTCGGGAAGTATCAGACCTTCAAGCAGAAGACCTTTTTTGACCGCTATACACTGCCCGAACTGCGAAGCGTAATTTCTTTCATAAAACTGATATTCTGCGTCTTCATCGTCAAACGGCTTGAAATACCTCGCAGGGACAAGGCAAAGCCCTGTATATCCCTGAAACGTACGATAGCTTGTCTTATCAAGAATTATCGGAATCATTTCATCACCGAGAAGCCTTTCAGCTGCCGTGAAATCATCAAATGAAAAATGTTTAAAATGGCTGGCGTCTGTTTCTTCAATGTAAAACTTCGATTTTACAGCGTCGGAAATGTTCAGAACGGCGAGGAAATTCTCTTTTGTCAGCTTCGGCAGCCCTCTGACGGGATATGCCGCGTAGCCGTTGGATAACCACTGTTCGCTGTCAGACACGTTGATTATGTATATTGTTTTGTTGGATTTTAATATCTGCTCTATGTGTTTAAGGCTCATTTATCTCACTTCCTATATATTCATATAATTAAAAAGCGTCAATTCCGGCTCCCAGCCGACACCGATATAATCAAGCACCCTGCCCCAGCCGTATTTGTTGCCGTTTTCATCGGTACAGCACTCTTTCATCCAGTACGTCCATGCTTTTGGATTATCCTTGTACATCTTGTCAAAGCGATGCGGCCTTTCTTCAATGTGAATGCCGAATCCGCAGATGTCACAGCCTGTCCGCTGAAGTCCCGAAGTATAAAGATTGCCTTTGAAATCTTCTTTTATTTCGCCGTAAGCTGTCGGAATAATCGTATCAACATAATCCCAGCCTTGTTTCTGCCAGTTTTCCTGATACCATTTATCCATTTCGAGAGCCAATTTCAATAAATCCTGCCGCTCAAAAATAGCAAACGGACAGCTTCTGATTGTAGTTTCACCAAAATAGTTGCAACCGTGAATTTTCAAAGATTTTTCACGCCTGCCGCCTTCGGAAGCCATAAGTCCCAGAAACGGAACGCTGTTATGCTCTTTCGCCCAATCGTCGCAAGGCTTCTCTTTGAGATAGTAACAACATTTTGCCGACACCTTAAAATTGGGTGTCTGATAGTTAACGCCTTCGGTTTCGTTCTCATAACCGCCGAATAGTTCAAGCCACTTCTGAGGGAGCTTCATTCTGCTGTCTTTCTGCCAGCCGCCGTATTCGCCTGTTTCGCCCGTAATTATGGCGTGTCTGACTGTCTTATTCTTTTCCGAAGGATTCTGCAAAAGTTCAATTTTTGCCGCTTTTTCTTTGCTGATAACAGGAAATCCGAATTCCTGTAAGACCTTCGCTTTTGTCCAATGGGTACCGTCGTCACGTTTAGCAGGTTTTAACGCTGTAAGTTTCAAAGCTCTGTGCACTTTTCTGTTTGTCGCATTTTCCAAGCTCGATACTGAAACACCTTCCGCTTTAATTCCAAGCGACCGAAGGAAGACAAAAAGTACTATGCTATCAAGGCCGCCGACAGAAACGTGATAATTCAAATCGCGTATGTCACATTCTCTGACAAACTCCCTCGCTCTGATTTCTGCATATCTGCGTTTGAATTCGTAGGTCTCTTTCATCTTAGCGTTAAAGCTGTCTATTTTCGCCTGCGTGTTCTCACGCTTCATTCTGTCGAGAACGCTCTCCATTCAATCAGCTCCTTTTATAAAGCTCATGCGTACCGTCAAGCAGCTGCTGTTCTTCGGTGCTGAGCTGATAGCCGATATCACATAAAAACGCATAAATCCGTTTAAGCGACTTATTTTCGCAGTATGTCGGCATTTCTTCAAAATAGCCTTTGTGCACACAGCACATTCCTTCACCGTCGTAAATCAGCGAAATACAGGCAATAAACGGAGCTTCGGGGTTTTCTTTGAATTTTTCAAGCGCGTCCCTCTGTTCGTCATAAAGAATGATGTCCTTAATGTTTGACTTTTCTTTCAGAAAATCTGAGTCACTGCTCGTATATGAAATAACTTTATCCATGGCATAAAATGTCAGCCACTTGAATATCTGTGCTTTGTATAGGGTGTAGGCGCGGAATTCGTTTATAAAATCGCGGCGAAGCTGATACATTTGAGCGAATTTATCTGTAAACTCCTTGTTTCTTTGCTCGACGGCAATTTCTTTTTTGCTCTTTTTTCTCGGCTTTTCCTTTTCTCTTTCAACTTTAATATCAAAATCACGGTCACTGAGATAATAAAAATACTGTTTCCCGGCTTCAAAAGTGAAATCTTTCAGAGCTTCGTTTATGTCAAAATCTTCTTTGTCATAATAACAGCACCTTTTCTGAAAATATTTTGACGACCATTTCTCACTCGGTTTTAAAGGTTTAACGCCTAACGCTTTGAAATATTGCTCAACGCTCGGCCTGTTTCGCTCGGCAATTTGTTGCCTCAATGCCGCATTAATTCTCCAATCAAATTCAGACGTTCCGACGAGAGCGAGCAATCCAGCTCTTTTCTCAGCATTTTCAATTTTGCCGAGCTGAATAAAATCCTCCAGCCGTCCGCCGCGCTCTTCGGCGGCCTTTGCGGCGTCTTTCGGGAGCTCGGCAACTTTCAGGCGTTTATTGACGGTTGATTTTGAAAAGCCCGTTTTCTCGGATATTTCATCAACAGAAAAGCCTATATCAAGCATCAGCTGCATACCCTGCGCCTGTTCAACAATCGTAAGGTCAGAGCGCTGCATATTTTCAAGAAGCATTGTCGCGAGCTGTTCCGCTTCGGTCATATCAGCTATGATGCACGGCAGCTCTGTCAGACCTGCAAGCTCGGCGGCCGCTCTTCTGCGGTGACCGATTATGATTTTGTAGTTTTCACCGTCGGGAACGACCGTCAGATTCTGATAAACACCCGACTGTCTTATGCTGTCCGCAAGCTCGGACAGGTCGCCTAATTCCTTACGGGGATTGTCCGGGTGCGGTATGAGTTTTTCTATCGGTAAATATGTAAGCTGTTTATTCATTTTCCACACTCCTTCCACACTTGACACTGTAAACAAGCGTGCCGATAATAACGGCGAAACAGATTGACAGCGTGACATAATACGGTGTTGATTCTATAAACGGGCCCGTAAACAGAAGCCCCATTGTCGCAAGCACTGCGGCGGCGGCAAGTATCTTAACTGTGTTCTCAATAAACTTTTTCATTTTCATTATCCTTTCAGCAACAGCCATTCAAGGCCATACAGAGCGTTATTTTTGTCATTGATATTTAATTGTTAAAGAATGTTTTGAACTTTGAAAAGGTAGAGACTCACCTACCTTTCATTTTTTGAAATTGACTCTGTACAGCTTTCAATGGCTGTTGACATTTATTATTTAAAGCCTCGCAAACTTCGACGGGTTCTCGGTGTAATATGCCGACAGGACCGTACTGCCGCGCTTATTGGCGCTCTCGGTGAGTTTGTGACGTTCCTCATCCGTCAGCTCGCAAAGGTCTTTAATTTTGCCCTCATACTCAACATGAAGGCTGAATGTGATTTTTTTCATGTTTTCACCCCTCTGATTCAGTGTATGAATCAGAATTCCTGTCCTATGTTGACATTCCGAGTATTTTGGTTTATAATGAAAGTACAGATATTCACCAATATCTTCTTTCTTTGACCGCTTTGAGTGCCAGCTCAGGCGGTCATTTTCTTTTTGCTTTGAAGAGTATAAGCCGCGTATTCCTGTTCAAGACCAAGCTTAAGGATAAGCATATACAGCTCGTGATAAGCGACAAACAATCCTTCCTGTTCCTGGATTGTACATACGTATTTTGAATGTTTATACTCTTCATGGCGCATCTGCGTACGCTCGAACAACAGATTTTTGAATTTCATGTTTTCACCTCCTTAAGGTTATTTGTGGTGAAGTGGAGTTGTTGATTTGCCTTAATTGAAAACCTAAAATTGTTGACAAAAACTTCCTGCTTTGATATAATCGCAGTGCCTTTTGGTAAAGAAAGGAGATGGTCATTATGACCAAACTTTTGACTTTGCCTGCTCTCATACTCAAAGGTCTTCACAATGGTATCCAAAGCATTTAAAACTGGAGTTTAAAGAAAACAAACTGATGCGGCGTTACCGTGCCCGACCCACGTTAAAAAGGTCTGTGTTTGGCAAACGTATAATTGCTTCACCGCATTAAGCGTTCCTTGAGATGGTCAGCGTTTAGGCAATGCAGAACTAAAACTGCGAAAGTGACCATGTTTCTAAAAGAAATATGTAGTGCATTTGCGTATGGTGAAAACCTGCAAGAAATCTTGAGTAAAAAAATTTAGCAGAAAAATGGTAAAGAATGCACCTTTATCATTTTTTGTGATGAAGTGGAGTTGTTGATTTCCTTTCGCGTTTGTGATAAAATGAATTTGAAAGGATGTGGTTTTATGAAAGTTGACAGTACAGTAACTTTAACTGTCGTAATCGCTCTGGTGGCTCTTATTTCACCGATTTTTGTTACTTTGATAAACAACATACATCATACAAAAATCCGAAAGCTCGAATTGAATCATGATTTAAAACTGAAAACAGCAGATACTTACTATTCAGATAAGAAAGATGCATTTACAAACTTTTTAAACGCAGCCGGTAAAATGCGCACGTTTGTTTCAGATTTCTCGACACAAAACAAAGTATCAGAACTTAAATCAGCCGCAGAAAAAGTAATGCTGTTTTGCACGAACGAAACAGAACTGATGATTTCTCAATTTATTTGTTATGTTGAAGAATATACAAAAGCCAAATATTCTGAAGAAGATGATTTAACTTTTGATAATCTGTTATCATCAATAGCCGATTCATTCAACCAAGAGCTTTCCGAGCTCAGGAACAACACTGAAATATAAACAAAGTAAATAATGTTCCGATTATTGCCGCCCAGACTGCGTATATTACTGCGCTGACTGGGCTTTTTGTTATTCGGCCCATTACGCAGGTGCCGAAAACGGCAATGCACCATACAACAATCAAACATATTTCATATTTCATTTAGTCATCTCCTTTCGGTTATTTGTGGTGAAGTGGAGATTGCTTGTTCACATTTCGTGTACTCGCGCTGCAAAAAAAATAGCCTCTACAGATGTTTTGAAATACTGAGCTATTTTCACTTTGATTTCATCTCTCGGAATTCTTTTACCTGTTTCATACATTCCAAGAGCAGAAACACTTATTCCTAAATCATCTGCTACGATTTTAAGCGGTATATCCCCTCTTAATGCTCTTATTCTCTTTCCTATATCGACAGCATCACTCATTTTTACACCTCCTTTTTATGTTCACGTTTCGTGTACATTGATACTTTAACACACTTTTTCGCTGTTGTCAACACATTTCGTGAAATTTTTTATTGACTTCTTTCACGTTTCGTGATATTATTCATTCAGGAGTTGATTATATGTTTAGTGAACAGCTGAAAAAACTGCGAAATGAAAGAGGCTATACTCAGGAAATGCTTGCAAATGCGATAGGTGTTGCAAAAAGTACAATAAGTATGTATGAAAACAATAATCGTGAGCCTGACTTTGAAACACTTGAAGCTATTGCAGACGTTTTTAATGTTAATATGAGTGTACTTGTTGATAATTCTGTCCCCGTTTCAAAAGGAAAAGGCGTAAAAATCCCCGTTCTCGGTTATGTACGCGCAGGATTACCGATAGATGCCGTTGAGGAAGTTCTCGACTATGAAGAAATAACACCCGATATGGCTGCACACGGTGAACACTTCGGACTTACAATTAAAGGTGACAGTATGGAGCCGCGCATGGTTGACGGAGATGTTGTTATCGTTCGTAAGCAGGAAACAGTCGAAAACGGCGATACTGCGGTTGTGCTTGTAAACGGTGACGAGGCTACGGTCAAGAAATTCTATCGCACCGACGCAGGTATCAAGCTCGTTGCGACAAATCCGAAGTATGACCCGTTATTTTATACCCCCGATGAAGTCAATACCCTCCCCGTTCAGATAATCGGCAAGGTCGTTGAGCTCAGAGCGAAGTTTTAATAAAATTAACAAGAAGGAGTTTTATTATGTATTGTCCTAATTGTGGAACGGAAATACCTCAATCAAAATTCTGTCCCGAATGCGGCACACCATTAAATCAATCGTCTGAATACAATCAGGCAGACAATACACCTGCAACAATCCAGCCGAAACCAGGCAATTCAAAGAAAAAGAAAAAATCAAAGACAGGCTGTCTTGTGGCTTTTATTATTGCGGTAATTATTACCGCCTGTGTACTCATTATAGGTATAATCATCAATAATATTAATGCAGAAACCGCCGATAATGACAACACAACAGTTTCAACCTCAGAAAACAAAACAACCGAGGCGGAAACTACAACAGAAAAGAATTCAACCACAAAGAAGACAACAAAGAAAAAGAAAGACTATCAGGTTATTTTTGAGGATGATTACTTCAGAGCGCGTTATATTAAAGTATACAGTGAAAACGGAATCGACGGTGTTGTTTATCTGAAGCTCCGCATTGAGAATAAAAGTAAACAAACGATCATTGTTTCGCTTAACAACACTGCGCTTAATCAAATGTCTGTCACATCAGGTACAGCGGTACCTATAAGCATTCTCCCCGGCAATGCGTCAGAACAGCCGTTCATGCTCTTCACTCAGAATTCAGATGTAACCACCGCAGATGATGTTATAAATGTTCAGTTCAGTTTTGATATTTTTGACGAAAACTATAACACTATAGAAAACTGCAAAGTCATCGGATTTAACATAAAATAAAAACCGCCCGGAGCGCCAACTCCGAACGGAAAACAACGCTGAACAACGCTGAATGACGTTAAAACACGTTAAACATAATTTTTTCACAAAAACACTTGACAAAATGCTTTTTGGGGCATAATATATATTGTACAACTTGGTTGTACAAAGTTAATTATAGTTCCAGATAGTAAACCTCCCGGGTATAGGGGAAGTGTTGAGGTCTGGGACTTTTTTTATTTGTAAGGAGGAAGTTTAATGTTAATTCGTACCGCAATTATGGTTGATGGAGGTTTTTATCGTAAAAGAGCATTAAAGCTTTTTGGTAAAAAAAGTCCGCAGCTCAGAGCAGATGAGCTTATTGAATACTGTGAAAGGCACTATCATGATAACAGCAAATCAAGAAATGAGCACTATTTATATCGTATTTTTTATTACGACTGCAAGCCATACGATACAATCGTATATAATCCGCTGACATGTAAAAATGTCGATATGAAGACTACTGAAATGTATAACTGGTCAAACGAATTTTTTGAATGTCTGACCAAAAAGCGCAAGGTTGCCCTCAGAATGGGTGAACTGCTTGAAAGCAGTGCCGGATATAATCTTAAACCTAAAGTACTAAATAAACTCCTTCGTAAAGAAATAACTATTGATGATTTAACCCAATCGGATTTTACTCTTGATATAATGCAGAAAGGCGTTGATATGAGAATTGGTCTTGACATTGCTTCGCTTGCAAATAAGCATCTTGTCGACCAGATAATTCTTATCGCCGGAGATAGTGATTTTGTCCCTGCAGCAAAACACGCACGCCGCGAAGGCATTGATTTTATTCTTGACCCTATGTGGAATTCAATAAAGCCCAGTCTCAATGAACATATCGAC
>JAZUHE010000069.1:0-3152 GCA_045641565.1 Acutalibacteraceae bacterium | reverse complement strand
TCCCGAATACTGCATCAAATCCGCATCCGAATACGCCAGTATGCGTGATGCGGATTTTCTTTGTCTTCAAAAAAATTCTCTCATCAAAAACTGCTCTGCACCTTAAAATGATGGATTTTGCCCGATTTGTGTTCTTTTGCGTCGATGTTATACTGTCGTATTGCAAGGAGCAAAAGGGCGCAAGGCGGGTGAAAGGCGCATTTTAAGGAAAAGCAGCCTTGCGAGTCTGTGCCGAAAGTCACAGACCGAAACAGATTAAGAAAATACAAACAATCATAAAATATCAAAATCCATAAAATAAAAGTTAATCTGCGTGGCTTGTTGAAAACCACGCAGATTTTTCTTACTTCGTCACCGTAACTTTCTCAACAGCCTGCGGACTTAATTAGTTCAACAGACTTTACTTGAAAGCTTATTTATGGTAAGCTTTCTTTAAAGGAGGCTTTTATTATGAAAAAGATAATTTCAATTATACTTTCGGTGATTATTATGACTATGTGCTTTGTCCCCTTTGCAAGCGCCGCAGAAACCACAAAAGCAACCGCGGATTTTTCCATCCGCGACCCGTTCGTACTGAACTTCGAAGGTAAATATTATATGTACGGCACAGGCGCGGCAGGAAACGGCTACGGCTGCTACGTCAGCGAAGACCTCGAGAACTGGTCGGGCCCGTACACTGTATTTTCCGCGGCAGACAACGAAGGCTTCGACGGCATAAAAGATTTCTGGGCACCCGAATGCCATTACTACAACGGCAGTTTCTATCTTTTCGCTACATATTATTCCTCAGAAACAGAGCACAGAGGAACAGCCGTATTCAAATCAGACAGCCCCCTCGGCCCCTTTAAGCTTCACAGCAGCGGCCACATCACGCCCAAATACCGTGACTGCATCGACGGAACTCTTTATGTTGATGACGACGGTCAGCCGTGGATTATCTATGTCAACGAATGGACATCTAATAAAGACGAAATAGGCACCATGGCGGTATCAAAGCTGAGCTCAGACCTTTCATTCAGAATCGGCGAGCCTAAGGAGATTTTCAGAGCCAACAGACATCTCTGGACTGACAGCAAGGTGACCGACGGCCCGTTCATCTATAAAACAAGCGAAGGCAGACTGATAATGCTGTGGTCAAACAGCGCTGAGTCCGGCGGCTACGCGGTAGGTATCGCCTACAGCGACAACGGAAAGATTGACGGCAAATGGCATCACGAGCCTTTCGCTCTTTATAAAAAGAATGACGCTCACCCTCTTGACGGCGGCCACGGAATGCTATTTTATACAAATGACGGTCAGCTTATGATGTCGATTCACTCCCCCAACGATTCAAGCATCAGCAGAACGACAGCGGTTTTCCTGCCGATTAAGGACTGCGGATATTCCATACAGCTTGATGAAGACAGCGGCTTCGCAGGAAAGATGCAGTCGCTGATCACAAAGCTGTTTTATATGATTACGGATTTGTTTTAAAATTAATACAAAAAGAGGCTTTTGCATTTAGATGCAGAAACTGTTTTCTTCGCTCCGAAGCTGTATGCTATACTGCGAGAGGGCGAAAAAACGGTTAGAAAAGTAAACTATTTTTATTTTCAACAATAAGAAAGCAATTCCGAGATTTCAGATTTTCTGCTATCTCCGAATTGCTTTTTCTAATAATATTATTTTTTTACTTTTCGTTCTGCGCTAAATGAAGAAGCCTCAATTTTTATTTTGCTTTATACATCATTACTACAGCCTTTGGTGTTTCGGTCACCTTAAGCGCAAGGCCATTATCCATAAGCTCCGCGCCGGTGAGCGTATATACGCTGTCGGATGAGTCGATATCATAAAGCTCATATGTCTTGTTTTCCGAAAGTCCGTTGAGTCTCAGAGTGTAATCATCCGCGGCGTTCTCGCGCTTATATATTATCGCCGTGCCCTCATCACCCGAGCCGAACTGCATCGCGAGATACTTCTCAGTGTCAAGTCCGCCGTAGGTAAGAGGATAATATTTCTCCGCCATGTAATCGCTGACATTATCATATTTCGCATATTCCTCAACTGACGGCTCATAAACCGACTGATTTGTGAGGATGGCCGAACGTGCCGCATACTCGGAATGGAAATATCTGTTTGTTCCGCTGTAGGGAAGCCAGCAGGAAAGAGCGTATGTCATGGCCTGTGTCGCTTCAAGAACGTCTTCTTTGATTGTTCCGTCAGCGTTTCCGCAGTTATAGTCACTGCGCCACAGAGGAATACTGCGCCTTGTCATCTCAATATCAAGCCTTTTGCCGCCCGAAGCGCAGTTGTCAATCATCAGACCGTCAACGCTGTCAAGCAGACAATCGAGATATTTATAGAGATTTGTCACATAGTGATTTTCGCAGATGCCTTTTCTGCCGCCGTAGAAATTCTTATCCGCCTTTTCCCAGTAGGTCAGCGGAGTGAAGTTGAAGTCCTGTCGGTAAATTGTGACACCGTTTTCAACGAGAGAACTGCTGATATATCTGCTCAAGAATTCGCAGGCGTCGCTGTCGCCAAGATTCCACAGAAGATTGTCACCGTCTTCAACAATCCATGTGTCGTGCTTCATGGCCTCGTTATAAAGATATGTGCCCTCACGGACTCTTTCGGGCTCATACCACAAAAGAAATCTCTTGCCCATAGAAGCGATTTTGTCGCCGAGAGGCTTCATTCCGTCGGGAAAACGGTTTTTGTCGGGAATCCAGTTGCCGACGCCGTCAGCCCAGCTTTCGTTATACTCATACCAGCCCGCGTCCATCCAGAAATAGTCTGTGTCTTTCAGAATTTCGGGGCTGATATTTTCAATTTTTTTAATCAGCTCATCTGTTGTGAGCGTTGAGAATTCATTCGCGATTACAAAGCCGTTGCTGGGTACAGCGCTTTCGGTTGTAACGCAGTCGGTTTCCCACTGCCTCAGGTTGTTGAAGCCCTTAAGGGGATTGCCGCCCTTATAGAAAGAAAGGCTTACAAGAGGTGAACGCACCTCTTCATCCGGTTCAAGATACGCCTTGAACGTTTCCTGCTTCGCCTTGATTTTCACGCCCTTGCAGGTCTGCTCAAGAGAAGTGAACCACTGTCCTGTCCAGCCTACGCTGAGAACAGCGCCGTAATTTTCACCGTCAAGATTAAAGAACGGCATGAACGAT
>JAZUHE010000068.1:0-19089 GCA_045641565.1 Acutalibacteraceae bacterium | reverse complement strand
TTTTATTTTTCTTTCGGTTCATTCGTTTTTCCCATTCCTCAACGGGGAAACCGCCCGAAACATAAAGCATTGTGAGCATTGCGAAAATGAACGCCTGCAGACAGCCGCTGAATATATCAAAATAAAGCGACAGCACAGCGGGAATACCTACTCTGAACAGCGGGAATTCGCCGATTTTGCCGGGGAGCCAGCCGAGAACAGCAGCGGAAACCGTTGAGAGTCCCGCGGCGACAAGCGCCGAAATAACCGAGCCCGAAAGCACGTTTCCGTAATGACGGAAAGACATTGAAACCGGCGTCGCGAATTCGGAAATTATGTTAAAGGGAGTAAACACGGGGATAGGCTCTGTGAATCCCTTTAAGTAGCAGAGTATGCCGCCCTTGAGCTTGTAATATGTTATAAGCACAAAAACAAGCACCGCCCAGCCTGCTATGACATTAAGGTCTGATGTCGGCGGATAAAGGCCCATAAGCGTCAGCAGACTTGAGAACACGGAAAGTCCGATTATGCCGGCGACAAAAGGCGAAAATGCCTTGAAATACACACCCATGTTTTCGTGAACAAGGTTGTCCGTTTTTTCCACAATCCACTCGGCAATCATCTGCCTGCGGAGTCCGCCTTTTTCACTTATTCCGTGAGTAAGATAAAGACACAGGAAAAACAGCGAAACGATTACCAGCCACGAGTTCACCTGAGATTCGGTAATCGGCATATCCTGAAGCGGCATTTTAACCGTAAAGAAAATGTTCGCTCCGGCAATCCGTATACCCTCGGCTTCCGGATTTGTCAGCACCCTCAGAGCTATCGCGGCGGCAAAGGGCACAATCGAAAGAATAATAAGCAACGCGTCTGTAAGACGGAAGCTCAGACTTTTTTCTTTCATAAATCGTATCACCCCCCTTAGGATGAAAAATCAGTCTTTATTGTTTTTCTTATCAAAATACGGTCTGAAAAATATTGCGATTCTCGGGAAAAGAAGCGTAATAATAAACGGAACAAGGTCGAAGCATTTAACAATTCCCGCAATCAGCGCGAACGCTCCGAGCATAAGCAGCCTCAGCATCTGGGAAAGCTTGATTCTCGTTTTTGCGGAATCCTCGTCGAGCTGAACCGCTTTCTGAACAGTTATACCCATAAGCAGGAAGTTGAGTATTCCCGCCGCGGCTCCCAGCAGATTGCCCAGAAGCACCGTATAATTCCATTGATGAATTATAAGATAAACGGACTCCATAAGCATGCTGAAAATAAGTACGAAACAGGCAATGTAGACAGTTTCTTTTTTTACTGTTTTATCTATT
Organism: Acutalibacteraceae bacterium; assembly: GCA_045641565.1. Lineage (GTDB taxonomy): Bacteria > Bacillota > Clostridia > Oscillospirales > Acutalibacteraceae > CAG-488. The sequence continues at coordinate 17,791 of JAZUHE010000068.1, read as the reverse complement.
TTTGCCATTCTTAACTGCTCCTAACCCGATTTTTGTTTTAATCTTAATTATTATACTATACTATGTTGGATTTTTCTATATATCATACTATAAAATTTTGAATATGGTCTTTATAATAAATGCATAAATATAGCTTATCCGCAGAACACCGTACCCACAGACCAGCCTCTGAGAGACGGAACAGTGACGTCATAAGCATCATCAGATATTTTAACCGCTGTCAAGGGTATTTCCTCTGAGTTCTGACTCATAAACGTGAATCTTTCCGCCGCGGGGGATTTTACTGCAAGATGCATTTCTCCGCTGTCGCCCACGGTGCAGTTTATTATGCTCACAGCGGCGCAGTCTCCGTTTTTATTTTCATAAGGCAGAACGCACGCCTGAATCGGTGTCAGAAGCTCAGCTGAGAATCTGTCTCCGCTGATATACTCGCATATATTGAGAAGCTGTGTTCTCTTTTCCGTGCTCTTGGTGCGCGACCATAAATCAAAGCCGAAGGCCGCCCACTTCGCGCCTGCCGACGTGGTAACCACCGCGCACGAAACGCCTTTTGTCTCGCTTTTTCCCGAAGAATCGGAGTAATATTCCGAAACAGCCTCAAGCTCGTCTCCTGTTAACTCCCAGTCGTTATGTCTCCATATCTGACCGCCCCAGGTGCGGCCATCCATGCCTTTGTTTACAGGATGAGACGTGAATCTTTCTCTCAGAATCTGAACATTGACTTCGTTCGCGCTGATGTTTTTAAGGAACCCTCTCCGGGCGAGAATATTCACGGCCTCGCCGTCGCATATTACGCTTTTTGAAAGGAGAAATTCCGCTTCGGATTCGCTGAGCGTCTGAGCGACTCTGCCGTTAATAATATAAACCTTCGCCTCTTTTTTTGTAATCGCGACAGGCACCGCGCAGTATCTTAAATCCTCGGCAAAAAATATCTCCTCGCGGGAATAGTCAAAAGGCTTTTCGCTCTGTGTAAGATACGCTGTTTTCGGGAAGAACGGAGTCAGCCCCGAGGCTGTGCAGTTCTTTGAGATTTCAGAAAGCTTTTCCCAGTATGCTCTGTGAGCTGAGAAAGCGCCGAGCATTTCGCCGTGCCAGCTCATGGGCTCATAGTCATTCATAAGAATGGCGTAGCTCATGGCCGTAGCGCCGTTGGCAAGATAGCAGGATGTTTCAAAGCAGGTACCCGCGATGCTCTTGCCGAAAACCACGTCGGGAAGGCTCTCGATTTCGGGTCGTCTGTCCCTGACGTAATCGGGGAGCATATAGTGCTGATAGGCGATAAATGACGCTTTATTGATGAATTCCTTCGGCGAGTAATCGTTGTAGGCGCCTCCGCCCGCGCGGCATCCCGGCTCATATCCGGTAGCCTTTTTCATCGCGTCATAAATAAACTGATAGCCGAATCCCGTATATCCTCCGTTGGCACAGCCCTGAAGTCCCATACGGCATCCTGGAACCTCCTCGTGAACAATCAGACCGAGGTTGTATGTGAAATCCCCGAGAGTGTCACGCAGGAATTCTATATGCTTTTTTCTTATCTTAATGTCGCTGTGAATCGCGGAAACAAGGCCCTCTCTGTCAAAATCCGTGCCGTATCTTGAGTTGAAAAGAGCGATACATCCGTCACAGAAGCACCCGTGAGAAACAGGGTCGTGATTGGTAGCTCTCAGGTCATCGTCAACCCACAGGCAGTAAGGCTGTACGGCTCTGAGATAATATCTCAGAGCGCTGAATGTGTAGTCACGGAAAACGCTGTCATTCCAGCAGAAGCAATAGCCTGCCTCTGTACCGTCGGCGTCAACCATTTTTCTTACTTTTGATTCGGGAGAGACAAGTCCCGTGCAGTCACGGCAGCACATATACTGACCGTGGCCGATTGAGTTGCTCAGCTGAAGAGAAACACGGACTCCCGCGTCTCTGAATTTCTGAGCGCTTTCTTTAAGCGCGGCGGCGCTCTCAGCGTGAGTTTCAAGAGGCGGAAAGCCGTAATCGGTGGCGAACCACACCTCGTCACAGCTTCCTGGATGAGCTTTAATTTCTTTTATAAGCGAATCTATGAATACGGGATTTTTCTGAGAACCGCTTCCGAGTCTCTGGGTCAGCATAAACATTCCTCCGATAACAGATTTATATTGAAATTATAGCATAACATTTTTCAAAATCAACATAAGAGTAATTGATTGCGGCGGTAAAGTATGATATACTGTTTTAAAATATTCTCAGGGGGCGCTGAACGTGACGTTTGAAAAATCAAAAAAAGTTTTTCCGCTGATAACAGGCATAATAGGCATACTGTTTTTTGCCGCTGTTTTTATTTTAAGGCTTAATCTTGTGACGGTGGCGGCTGTAGGATATATGTGCATTATGTCCGCGGTGATTTTTCTTTCTCTTATCATTAAGAAGAAAGTTTATCTCTGGAATATTGTCGGCTACGGTTCGGCAGGTCTGGGGATTGTTCTTTACTACATTATTTTCGGTGCTGATGCAGGCTTCGGCGCATTCACAAGCGGTAAGGCCGGATGGAAAAGCGCTGAGCACGCTCTTTTTTCTCACTCGGGCAGTTTTCTGACCCGTCTCGGCGGCAACCTTCTCCTCGCTCTGCCGTGGATTGCCGCTCTCGCCCTGCTTGTGATTTTCACAGTACGCACGGCCAAAAAGATAAAGCTTCAGAAGGCTGTTTCGGTTATAATGAGCATTCTTCTCGCAGGCACAACAGTTTTTTATGTGCTGACGATGAATCTTCGTTCGAACCCCAACACAGAGCGTATGTGGGATGGTCAGGACAACTACCTGAAGGGTGTTGACAAATACAAAAAAGACAGCCCGAATGTGCTGTTCATTCTCATGGACGATTTAGGCTGGGGTGATATTTCCCGCTACGGAGCCATTTACGATACTCCTAATTTTGACAGAATATGCGACGAGGGCGTAAGCTTTGACAATTTCTATTCAAGCTACTCCGTATGCTCCCCTGCACGCTTTGCCGCGCTGACAGGAAGATATCCGTTCAGAGGCTTTGCCGATAACGTAATGTATCCCACCGTTGACTGTCTCGCTCCCTTCGCTTCCACAAGAATATTCAACTCTATCGAAATGGGCGCCAACTGCGACGGCATGCTCGGTGATGAGATTACCATCGCGGAGGTATTCCAGTCTGCGGGATATGACACCGCCTGCTTCGGTAAGTGGCATTTAGGCGATTACGGTGAGTATCTTCCCACAAATCAGGGCTTTGACTATTTCTACGGAAGTCACTATGTAAACGACATGACGCCTTTCTATCACGTCAGAGAGCAGGGCGGCGAATATGAAATAATTCACGGCACAGACGAGCTCAAAGACCAGAGCAAGGCAACAGAATGGATAAACAAAGAAATGTTCTCGTGGCTTGACGATGAGCTTAATAAAGACGATCCGTTCTTCGTTTACTACTCTACTCCGTGGCCTCACGCGCCTGTATTCGCAGGCGACGACTTTGACGGCAGGACAGGCATGGGTACATACGTCGACTGCGTAACAGAGGTTGACTACTATCTCGGTCTTCTCTTTGACAAGCTCGAAAAAGCAGGTGAGCTCGACGATACGATTATCGTCTTTACAAGCGACAACGGCCCCGCTCTTGAGGGCTCCACAGGCGAGCTCCGAGGCGGCAAATATCTCGCCTACGAAGGCGGACAGAAGGTGCCCTTCGCAATCCGCTGGGGTAACGGAAATCTCTGGGAGCCGGGCTCAACACGTTCTCAGAGCGCAACTCTCGTTGACCTTTTCCCGACGCTTATTGACCTCTGCGGTATCTCGGGCGGCGGCGAGGAGAGCTATCTTCCCTCTGACCGCGTGATTGACGGAATAACCATGATGCCGACTCTTAAAAATGACGATGTGATTCACACAAAGGAGCATCCGATTCTTTACATGAAGCGTGAGAAGCTCAAGGCGATTCAGTACACCGTTCCGTCAGCGGAGATTCTCGGGCGTGACGAATACAAAAATTATGACTATGATGTACTGAAAAAGAACGAATACATTGACTTCAAATATTTCCGGCGGATTCAGAACGACAACTCCGCGTTCTTTGATAAATTCCGCAAAAACTGGCTTCATATTCTCACTGATGACGCAGGGGAAAACTACAACAGAACTCCCGTTTACCCCGAAATATCAGCGGAAATGAGCGAAAAGATGGACGAAATAATGAAGGACTTCAAGCAGAACAGACGTGGAATGAAGGGTTGATAGAATGCCGCCTCTTTCAATAATGATAAAGCCGGCCTCGAGCCTTTGCAACATGCGGTGCCGCTACTGTTTTTATCATGATGTAACAAATCTACGCGAGGTTAAAAGCTTTGGCGTAATGAAAAGCGAAACCGCGGAAAATCTCATAAAAAAAGCTCTTGATTTTGCTGACGGAGAAAGCGTCGCCTTCGCCTTCCAGGGCGGTGAGCCTCTTATCGCTGGACTTGATTATTTCAAAGCTTTTGTGAAAACGGCAGAGAAATACAACAAAAAAGACAGTCAGATTTTTTACGGGATTCAGACAAACGGAACCCTTGTCACAGACGAATGGGCGCGGTTTTTTAAAGAGAATAATTTCCTTGTGGGACTCAGCCTTGACGGTGATTTCAAGGCGAACCGCTTCCGCGTTGATGAAAACTACGATAACGCATACGATAAAATAATTTCCGCTGCCGATATATTAAAAAAACACGGCGTTCAGTTTAATATTCTCACGGTGCTCACAGGCTACTGCGCCGAAAATATCGACTCGATTTATAAATTTTTAACAGGGAAAGGCTTTAAATATCTTCAGTTTATTCCCTGCCTGCGTCCCTTTGGCGATGAAAGAGAAAACGAAATGTACATGACCGCCAGACAGTACGCGAAGTTTCTCATTCACGGCTTCAACGCCTATGTAAAGGACTATGTGCGCAACGACTACACAAGCGTGAGATACTTCGACAATCTCGTTCAGATGTATCTCGGAAACGCTCCCGAGCAGTGCGGAATGTGCGGCCACTGCATGCATCAGTTTGTGGCGGAGGGAAACGGCAATATTTATCCCTGCGATTTTTACTGCACGGACGACAATCTTTTAGGCAATATAAACGAGAGCGATTTCAGCACCCTCGCTCACAGCGGAAAAGCCGAGAGCTTTCTCAGAGAAAGTCTCGGCGTAAATGAGGAATGCGGAAGATGCGAATATTTTGCCCTCTGCCGCGGCGGAGGCTGCAAAAGAATGAAGAACGACAGAGATTACTGCGAAGCGTACAAGGCGTTTTTCAAAAGCTGTCTGCCGCTTTTCAGAGTATTCAGATTTCAGGAACGGAAATAAAATGAAAGACAATTTATTCAAAGATAAAGTATTTATAAAAAAGCTTATGAATCTGGCGCTTCCCATAGCGTTTCAGTCCCTTATGCTGGCGTCGGTCGCCGCTGCGGACGCGCTTATGCTCGGAAGCATTGAGCAGGATTCAATGTCCGCCGTATCACTCGCGACGCAGATTCAGTTTGTTCAGAACATGATTCTCATGGCGCTTGTTGCCGCCGTATCCGTTCTCGGAGCACAGTACTGGGGCAAAAAAGATATAAAGACCATGAACGAGATTTTCTGCATGGGGCTGAGAATAAGCGGAATAGTCTCGATACTTTTTTTCGTCGCCTGCGTTTTCTTCCCGAGGGTAATGATGCTCCTTTTTACAAATGAAGAGGTTCTCATAAAAATCGGCATAAAATATCTACGTGTCGCAGGCTGGTCATATCTTCTCACGGGCGTTTCCCAATGCTATATCACGATGATGAAGGTCACAAACCACGCCTCAACGACGGCAAAGCTGAGCTTCGCCACGGTAATGATAAATATCGGCCTTAACGCGGTGTTTATATACGGCCTTTTCGGCATAAAACAGATGGGCGCCCAGGGAGCGGCGCTGGCGACTCTTATTTCGAGAATAGTTGAGCTTGCGGCGTGCGTAATCATATCTTTTAAAGACGGATATACAAAGCCTGAGCTTTCGGGACTTTTCAGAAGGAACAAAGTTCTTTCAAAGGACTATTACAAGTGTATGCTGCCTATACTGGGCGCGAGTTTTCTCTGGAGCATCGGCTTCACCTCATACTCGTCATTTATGGGGCATATGGGTACCGACGCGGCGGCGGCGAACTCGGTCGCGGCTGTTGTGCGCGACCTTGTGTGCTGTATGTGCAACGGACTGGCCAGCGGAAGCGGAATAATTATCGGGCATGAGCTGGGAGCCGGCAATCTGAGCACAGGAAAGCTTTACGGCGACAGAGCGCTGAAGCTGTCATTTTTATGCGGTGTTATTTCCTGCCTGATTATGTTTGCCGCGACACCTGCTGTGCTGAGCTTCGTTGTCATAACCGACGAAGCGAGGAAGTATCTTCTTCAGATGCTCATAATAATGTCTGTCTACATGATAGGCAGAGCGGTTAACACCATTGTGATAAACGGCATATTTGACGCAGGAGGCGATACGGTTTTTGATATGTACAGCCTCGCCGTATGCATGTGGGGTCTTGCGGTTCCGCTGGCGGCGATAGGCACGTTCTGGCTGCACTGGCCTGTATGGGTTGTGTATTCCTGCACCTGCCTTGACGAGGTAGGCAAAATCCCGTGGGTTGTTTATCACTATAAAAAATATAAATGGGTTAAAGATTTAACCAGAGAAATGGACTGAACAAAAAAGCAATTCTGCGTGAATTCACATTGCAGAATTGCTTTTACTATTATGCGGTCTTTTTTCTTGCCGGCAGGGATATACCGAATACGCTGACGAGAATTATTATCACTCCCGCGAGCTGAATTGCGGAGAATCTGTCGTGCATTATGAGTATGCCGGCGAGCACGCTGATAACCGTGCAGAAATTTGAAAAAATCGAGGATGTCGCGACGCTGATATGATTCATGGCGTAATTCAGAAGCATAAAGGCGCACACAGAAGAAACAACCGAAAGATAAAGCACGGATATTATGAAATCCTTATAGTGTATCGGTGTGATTAGCTGTGAAAGATTGTTTCTGTTCTGGACAAGCGCGACGGCGGTGAAAAATATACAGCCTAAGGCGAACATAACGTATGTACGCTCAAGGGGCGTGAATTTATCTGAAATATCACGGCTGATAACAGTGTAAAGCGCTGAGGAAAACGCGGCTCCCAGCAGGAGCAGAGTTCCGACCGCAGAAAACTTTATGCTTCCTCCCGCGGTGGTGAGCGCAACGCCGACAACCGACAGTATGGCGCATATAATGTGAAAAGCCGAGTTCTTTTCTTTTAGAATTGTTCTTCCGAGTATCAGACCCGCAACAGGCACAAGGCCGAGTATGATTCCCGAAAACGACGACGATGTCATCTGTATTCCGTAGGTTTCACATATATAATAGATTACAGGGTGAACCGTGCCGAGAAGCAGGAGCTTACCCACAGGTTTGCCTTTAAGTGACAGCTTTTTTCTGCCTGCGAGAAACAGGATATTCATTGCCGCGAACGCGAACCAGAATCTGTAAGCCAGCAGTACGAACGGCGGCGCGGCGTTAAGCGCTGATTTTGAAAACAGAAAACTGAATCCGAAAATCGAATACGCAAGAAGGCAGGCGGCTGATGCAGATGTTTTTTTGCTCATATTTATTCTCCGTAAGATTTTTTACTATTATACAGACTTGCTTTTTATTTTTCAATAGGAGCGCAAGTTCCTTTTTTGCCTTGACGAATATAAAAAAAGATATATAATAATTGTAACATATTATCATAGGGCGGTGAAAAGATGATTCATTTTTTATATACTGACGTAAGACCGCTTAACGATGACGAGCTTTTTAACCGTTATTATGACAGTTTATCTGCCGAACGGCAGAAAAAAACCGACGCGTTCCGCTTCAGAAAAGATAAGAACCTGAGCCTCGGCGCGGGGATTCTTCTTGATGAGGGACTCAAAAAATACGGACTGTGCGAAAAAGAAATGACCTGCGGAACATATGAAAACCAAAAGCCGTATTTTAAAAACAGGCCCGATATTCATTTCAGTGTTTCTCACTCCGGAGCCTTTGCAGCCGCCGCTTTTTCTGACGGCGAAATCGGTATTGACATTGAAGAAATCAAAGAGTCTGACTTGAAAATCGCGAAGCGTTTTTTTGCGGAGGATGAATACAGTTATCTTGAAAATACAGCTGATAATAATCTGCGAAATCATGAATTTTACCGTCTCTGGACTCTTAAAGAAAGCTTCATGAAAATCACAGGCAAAGGAATGCAGCTGCCACTTGACAGCTTCTGTATTCATATTGACGGCAGTGATATTTCTGTTCAAAGCAGTATTGATGATAATTTTTATTTTTATGAAAGCAGTATGATTGACGGATTCTGCGCGTCTCTCTGCTCTCATAAGAAAGACGAAATAATAAAAACAGATATTCTGAATTTCTGAAAGGATGATGAATATGCCAGCTTATCCTACACCGCACATAAACGCTGTTCCCGAGGATTTTGCCCGAACTGTTCTTATGCCGGGTGACCCTCTGAGAAGCAAATTCATCGCGAAAAAATTTTTTGAAAACGCGAAGCTTGTGAACTCCGTCAGAGGAGTAAACGGCTACACGGGATATTATAAGGGACACAAGGTCTCTGTAATGGCCAGCGGAATGGGTATGCCGTCAATAGGAATCTATTCCTACGAGCTCTATAATTTTTTCGGCGTGGAAAACATTATAAGAGTCGGCTCTGCAGGCGCCCTTGACGAAAAAATCAACGTCAGAGACATAGTTATAGGAATGGGCGCGTCCACAAACTCAAACTTTGCCGCCCAGTATCATCTGCCCGGTACTTTCGCGCCTTTATGCAGCTATAAAATGCTCAGAGCCTGCACCGATACGGCAGATGAAATGAAGCTTCACTATCACGTGGGCAACATTCTTTCATCAGACACATTTTATCAGGATGAGGAAAAGCTCCCCGACGGACTTAAATCAACATTCGCCTGGAGCAAAATGGGTATTATGGCAATAGAGATGGAGGCGGCGGCGCTTTATATGAACGCGGCCCGCTGCGGCAAAAACGCTCTTGCCGTATGCACAATCTCAGACAACATTATAACCGGTGAAGCTCTTGACGCTGAGCAGAGACAGAACTCCTTTACCGAAATGATGGAGCTTGCCCTGAACACCGCTGTTAAGCTGGGTTGAGGTAATAAGCATGAAACGTATATTTCTTATTGTTCTTGACTCCTGCGGAATAGGCGAGATGCCTGACGCGGCGGATTTCGGCGACAGAGACTGCAACACGCTCAAAAGGATTTCGGGTTCTCCCGAGTTTTCGTGCATATGCACCTCGGCGCTCGGTCTGGGAAATATCGACGGAGTTGACTGCGTTGCGAAAACACAGACTCCTCTCGCCGCTGTTGCGAGAATGACGGAAAAATCCGCTGGCAAGGATACCACTATAGGCCACTGGGAAATTTCGGGAGTTGTTTCGGATTCTCCGCTTCCCACATATCCCGAGGGATTCCCCGAGGAGATAATCAGCGAGTTCAGGCGCAGAACGGGAAGAGACGTTCTGTGCAACAAACCTTATTCCGGTACGCAGGTTATCGCGGACTACGGCGCAGAGCATATAAAAACAGGCGACCTGATAGTTTACACTTCGGCGGACAGCGTCTTTCAGATTGCCGCTCACGAGGATGTTGTTCCCCTTGAAACACTGTATGAATACTGTCGCATTGCAAGAAAGATTCTCTGCGGCAGGCACGCTGTGGGCAGAGTAATCGCAAGGCCTTTTGTCGGCGAATATCCCGACTTCACAAGAACGGCCAACCGCCACGATTTTTCTGTTGAGCCGCCGAAGGAAACACTTCTTGACGCTCTTAGCAAAAACGGCAAAACAGTACACGCCGTCGGCAAAATATCAGATATTTTCGCCGGCAGAGGAGTAACCGACAGAGTATTCACTCACTCAAATTCCGAGGGAATTGACGAAACGCTTAAGGCTCTTAAAACAGATTTTGAGGGATTATGCTTTACAAATCTTGTGGATTTTGATATGCTTTACGGGCACAGGCAGGATATCGACGGATACGCAAGGGCGTTTTCTGAATTTGATATCCGTCTGCCGTCCTTAATGCAGGAGATGAGGGATGACGATATCCTCATGATAACCGCCGACCACGGATGTGACCCGGGAGACTCTCATACAGACCACTCAAGAGAGTATACTCCGCTGATTATTTACGGCAAAAAAATAAAGCCCGTGAATCTGGGTACACGGCCGACATTTGCGGATATCGGCGCCACCGCGGCGGATTATTTCGGCGTAAGCTTTGACTGCGACGGAAAAAGCTTTTTAGATAAAATATTATAAGAGGAGGAGATATATTATGTCTTTACAGTTTCAGAGAATTATTATTTTATTTGTCACCACGTTCTTTTTCCTTTCGGGCAACCTTATAGGAGTCAACCGCTTTGACACCACCAAGGATTACAAAGAGGCCGTGGCTTCGCTTGATTTCCTTGAAAACACCACTGAAACGGCTATCGGTCAGACTCAGATTTACGATATTATCAACAGCCATTTCACTTCACCGCTGCCTGAGGGCAAAACCGAAAAGAAGGTTATTGTCATCGGCTATGACGGATGCAGACTCGACACCCTTTCACTTATGAAAAATCAGGAGGGCGGCGGAATTCAGACACTCCTTGACGGCGGCGGAAAGGCTGTCGTATCATACTGCGGCGGAGTAAATTATCCTCAGATCAACACTCAGAAAACCTCAACAGCTCCCGGCTGGTGCTCGATGCTTACAGGTCAGTGGGCCGACGTTCACGGCATTAAGAAAAATTATGTGCCCAAGAGCAACGAACATCTTACCATGCTCACAACTCTCGTTGAGAGCGGCACTATCGACAGCTCCGCTTTCTATGTTTCATGGGACGGTCATTTCAACGAATCAGACTGCACATACTGGAACGAAAAGCAGTATGTTGAGGAAAAGGGCATAAACACCTGCTTCGTTGACGCCGACAGCGACGACGGAACATACTCAAACGTTATCAATGATTTAGGAAAAGCTGACTGCTCCGACTTCATCTTTTCTATTTTTGAGTATTGCGACCATACAGGTCATTCCTCAGGCTTCGGCCCCAAGAATCGCAAATACAGCGCCGCTTTTGACAGCGCACAGGCAACATCAGACAAAATAATAGAGGCGATAAAATCCCGTCCTACATACGAAACCGAGGACTGGCTTATTCTCATAACAGCTGACCACGGCGGATACGACCTCACTCACGGCAGCATGACCATGCAGGAGAGATATACATTCATCATCTCAAACAAACCGTTTGAATATACACCCGAGGTTCAGGAAGTTCCCGAGCCGCTTTGCTGAGAAAAGGAGAGAAAAATGAAAACTAAAATAGCCAAAAGAATTCTCGCTGTTGTCATTGCGCTGGTTACGGTGCTCGTTCCCGTTATATCCGTTTACGCGCAGGGCGAGAACACCAGACTTTACCCCACAATCTATATCCACGGATTCATGGCCAAGGATGTTTACATCAACCCCGAAGACCCCGACTCAGACACCGCGTGGCCTCTTGCGTCAGACAGCATCATGAAAACCGTAAAGGACTGTCTTCCCGTAGCAGGTAAATTCGCTCTGACCAAGGACTGGGATTATTTCGGCTCAGAGCTGACAGATATTTTCGCCGAGCTTTTCGCTCCCGTATGCTGCGATAAAAACGGTGATGTTTCAAACGGCTCAGGCGTCAGATTTGACTACCCCGAAAAAGAAACAGTCAACGCTGAAGGTACATATGATTTTGACTATGACTGGCGTCTTGACCCGCTTATTATCGCCGAGCAGCTCAGTGATTATATTGACTATATTATCGAGTGCTCAGGCTGTGACAAGGTCAACATCATCTGCCACAGCTTCGGCGGCGTTGTTACAATGTCTTATCTCGCTCTTTACGGCAACGATAAAATCGCAGGCGTATGCTTCTTCGCTTCTGCTCCCTACGGCGAGAGATACAACGGCGAAATGATGAGCGGCAACCTCGGCGTTGAAGGCGAGGGCCTTGTTGAATATCTCAAAGGCATGCTTTCAGACAATGACTATAATATGCTCATTTCATTCGCTCTTGACATCCTCAATCAGTCGGGAATTCTCAAGCCCATCTGCGACTGCGCTAACTACACAATAGATAAGATTCTTCCCATTGCCGCGGCTGAAGCTGTTCTTCCTCTTTTCGCCAACTGGCTTCCCATCTGGTCAATGGTTCCCGATGAATACCTTGACAGCGCAATGGACTATGTATTCAACAACGTATACAAGGACGAAGACAGAAGCGTTATTATTTCAAGAATTGAAGAATTCAACGAAAAAGTTAGGTCAAAGCGTGAAACAATTCTCGCCGAGCTTAACGAAGACGCTCATCTTATCATCATCAGCGGCTACGGTCTTTCAACTGTTCCGCTTATCAGAAACTGGCAGTGCGAGAGCGACGACACAATCGACACAAAGAATACATCATTCGGCGCGACGGTAGCTCCCTACGGCGAGACTCTCGGCGACGAATACCTTGAAAAAGCTGACGCCGCGTACATCAGCCCCGAAAAGAATATTGACGCGTCAACCTGTCAGTTCCCCGAGCAGACATGGTTCATCCATAACATGAAGCATACAGCCTCAAATGACTGCCTTGACGAAATGATGCTGACTCTTCTCCGCTCAGAGGAACAGCCCACAGTCAATACCTACGCTCAGTATCCGAGATTCCTCGAATTCTCAGAGCAGAATGACACAGTTCTTCCTCATACAGACGTTCAGCCTGCCATGACATTTATTGAGAAGCTCATCAGCGCCCTTAAGGATATCATCAGACTGATAATCAGCCTTTTCAAAAAATAATACTGCAGATATAAGGCAGGCTGCTGAGAAAGTCACAGAGACAAGGAACCGACGTTTGTCGGCGTATACAGATACGGTAAAACGTCGGTGACGAAGTAAGAAAAAATCAGCGTGATTTTCGATGAATCACGCTGATTAATTTTATTTTATAAAACTTGTTTAAGCTGCCTATTTATATTTTATTAAATTTTTTTCGGTCTGTGATTTTCGGCACAGACTCGCAAGGCTACTTTTCCTTAAAATGCGCCTTTCACCCGCCTTGCGCCCTTTTGCTCCTTGCAATACGTCAGAATAGCATCGTCGCAGAAGAACACAAATCGGGCAAAATTCATCATTTTAAGGTGCAGAGCAGTTTTTGATGAGAGAATTTTTTTGAAGACAAAGAAAATTCGCATCACGCATACTGGCGTATTCGGATGCGGATTTGATGCAGTATTCGGGAAAATTATCCGTCAAAAACAAAAGTATCCTTACGAGACTGTGCCGTTATCGACAGCCTGACGTGAATATTCCGTATTTTATTTTTATCCGTTCCAGCTTTTCGTTTATTCCCGGCTGAAGCAGGGCGATTATCACCGCCGTCGTAACAGAATGAACCGCGTTGAACGGAATCCCCGAGGCATAAACCGACAACACGGTTTTTATATTATAATCCGAAACCATCATGAAAACAGAGCCCAGATCAACAACAATTCCGTAAACAATAAAGCAGATAATTCCGCTGATAACGCCGAATATGAATCTGTTTTTTATTCTGAAATTTCTGTAAATCAAGGCGCAGAGATACACGGTCATTCCCATTCCCATCATCTGAAAAGGAGTCCACATTCCCTGGCCGTACATGAAGTTTGTAATAAGCATTGACAGCGCGCCGCTTATAAATCCGAATTCAGGCCCGAACGCCGCCGCCGCTATAATCAGCACGGCGCACATGGGCTTGACCTGCGGCAGAAAGAAGAACGCAGACCTTGACGCCGCCGCCACAGCCACAACGCTTGCGGTTATGACAAGCTCTCTGACCTGAAGCTTTTTTCTTTCAAGAGAGAGAAAGAACGGAAGCATTGAAACGGCGATTATTATGATGCTCAAAAGCAGATACTGCCTGCCTTTTGCCATAAACCAGCCGATGATTACAATGGCCGGTATCAGAAAGCAAAGAATAACCGCTGAAATTATTTTTCGTTTACGCATAAAACAATATCCTCTTGTGTTACAGCATTTTTAATTATTCCGCGGGCGATTCTGCACGCGGCGGTAGTGTAAAATCTGTTGGAGCCGAAGAATTTATCCGTCTGAGCGCAGGCGGTTATTTCACCGTCAAAAAGCATGGCGCAGCAGTCGGCATACAAAGCACAGAACTCCACATCATGAGAAATCATTATGACAGTACAGCCGTTCTTTATCAGCGAGCGGACAATTTTTGCAAAATCCGCCTTGAACGATGCGTCCATTCCCTTGGTCGGCTCATCAAGGAGCAGAATATCTGGCTCACATAAAAGCACCTTTGCGAGCGCCGCTCTCTGCTGCTCGCCGCCGCTCAGGTCAAAGGGATGTCTGTCAAGAAGATTCTCTGTTTTAACAAGCTCTGACACACGCTTAATTTTTTCTTCGTCATTCTGTATTTCTTTTAAATCAAGCAGGACGGTTCTGCAGGTAAAAAGCGCCTGGACATCCTGAGGAAGAGCGGCAATTTTTACGCCGCTTTTTTTTGCCGTTTTCCCAAAGATTTTTACTCTGCCGGAGTAGGGCGAAGCAACCGAAGAAATAATTCTTAAAAGAGTCGTTTTGCCGACGCCGTTTCCGCCGAGGATTGCGAAAAAGCTTTTTTCGGGAATTTTAAGATTCAGATTTCTGAGAACATCTTCGCCGTTTTTTTCATAACGGAAGCAGATGTCCTTAAGCTCGACGGCACTCATTTCGGAAAGATTTTTTTCTTTATGAGAGCATTCGGACTTACAGCTTTTTCCGCTGAGCCATCTTCGTCCGTCACGGACGGTAACGGGGCATTCGCCCTTATCGCCTGCGGCACTGAAAATTCTCATTGCCGTGGGCACTGCAAGGCTTAAAAATTTTGGCAGAACGTTCAGCTTTTCGCCGACAGCCTTCGGCGCTCCGTCAAAAATGATGCCGCCTTTATCCATTACAATTACTCTGTCCGCATAAGCGAAAGCCTCTTCGAGCCGCTGCTCCGTGATTATAACCGTTGTGCCGAGCTCGCGGTTTATTTTGCTGACGGTATAAAGAAAATTCTCCGCCGCAACAGGGTCAAGCTGAGACGTGGGCTCGTCGAGAATGATTATATCGGGATGCATAATCATTACCGCCGCGAGATTCAGTATCTGCTTCTGACCGCCGGAAAGCTCCGCGGTCTTTTTATTGAACCATTCGTTTATGCCGAAATATGACGCCATTTCAGCGGTACGCAGACGGATTTCATCACGCCCGAGCCCGAGATTCTCAAGGCCGAAGGCAAGCTCGTGCCACACCTTATCGGTAACAATCTGTGAGTCGGGATTCTGCATTACAAATCCGATTTTTTCAGCACTGCTTCTCAGAGAAAGACCGTCTGTATCCTCACCGCCGATTAAAACTCTGCCGCTTTTTTTACCGTGGGGGGAAAACTCTTTTTTTATCTGCCTGAGCAGAGTTGTTTTGCCGCAGCCGCTCTCTCCGCAAAGCAGAATAAATTCTCCTGCGGATATTTCAAGGCTGATATTATCGAGAGCTTTTTCTTCAGAAAGAGGATATGAAAAGCTTACATTTTCGATTTTAATCTGTTCCATTTAATATCCTCCTTTAAGTCTGTTATCAGCGGCATAAGGCAAAGCAGCGCAAATGCCGCGGCGGTTACTGCGCCGAAGCCCGAGAGCGGGCATATTTTTATCTGCGGAGTATAAACGCAGTTAAGCGAATTATTTATATATCCGACTGTCATGATTCCGTAAAGCAGAAGCATCAGACAGATTAATAAAACATCTCTGTGCTTCCACCTGTAACAGCTGTAGCTTTTCCGCCCTTTAAGGCCGTATCCTTTTGCGCGCATCGAGTCAGAAACCTCAACGGAATTTTCCAGCGACCAGGTTATCAGAATTGAAATAATTCTGCCGCCGTTTCTGATTTTCTGAATAAAGCCTCCGTTTTTATACCCTGTGCCGATTCCGCTCTGCGCTTCTGATATTATGCGCAGTCTGTTTCTGTAAAGCGGAATAAACCTCAGCGCCATGGATATGACAAGAGCGCCTGCAGGGAGAATTTTGCCGAAAACATAAAGGAACTTATCCTCTGTCACAATCTCGTTATAGCAGAAAAACCACATGATTATGCTCACCGCGGCGGCACCGAGAATAAATCCGTAAGTGACGGATTCAAGCGTCACGCTGCTGCCCGAGGGAAGAGTAAACAGCACTGTGTTACCGTAATGAGAAAACAGTCCGTTCATAATCACCACAAAAACGAGCATCGGTACTATGAAGCAGAAAAATGATTTTACGGCTCTTTTTCCGCAAAGTCTGATGTAATAGATGAGAGCGCAGAAAAAGCACACCGCAACAGTTGCCGGGTGCCTGAAAAGCATACCGAAAACCGCGATGCCCGCAAAAAATATTAAATTTACAGCGGGATGACAGTCCCCGAATCCGATTTTCATACGCTACTCCTGTGACTGATTTTCTTTTTTATATTGCCTGCGTTTTTCTCTTGCGAGCTGATGTCTGGCGGCATTCTTTTCACGCCGCTTCTCCTGCTTGGATTCTTTAAGACCCGCCGCTTCCAGTGCCCACGGCCACGGGCCGAAAAAGCCTTTTATGCGGTTCACATCGTCCACGGAAAAATCAGATTTTTTAGGCAGCCGATTTTCTTTTTTTGCAATATCTTTTAAAAGCTCTGTATAATACTCTTTTGTTTTTTCCATATAAAAAAGCGCCTCCGCAGCATACGAAGGCGCAACCAGACAGACCGAATTACCCTGTAAGGGTATCAGACGCTGTAACCTTCATGCCCAAAGTGTTTACGTTTTATGACTGTCAGGATTCCCGGCTCTGACCTGCGGTCTCACGGTAATGGCTGTTGCGACGGAATTTCACCGAACTTCCCGCTGAGCAGTCTGTGTGTATTTTACTACTGTAAGAATAATTTGTCAATAAAAAAGGGCCGCCCGAGCAGACATGGTTCATCCATAACATGAAGCATACAGCCTCAAATGACTGCCTTGACGAAATGATGCTGACTCTTCTCCGCTCAGAGAAACAGCCCACAGTCAACACCTACGCTCAGTATCCGAGATTCCTTGAATTCTCAGAGCAGAACGACACTGTTCTTCCTCATACAGAAGCTCAGCCTCCTCTGACATTCCTTCAGAAGCTGATAAATGCGTTCAAAGATATTATTAAACTCATCGCAAGCCTTTTCAATAAATAAGACAGAATCCATAAAATAAGCCCTGCAGAGCGAAATGCCTGCAGGGCTGTTTCTATGCTTATCAATAATATGAAAGAATTGAGTTGTTATAATCTATCGCCGTTATTTCATTGCTTGCGTTAACCGAAATATCCGCAAAGGTTTTGTCATCAAATTCCGCGGCAGCGAAATCATCAAATGTGTCTGCTCCGTTGAGTTTGAAGCTGCTTGAAAACGGAAGCGTTACGTTTTTATATTTAACATAATATGTGCTGTCGTCGCAGACGCAGTCATTGCTTACAGAATCCGCGCTCAGTCCGTTCTTTGAAGCGTAGCCCTTTGCCTGCGCTTCGTCAGAAAACAGAACGTACAGATCAGAAGTCATATACCATTTGCCGCCGTTGTTTGTGAGCTTGTGCGGCCCGATAAGCGTCTGAAGAACATAAACAAAATTCGCGTTTATCTGCTTCATGACATCTGCACTGAC
>JAZUHE010000067.1:0-68464 GCA_045641565.1 Acutalibacteraceae bacterium | reverse complement strand
GTGCCGACTCTGATAATAATAAACAGAAGCGCCGCAAACGCGAGAATATATGTTACCTTTTCAAACGTGCCGGGCTTTTCCTTAAAAACAAGCAGTCCGATTGTGCCCACAAGAACAGGCTCAATGAAATATCCGAGACTTGCATCAAGCACGTGAGATGAATTCACCGCGTAAATATAAACGCCCCAGTTTATGGTAATAAGAATTCCGCACACAAAGCATATCAGCAAATCCTTTTTACTGCGGAACACACCTTTTATCTCGTCAAGGCGTCCGCTGATAATTATATAAACGCCAATAACAATCATTGACCATATTATTCTCTGAGCAAGAATATATACGGGGTTCACGTCTGACAGCAGATTCCAGAAAATCGTCAGCAGTCCCCACATCACATAGGCAAGAGCTACAGCCACACCGCCAATAAAGCTTTTATCGTCAGTTTTTTTCATAATATCCCTCTTTCCGCAGCAGATTATACCACGGAAAGCCGTTATTTTCAACCGTAAGCCTTGATTTTATACTATGTTTGTGATACCTTTAAATCAACATTTGCAGAAGGTGATTATATGGCAAGAATTGATAAAATTGACAAAAATCTTAAGGTTAAAACAAACATCAAAAAAGACGGACTTGTATTTTTTGATATAAACAAAAAGCCTTTTAATATATTCGGCGTAACATATGACGGCAAGGGCTATATCAGAATGGATTCATCTGTCGCCGAAAAGACAAACAACGGGGTTAAAAACCTCAATCGCAATACCTCCGGCGGCCGTGTCGCATTCGAAACAGACTCCGACTACGTTGCAATATCTTATAAAGGAGATATAACTCTTTTTCCCCATATGCCTCTTACAGGTACAGCCGGCTTTGACCTGTATTATTTTGAAGACGGCGAATTCAGATATTTCAAAACCTTTGTTCCGCCTGTTGACAAAAAGAAAGGCTTCGAGAGCATTGTCGAATTTCCCGATAAAAAGATAAGAAAAATTCTCATTCATTTTCCTCTTTACAGCAATGTTGATTCCGTTCATATCGGCATAGATGAAAATTCACAGCTCAGTGAATTCAATCCCTACAGCGACAAGCTTCCCGTAGTGTATTACGGCTCGTCAATCACCCAGGGGGGATGCGCTTCACGCCCCGGCAACAACTATCCGGCCATTGTTTCTCAGAAAATGCTCGATGATTTTATCTGCCTCGGCTTTTCGGGCAGCGCTCACGGTGAAGATGTAATAGCCGACTATATTGCCTCGCTTGATATGAGCGCGTTTGTGCTTGATTATGACCATAATGATATAGGAGAGCCCGAAAGACTCAAAGAAAAGCAATTCGCGTTTTATCAGAAGGTAAGAGCAAAGCACAAAGACATTCCGATTATCATGATGACCTCGCCTTACTCTCATGCTCTGAAGCCCGATATTGCGATTACCAGAAAAATACTCGGGGATTCATTTGCCAGAGCATCTGAGAATGATAATAACGTTTATTTCATTGACGGCAGAGAAATGCTCGGCGAGGAATTCCTCGACTGCGCCACGGTTGACAGCTGTCACCCAAACGATTACGGATTCGTAAAAATGGCCGAGGCTGTGCTGAAAGTCTTTGAAGAAATAAAATAAACAAAATCCCGTCATCAGACGGGATTTTTTGTTTTATCTTTCAAAAAGCTTTTTCAAATCAGGAATATCCTCTGTCAGCGTATCGAACACAATAGTAAAATCGACGTTGCCGTAATCGTGAACGATCCTGTTTCTTAAACCGGAAATGTTTTTCCACGGAATGTCTTTTCTTTTGTCTTTGTATGAATCCGAAATCCTATGAGAATTTTCACAAATCTGAATTAATCTGAACACCATGGAATCCTGAAGAATTTCATTCAGAGAAAACTCTTCAACTGTAATACTCTGAGTATTTGAAATAATGAAATCAACATCTGTTATGATTTTCTGAATATAATAACTGTCATCTTTAATATTATCCATAGATTTTTACTCCGCTTGTCAATATTTCATTCAAAAGCTCCGCATTATTATTCAGCTGATTGCAGTCGAGAATATCAACTTTTTTGCTCAGCGCTTCCCGCAGCGATTCTGTCATACCGTAGAAGCTGAGCCCTGTCACTTCACCCGAAACAAGTAAATCAACATCGCTCGTTTCTGTTGCCTTCCCCTTTGCATATGAGCCGAAAAGATAGCAGTAGCTGATTCCGTACTGCTCAAAAACAGGAATACATTTTTCTTTTATTTCCTCAACTGACAATATTCCGTGACTTTCGTCAATAAGTCCTGCCTGTTTTATTATATCAAACAGATATCTGTATTTTATTGTTTTCGCTTTTGACGCGTCATTCTCAAAAGTAATATAACTTCTGAGCGAAACAGCACAAAGCTTCGCCGCTTGTGCCTGCGTTAATCTTTTAGATATTCTCAATTCTTTAAGAGTCATTGCTGTCACCTCTGAATTGATTTTACTGCATTTGCATATCGTTGTCAAGAAAAATGTGCAAATTTTGCATAAATACCTACTCATAGATATGCAAAACTTGCACATTGCTTTATATAATTATATGCAAATCTATACTTTCCGATAGTATTATTCCCGTAAAAAATCAATCAAGCAGATTTTCCATTAAATCCGTCTCTTCGATTTTTTCCTTTGTCACTCTCAGAGTTTTTATTTCAAAGGCCGTGAATTTAATTTCTGCGTCATTCCCGTAAAATCTCATTTTCGCCGTCTGCTTATTTTCAACAGGATTGAAAAGTCTCACGATATATCCGTCGCCGTTGTCAGCCTTTTTAAAAGCTGTGAGAGTGATAACATCATTTCCGCTGATTTCAAGTGGAGACTCCGGCAGGCTTCCTCTTCCCGTGGGATAGAATGACAGCGCCATGGGCTGAGCGTTGAAATGCTGAGCGGTTCTCGGTGCGGTTTTCAGAATTTCTTCTGTATTTCCCACCTCAATCATAAAGCTGAATTCTCTCTCGCCCTGCTCCATATAGGGCATATATCTGTCCTGCGGCATAACCTGCCTGTCACCTATGGGATGAGCGCAGTATGAAGGTGAACGAAGAAGCGTTATCTTAAGCTCACCGTTTTTATCGTCAAATGACGAGCCGTAAACGCAGTTGTTGACGCAGAGAATCGCCTTATCGTCCTTGCATTCGAGAATATATTTCTGCGAAACATTCTCTTTGAGCGCATCGAAAAACTTCTCTCTGCCATATGGATGCTCGCCGATACAAGTGTCAGCGCCGAATGACGACGGAATATTCATCTTAAGCATTTTCTGCTTTTCGTTCCAGACAACCTTAATATCAATTTTAAGCCTGTCTTTTTCGGACATAATATACTTAACGGCCGCCCTCGAGCTCTTGTAACCGAATACCGCCTCAACAACGGTACGCACGTCACCGCTTTCGATAACGCGAACAGGCTCAATTTCATTATTCACGCAGAGGAATTCTTTTGTTTCCGCCTTATTCAGAAGTCTGAATTCGTCTTCTTTTTCAAGCCACGAATGATTCTCCATATACCACGGGTCATGATTATCCTTCCACACTTCAAGGCTGAACGCTCCGTTCTTAACGTAGTTTTCACCGCCGACGGATAATTCATCAATAAGACCTGTTGACTTGTTTATTTTAATCAGCTGTCCGCCTGCTTCAAAAATATAATGCGTCTCATCATTTTTAAGCTGAGGTACAGGCTTTTTAATTTCTTCAAATCCGCATTCGAAGCGGTTCATCTTCATCGGCTCAAGCTCGGCACTGAATATAACTCTTTTGCGCCATTCAATAGGAATAGTGCTGTTTTCCTTTTCACACTGAGACTCACAGATACTGCCGTTCTCGGCGTAAACCAGCGGCTTTAAGAATTTACCCTCGTCCCATATCTGGTCCCACAGCATAAACTCGCAGGCAAAATCGCCCCTGACCTTATATGGATAAGGATTATATATGAATACGGGAATTTTATCCGACGGCGCCTTCTGCTGACCCGACGCAAGAGCAAAAAATGCCCTCGCCTTTATTCGGGAGAGAATCTCAAGAGCGTGGTCAAAGGTTCTCATGGACATCTCCTCGGCCGCCTGAATCGCCGAACCGGGCAGAGTATCGTGGAACTGAATAAGAGTTATATCATAAAGCGCCTGCGCCAGCTCATTTGCGGGGTACTCAATCAGCCCCTCATTTGCCGCGTGGGAAGCCATGCATTCCGCGAGGAAAAACTCGTTTTCCGCTTTTCTGTGCTTCTGCTTTACACGAATCATGCTTGTGTAGCAGCCGGGAGCCCATGAATTAAGACTCTTTGAGAATTCAGAGAGCTCTCTTTTTTCATTTACCTCGGCAAAATATTTCTCGGGCGTGGAATGAATAAGCTCTACGCCGTCTTTCGCCTTTTCAAGAGCAAGAGCGTTGAGATTCTCAATATCCTCTTTTGAAGGGCCGCCGCCGTGGTTGCCTATGCCCCAAAGGCAGAGGAAGAAATCATCTTCTTTGCATTTCTCAATATAATCAAGAGCTTTCTGAGCCGCCCTGCCTTTGCCCGAGCCGTAACCGCCCGCAAGCCTTACAGCGGTTATCTCGCTTCCGTCATAACCGACCCATCTGAATTCATCAGCAGGCAAATCGAGAAAATTCCCGTCGGGACGCATAAACAGATATCCGTCATATCCGCTTTTTTTCATTATCTGTACAAGTCCCCTGCTGTGACCGAACGGGTCAAAGTTTATTGCCACTGTCGGAGCTTTACCGAATTTTTCAAGGAAATACTTTCTTCCCGAGAGAATCTGACGTACAAAGGATTCGCCCGAGGGCATATTGCAGTCCGGCTGAAGCTGCCAGCCGCCCATGATGTGCCATTTATCTTTTTTAACAAGCTCCTGAATCTTTTTGAAAAGCTCCGGGTCATATTCCTCAATCCACTGATAAAGCAGCGCCTCATTGTGGCAAAATACAAAATTATCGTATTCCTCGCAGAATTCCGCCGCGATTCTGAATGTGGAAAGCGCCTCCGCGGCACCCTCCTCCCATTCCCACTGCCATACGGGGTCGAGATGGGCGTTGCATATTAAATGTAATTTTTTAGACATAAAAATCTCTCCGATGTTATTAAAAACCAAAGCAGAATGTACATTGAAACAATCAACATATATTCTGCTTTTCATCTATTTATTTTTCGAAATAAACTACCTTGTTGTCTCTCGCCGATTCAAATATAGCCTCAATCAGCTTGATGAGTCTGCGCTGCTGGTTGTGAGTTACATACTGAGTCTCTTCGCCGCGGAGTGTTGCGATGAAGTTTCTGTAGAATTCGCTCATGTCGTCAAAGCCGAGATTCTCAACGTATGGCAGAGGATATCTCTGAATTGAATCGTCTGTTCTGGGTGCCATTGTCTTTGTAAGACCTACGCCTGCCTGAATCGGAACAGCGTCTTTGTTTTCCCAGTCTGAAACCATAACGATTTCGCCGTTGAGGTCCCAGTCGCGGATAATCGCGGAACCGTTTTCACCAAGAACATACCAGCGGGGCAGTTCAATGAAATTGCTTGTGCCGACCTCAGCGTGGTATTCTATTCCGTTTGAGAATTTAAGCTCAAGCTTAAATCCGTCATCGCAGTCATCGGTTGTAATCAGGTCTGTTATAGCATAGACGGATTCAATCTTAGCGTCGCCCATAAGCATGAGAGCCTGGTCAATTATATGTATGCCCCAGTCAAATACCATGCCGCCGCCGAATTCCTTATGATTTCTCCAGTCACCGGGTACACCGCGTGAGCCGTGAACTCTTGACTCGATTCTGAAGATTCGGCCGAGGGTGTTGGCTTCATAAATCTTTTTAACTGTAAGATAATCAGGGTCCCAGCGTCTGTTCTGATGAACGGTAAAGATTTTGCCGTATTTTTCGCTTGCGGCAATCATCTTTTCAAGCTCTTCACAGTTTATTGTGACAGGCTTTTCGCTGATTACATTTTTACCGTGAGCAAGAGCGTCAACAACAATCTCTCTATGGAAATTATTGGGAGTCGCGACAACAACAAAATCTATTCTGTCGTCGCTGAGGAGCTCTTCTCTTGAAGCGAACGCGTGAATTCCGTTTTCCTCCGCGACCTTTGCTCTTTCGGGTTTAATATCATATATTCCTACCAGCTCAACGTCATCTGTCATCTGCTTGAGCATTTTGCGTGTATGCCAGCTGCCCATTCCGCCGTAACCGATAACGGCAGCACCGATTTTATTACCAACCATTGTGTATTTGCCTCGCTTTCGTCATACCCACCACATATCGCCTGTGGATTCAGTAACAAGTACCTGCTTAAGGAGCTCAACCGCCTTTGTAAGGCCTTCATTCTGGCTCATAAGGCTGTCTTCATGCTCAATGCTTATAGCGTAATCATAGCCTACAAGGCGAAGATTACTGATTATATCTTTCCAGTACGCGGCATCGTTGCCGTAGCCTACGCTGCGAAAAATCCATGAGCGGTTGATTTCGTCGCCGTAGGGCTTTGTATCAAGCACGCCGTTAACCGCTGTGTTATATTTATCAATCTTAGTATCCTTAGCGTGGAAGTGGAAAATAGCGTCACCAAGAGCTCTGATAACAGCAACAGGCTCCATTCCCTGCCAGATAAGATGGCTGGGGTCAAGGTTGGCGCCGATTTCGGGTCCTACAGCCTCACGGAGCTTCAGAAGGCTCTCTGTATTATATACGCAGAATCCGGGATGAAGCTCAAGAGCAATTTTGTTTACGCCGTGAGCCTTCGAGAATGCAACAAGGTCTTTCCAGTAAGGGATAAGAACTTCATTCCACTGATAATCGAGAATCTCACCAAAATCATTCGGCCAGGGGCAGGTTACCCAGTTGGGGAATTTAGCGCCGTCATGGTCGCCGGGACAGCCTGAGAAGGTGTTTATCTGATGAAGATCCAGCTTCTCCGCAAGAAGAATGGTATTACGGATTGTCTTGTCAAAATCAGCGGCAATTTCTTTGTTGGGATGAACGGGATTGCCGTGACAGCTCAGAGCGCTGATTTCCATACCATACTTTTTGATAAGCGCTTTGAATTCTTCAAGCTTCGCGCTGTCATTAAGTAATGTTTCGGGATCGGCATGACTGTTTCCGGGATATCCGCCGCAACCGATTTCAATCATTTCGATTCCCTTTGATTTAAAATATTCAAGTGCCTGCTCAAGAGGAAGATTACCTAAAAGGCAGGTAAAAACACCAAGCTTCATATTAACCGTCTCCTTTGTTTTTGGTCTTATAATATGCTACACCATATAGATTTATATTTCAAGTAAAAATTTAAAACTTTTTAACGAACCACCGCGTTATTAAACACATTTCATCAAAATGTTTTTAAAAATTTTCAAAATAAGCATGTTTTGTTCATAATTTGTTCATAATCGTCTGTTATGATAAGGCCGTGGTAAGGAAAGAGCCGCAACTTTCCTCTATCACATACCCCTCCTCAATAAACCCCTCAATTTATTGGAAAAAGCAGCCGGTGTTATACCGGCTGCTTTTTCGTTGCATAAAAATATGATGTAACGGCAACAATATAATTGCTCATAAAAAATTCAGAGGTGTTTATATGCAAGAGAAAAACAATGCCGTTTCAGGAAAGCTTTACCGCACCATACTTACATTCTGTTTAATAGCAATCGTAGGTATCAGCGCAGTTGTTTATAATCTTTCCGTTCCTAAAAATACTATGAAGAGCGGCAGTGAAAAATCCGAGATTCTGACATCGTATACCCGAATCACAACAAGCCAGAAAAATGAAGCGGCGAACGTACCCGCCACGGGAATTCCGAAGCCGTCATCAACGTCAGTTGTGTCAACCGCCGTTCCCGAAGATGAAAAGCCCTGCACCGGCTCCTTTGCCCCGCCCACAACGGGCAAAGCGATAAAGGATTTCAGCGAAGGCGAAATGGTAAAATCCGAAACCATGGGCGACTGGCGCGTTCATAACGGCACCGATTTCAGCGCCGCGGCAGGCGATAATGTTTTTGCCGTTCAGAGCTGTACCGTTACCTCCGTTGACAAGGACGAAATGTGGGGCGTTACTGTCACAGTTCTCTGCCCCGGTGATATGTATGTGAAATACTGCGGCCTTGAGGACTCGGTAAAAGTAAAAAAAGGTGATAAAATATCAAAGGGCGGTATTATCGGCAAGGCAGGCACCCTGCCGTCAGAATCTGCTGAGGAGCCGCACATTCATGTTGAAACGGTTGTCAGCGGTGAATATATGAATCCCCTTACCGCTCTTAATCTTTTATAAAAAAACAAGTATGGGTTCTGCATTAAGCAAAATCCATACTTTTTTATTTCAGAATGACCTTCCTCCGCCGCCGTGGGAGGTGCCTGAAGAGGATACGTGTCCTCCTCCTGAGCCGCCCGCTCTCGTTTCTCTCGGAATCGGAACTCTCGCCACATTCATGTAAAGGAAATTATCGCTTTTATTTGCAAGAGCGAGACTGCCTGCAACTTCATAGCTTGAAGCTTCGGCCTTGAACCTTACGGTTCTGTGCTTTTCTTTCATTCCGTTTACCGCAAAATACGCTATTATAAAGCCGAGTACAAGAGCAATGGGAATAAGAATTATCGGTCTGAGCTTAAATGAGCCTATGAGGGAATCGGTTTCGCTCGCAAAGGTTCTGCACGCAGATGAATAATCTCCGGCAAGAATGTCCTCATAAAACGTATCAATCAACGGGTCAATATCTCCGTCACTTATTATCTTCATACCTTTTCCGCAGGTGCCTATATGAATATATCTCGGATCCATGGAAATAAGAAGAATCGCGCCGTCACGGTTTCTGCCGTATCCGCAGCCGTTATAATCATAATAATCGTCCGCATAATCCTGCGGGTCCTGAAGCCCTGTTGAAGCGGTTGTAAGAATAATAACGTCAAATTTTCTCTTCTCGCTGATTTCATTCAGCATCTTAAGTATCTCCGCCTCGTCGCTGTCGGGAATAATTCCCGCGTTATCGGCGAATCTTTCAACCTGTCTTTCACTCGGGATTGTCTCGGCCGACGCCGCAATCACAAAGCATGAAGCAAAGACAAGAACTGCCGCTAAAATACATATAAAACGTTTCATCACAGCAATCCTCCTATCAGGCCTAAGATTGCAAGAACAGCGTATGCCGCCGCGCCGCCTATAAGAGTATAAATCCATTTATATTTTCTGGCGAGCTTGTTGTCAATAGGCAAATCGCCTACAATTTTCCCTGTCTGCCCGTTAACGGCAAAAAGATACTGTTTATTTTCAAAGGTTGTTGTAAGCAGCCATACGGGGTAAAGGGCATACTTCGCTTTTGAATCTGAAAGAGAAATATTACTGCTCTTAACCTGAATTGAGCCGTAGCCCTCAACGGTGCTTTTAAACAGTTCCTCTGTGCTTGATTTGATTCTGCTGTTGGCTCTGTCCGCACTGCTTATGTCATCTACATCATATTTATCTGCCATAAAGCCGGAGAGATAAGCCGTGTTGAACGGAACAGCCTCAGAAAAATCAAAAGGCTCTATAGACTCCATCATATCATCAGGCATTTTTTCGGAGCCGTCAACAGGAACATTCATAAACTGAACTGAGCCCTGCCTGAAGCCCGCATAATGGGAGGTTTCAGTATAATTGAAATTGCTGTCTGTCCACACTCTCATTTTGCTCATTTCATAGCTGATATTCGCATTTGACACAGCGTCAAAAAGCCAGAACGGCACATAAACGCCTTTTATTTCATCAAGATGATTCTCTGATTTAAAGACAGCAGGAAGCAGCTTTTTGCCTTCGTAATGCTTTTTAAGCGCGTCCTTGGCCTGCTCCTTTGTAATCTTGAACGGTATAACATAGTCAGGCTTCAGCGCGCCTGAAAAGCTTGAGGTCATAACAACAGGATTGCCGCAGTAAGGGCAGTGAGTCGCACCCGTTGTTTCATCGGCAATAATTTCACCGCCGCAGGAATTACAGGTGTAAACCTTAATATTGTCAGTTTCTCCTTCGTCCCACTGACCGCCTGCTGTATTTTCCCACACCATATTGTCTTCGCCGCTCGACTGATTAAGCAGCTCTTCATTATGCTGCAGAGCTGTTATATCAAGCTCGGAATCACAGTAAGGGCACTTCATTTTCTGCGTTGAAGCGTCAAATTCAAGCTTGCCCCCGCAATGAGGACATTTGAATTCAAGTAAAGTTGACAAGCACTTCACCTCTTTTTATTGTAATAACGGAGCAGAGCATCGCCCCGCTCCGTAAAGCTTATTGGGAATTAACTGATTTTTTCGTATTCTGTTCTGATAAGCTCAGCCGCCTCGTCCTTAAGAGAGTCTGTTACCGCCTTAAGCGAATCCATATCGGCCTTCGTTCCGTGAACAGCAATTACTTTCATAGCCGCGACACGCGCCTGCCAGCTGAGGTCTGCCTGTGAAACAAGATTTTTCATAATCTGCACAAGCTCATCTGCGTTATAATACGAAGCCTGCTGCTTCCACGAATCAAAAGTCTCATCGGTCTTCTGACTCAGAGCTGAAATCGCCGAAAGCGGAGGAGTCTTCTGTGAAGGCCTGACCGTTTTGAAATAATTCACAGTGGCCTTATACGCCGCCGCGCTTGTATGGGCATGACCGGGATAGTCATACCACATGGTTATCAGACCGAGCAGACCGTATGCGTGATAATCCGCTTCAGCGGAATTGCTGAGCATTTTAACTATCGGCTCAACCGCCCTGTCATCATAAAAAGCTCCGCAGAATTTATACGCCGCCTTGCGCACATCAGGCTCGCTGTCGCCCATGAGGGCGATAACAGCGTCTGCCGCACCGTCAATATCAAGTGCTGCCGTGCTGCTCAGCGTATACACCGCACTGAGCCTTACAGCCTTATTATCATTCTTTGTCATTCTGACAAGGAATTTTCCAATATCCGGGTCCTCGGCACCGCCGAACGCAAAAGTATCTGTCGCGCATTTAAGCACATAAGGTTCTTTTTCGTTTTTGATTACATCTTTAAGCAGTGACAGATTTTCTTCATCGGATTCAAGCAGAGAACCTGCAAGCGTTACCGCAAAACCTCTCACCTGGGGAGATTTATCATGAATGAGTGCCTCCACAACTTTCTCAGGTTCAGGGAACACTGCATTCCCGTTGCCGAGAAGATTGAGAGCACGTGCGGTATTGTTATCCTCCAGCTCAAGCGTATCGTTATTAATCGGAACATACGCAAGAGTGGAAAGCAGAGCCGTATAATCCTCAAGAGAAATATTATTTTTATCTTTAATGTATTTCTCAATGATATCTTCAGGCGTGAGCTTGCTGTATTCATCACTGCTCACGTCAGGTACGGGCTCTTTTTCCTCATTCTTTTTGCCGCAGGACGCAAAGGAAAGCACAAGGCTCATGCAAAGAACAAGCGAAACTGCCGTAAGTAAAGCTCTTTTAATATTCACAGCCATGCGCCTCCTTAATATCCGAATCAGTCTTATTTAACATCGTTATTATCAAAAGCATCGCCGCACTCAGGGCAGAATTTAGGAGGATTCTGAGGGTCTTCAGGCTCCCAGCCGCATTTGCTGCATTTATACTGCGGTGCTGCCTCAGGCTTTTTCGCTCCGCAGTTCGAGCAGAATTTGCCGTTGTTTACTGCTCCGCAGGCGCACTTCCAGCTGTCAGCCTGAACGGGGTCAGGCTTTTTTGCTCCGCAATTCGGGCAGAAATTACCTGTTGCGGTTGCTCCGCAGGCGCATTTCCATCCGTTTGCCTGAGCGGCCTGCTGCTGGGTCTGCTGAACGCCCATATTATATAAGCCCTGTGCCGCGGCAAATCCGCCGGCACCTGCGCCGCCTGTCATGCCCATACCCATAAAGGCATTAACCGCGCCGTTGGGATTGTTTGCGGCGCCTTCCATAGCGCTGGCTGTTGAGTCTGTAATTCTGCCTGCCATCATGAAGGGATTGCCGCCGAGAGAAGCTGCGTCCTCAAGCTGATTAATCTTCTTCATATCCTCTTCTGTGAGGGTAATCGGATTAAGAGCGATGGAGTCAACAGTAATTCCTCTGTGCTCTGCCCATGTTGAAGCAAGAGTTGTGTTTATAGCGTCCTTGAGCTCCTTTGTATGTCCGGGAATCTGAGCGGGACGAAGCTCGAGCTCTGTAAGATATGCAAACGCAGGCTGAAGAGCGTCAATAAACTCAGTCTTAAGTGTGCTGTCTATTGTTTCTCTTTCATAAGTGCTCTCTACGTTGCCTGAAACATTCTTATAGAAAAGAAGCGGGTCTGTGATTTTATAGGTATATGTGCCGTTGCATCTTACCTGAACGGTTCTTCTGTAGCCAACCTGCTTATTGACAACGTCAAACATGAAGGGGTTAGGTGTGCCGAATTTATTGCCGATAATCTCTTTAGTGTTGATATAATATACTCTCTGATCCTTTCCGGGGTCGCCGCCGAAAGTAAATCTTCTGCCGAGAGCCTTAAATGTGGCCTTTATGCTTTCACCAAGTGAACCTGCAAAAATTGTAGGCTCTGTTGATGAATCCCATACGAATTCACCGGGTTCTGCGCATACTTCAACTATTTCGCCCTGCTGAACGATAAGCATGCACTGACCGTCGGCAACAACAACAACCGAACCGTTTGTAATAACATTGTCGCTTGCCTTCGTGTTTGATGAGCGTGAGCCGATGTGCTTTTCTCCTTTTGCAACAAGAACGTCTGTGCTCAAAGCATTACAGGTAAAAAATTCCTTCCACTGATCAGCCAGTATTCCTCCGACTGAGCCAAGGCCTGCATGAATAAGTCCCATAATAAAAACTCCTTTCAGAATTAAAAATCTTTTGAACGCAGGCGTAATTTCAAAAAGCGAAGATTACCCTACGATATAATAAATATATCATAAATTTCATCAAAAGTCACTACCTTTTTATGCATTTTATCTTAAAATTTACATTCAGCTGTCAACATCTTGTTTTTTAAGATATCCTGTGCTAAAATTATGCGGAAATATTATGTTTTTCATTCGGAGTAAATTATGATGGATTTTATTAATGCACATCAGTCCCTGCTCGCGAATATTTTCGGATTCTCGGCGATATTTGTAGTAATCCTGATGTATCAGTTTAAAAAGCATAAAACAATTCTGTGGCTTATGGTGCTGTATTCGGCGCTGTGGTGCTGTCACTTCGGGGTGCTCGGGCTGATGACTCCCGTCGCAATGAATCTGCTTAACGTAGCCAGAAGCTTCGTTTTCAGCTTCAGAGACAAAAAATGGGCGCAGTCAAATCTTATTCCTGTCGGATTTCTCATAGCTTCTCTTGTGCTTGTTATCTGCACGTGGGACAGCTGGTGGAGCATTCTCCCCTGCATTGGCACATCATTTGCCACCGTTGCCAACTGGCAGAAGGATACCAAAAAGCTCAAGCTTCTCACAATCCCCGTATGCTGCACATGGTTTACATACAATACAGTAAGCCATTCGTGGGCGGGAATGTGCAACGAAACGCTGGCGTTTATTTCAATTCTCATTTCACTTTATACAATACGCAAAACAGAAAAAGAAAATGCCCTCACAGAAAAAAATAATAACGCATAAAATAAAAGGTATGATTCTCATCTGAAAATCATACCTTAATTTTTTTATCATCGATATTAATACCAAAGGAATCCGAGAAGCAGCGTTCTTATTATCATCTGCCACCATGTGTATGAAACCTTGACAACACATGACGCTGTCTGACTGCCTGCAGTTGCGGTAACCGTTGCCGTTCCCGCTCCTGTAGCTATAATGTTTCCGTTAGCGTCAACAGTCGCAATCGAGGGATTTGATGTGCTCCACTTTACAGCTTTGTTTGCCATAAGTTTTGCTGTTCCTCTGTAGTTCATAGCGATTGTAGCTTTATCAAGAACAACGGCGTCTGCCGCAAGCTTTGCTATAGACTCTTTTTCAACCTTGCCGCAGGTTTTGCAGGTACGCTGTTTTTCGCCCGCAGCAGAAACAGTTGCGAGTTTTGTAATTACCCAGTCGCCGTAGGAATGTCCTGTTGCAGGAATTGACTCTGTATAGCTGCTGCCGCATGAGCAGGTAAATGTTTTTATACCTTCTGTTTCGCAGGTAGCGGCTTTGGTGATTTTTGAAGAGTATCTGTGTGTATGGGTTGACTGATTTGCAGTCCATACAGCGTAAAGAGTAACGTTCTCATTTATTGAATAGCTTGAGCCTGAAGGATAGGATGTGCCCTTACCCGTGGAAAGAGTATTCCATTCCTTAAAAGTATATCCTAAACGTGTGGGAGTATAGCTTGTAAGTGTAAGCGACATGTCGGAATATTTTGTCTGCGAAGCAGGCGCGCCGACACCGCCGTTAGCATCATACTTTACGGTGTATTTTTCATTAATAACAACCGCGGAGCTCAGACCGTTGATTCTGAGCACATAGTAATCCATACCGTTTGTATGGCTGTTTACCGGTATGGCTTCTGTAACGCCGTATCTGGAATTCAGCGCCTCAACGCAGTTGCCGTTGCCGGTATATATCGAAACATGACCTACCCATACAATAACGTCACCGGGGATAGCGTTTTCAACCGAGCCGTGGTCAATCACATTGCCGTATTTGCTCATGTTGTTCCAGATGACATATGTACTGTTGGGTATATCAATACCGAAATGCTTGAAAACAAAGCTTACAAATCCTGAGCAGTCAAAAGCATCCGGGCCGGTTGCTCCGGAAACATAGGGACAGCCGATAAACTGTCTTGCATATTCAACAACATCGCTGCCTGTGGCCGCCTCAACCGTAATGTTAAGCCCCGAAAGAGGAACGATTGTAACCGCCATAACCAGCGTTAAAATCAGTGCAATAATTCTTTTTGAGATTTTATTCATATTCTCTCTCCTGTTGGAAATATTGTAACTAATTGTAACATCTTCTTTACCATTTGTCAACTTTATCAGATAAATCCATTGTTTTCCTCTAAAATCCCACCAATACACCTGAAGATTTTGTAAACAAACACTAAAATAATACTCGAGAATATTAAGTAACTGTTAACAAAATGTTGTTGGCATTATTTCTTTTTTGTCTTTTCAGGAAGCTGAGGATACATTTCTTCAATTATTTTTCTCATAAGCTCTGTATTTTCAAAGTCTTCAACCACAAGCATAAGGGTTTTTGAGCCCTCATACGGATACGCCTTTTCCGCGTCGGGCAGAAGCCTCAGTGACGCCTCCGTCTGCTTCAGCATAAGTGTGCCGTCACATATAACACCCGCGAGTCTGCCGCCGAAATAAATCAGATACTCGCCCATCATTCTCTTGGAAGAAACATTCCCGGCACGACTGAGATTTTCCATAATATAATCGTGAAATTCTTTAGATGTCGCCATATTATCACCAACTCCGCATTTTTCCGCAAAAGTATATCATAACAGCCGCAAATAATCAATAATTCTATTTTTGTCGTACATGGCATTTCACAAATCCCGTAAGAAGTTTATTTCGTTAAAAAATGGGGGGACTGCCGCATTTAGATGCAGTCCCCTGATTTTATTTTTCGGTTATTATGGTTATCATTCCGTTTTCCGGAGTGATAAACGGCTTGCCGTCGGAAATACCGAAGAAGCCATTTTCAAGCTTAACGGAATAAGAATAATCTTCGTCCGCGGTGCCTCTGAAATTCATAAACAGCTCTTTTTCAGCAGCGGATACATATGGCACATCGGCATTTTCGGCAAAGTCAAAAATGAACCGTTCTGCTTTTTCCGCATGAATTGTTATTTTTTCGGGTGTCATTATGAATTTCATTCCGTTCCCGCTGCAAACAGCCTCCTGCTTATGGTCATCTGTTTCGAAGCGGTAATCATTACAGAGAATCTGTTTGCCGGAGCAGTCAACAGGATAAATACCTGCTCTTTTTTGTGCAGAACTGAAACGGTAACCGTCCATAACCGGCAAATTGTAATAGCCGCAGGAGTGCTCGGTTTCTTTCCTGTTGAGGAACTTTTCGCAGAAATCATCTCTGAAAAGATAAAAATCTCTGATATGAAGCCCGCCGTTTTCGTAAATCAGATTTATTCTGTAATTTTTGCAGTTGTACCACAGGCTCTTTTTGCCGTTTTCCGAATAGTCGGAATCAACGCACAAAGCAGACGCAGGTGTTTCGGAAAAATTATCGCTGAACCATTTTCCCGCCTCGCCGAGAGTGAGCAGTTCAACTTTTCCGAGCTTTATCTGTTCACTCAGAATCTCAAACTGCATTTCGAGTCCTTGTGAAATTTTGTTCCAGCCGAAGGAATTTTCCTGTCCGAACTGTGTATATGATAAGGCAAGAGATTTGCCGTTATAAACTTCGTCAAAATACCACTTTACCCAGCTTTCACTTGAGCCGGAGCAGCCGTAAACAGGCTCCATTGACGAAACACCCTGAGAGATGACACCGTTTTCAAGGCCCAGGTCATACTGATAAATCGGGTCGGAGCCAAGCATACGGAAAACTGGAACATTAATCTGGTTTTCAGAAGAATTCGCAGGGCAAATCATATTATTCACCGACGGATAATAGGCTCCCGCGTAATATCCGCCCCAGATTGTGTAACCGTCCGTGCCGTACTGGTCTTTGCAGTTGCACGAAACAGTGATGCCGTATTTTTCGCTCATATAGCGAAGCGAAAAAGCGTCAATGTGCCACGAACCGACAGCTTTCGGGTAATCACCGTAGTATTCTCTGAACACTTCAAAAAAGCGGTCAATCAGAAGTTTTCTTTCGTCTGTATCATAGCCGACGAGAAAGCCTACATCGTTGTGCCAGTCCCACGGAAATCTTCCGTGCCATGGGAGGCCGCAGTCTTCAACAAGAGGCTGAACGACCTCAAACCATATCCCGACCTCGGTAATATCCGAAAAAGACGAGATAATTTCTCGGTATTCGGGCAGAATCAGAGCGTCATATTGAAGAAGAACTGTTGACCTGAAGCCGAATCTGCGACAGAGCTCAAGCTCTTTTCCTGTTGTTTCGGGCAGATATGAATTGTCCTTTTCCCGCGGCTCAACCGCTCTGACAAAATTAACAATATTGGCTATGTTTTTCATTGCTTACCTCAAATTCTTTCTTCAACAGATTTTGTCTGAATCTTTATACTGCGAAAGCATACCTTTTCCATAAACCTGATAATCTCATCATTGTTACTGATTGATTTCCACATACAATGTGCTCCTCTTCTTTTTCGTTGTTATTTCTCCGCAAATTCTGATTTATCTTACTCCCTCAGTCTCGCATTTGCTCGACAGCTCCCTCACGAGGGAGCCTTTTTCTGCGCTTACCGAGAGAAAGATACAGATATATTTTATGGCTCGAGCACAGCGTATCGAAACAGATTACAGTTTAACTAATTATAACGATAAGTCGAAATAGTGACAATGATATATCACCCGTTCCGTAAGGAGCGGATATCATTGTAAAAGACTACCTAAAAGGTACCGATTGAAGGTAAAAAACGCAAAATGGTACCGATTTATTTTGTCTCGCCGTAGCCCATCTTTTCGGTCAGGTCGTGCAGGCTCTTATCGTATTGTGCCTTGCTGATCGCGTTCCGTTCCAGAAAGTCTGCCAGCGTTTTCTTTTGTCTTTCGTACAAAGCCCGCTTCTTTTCTTCTGGCGTGAGCGAAGCCCATGCATCGTTGTCAAATGCACTGTGTTCCATGTCATGGCCTCCGTTCTCATTTTTGGAATATTATAGCACGGTTTTATGAATTTTTCTACCCTTTGACGCAAAAAAGCCCTCGACCGTCCGGCGCTGCTGCCGGTGGCCGAGGGCTCTGTTTATCTTACGTATTCCTGCTCGATGGTGACTCCGCATTTGCAGTGTATCTCGATGCCGGTGTCGCCTACGATGATCTCATCGACCAGCGCCTTCATGACCAAGGCGTCGTTGGCATCCAGGATGTCGCCGCTGCGGACGTTTTCCTCGAAGGTGTCCAGCCATGCTTTGACCTCACTGTACCGGGTGGCGATGGTCTGGAGCTCGGCCTGCTCGGCTTCGAGTTCCTTCATTCTCTGGCCGCATGCCTGAATGGCATCCGTGTACTCGGCTTCCGTGATCTGGTGTGCGACCTTCTTTTTGTGAAGCGTGAGGGCCTGTTCCTGCGTCTCGATGATGGCCTGCTCCACCGTTTCGAGGCGTTCTCTGTTCTCCGGCTCCAGAGTCAGCATCGCACCTTCGCGTACTGCTGCGGTGACCTCATCGGCGCTCTCGGTGATCTGCTGGATCGCTGCCGTGTATGTCTTTTCGAGTACGTCCTCGCGGACGTGATGACTCAGGCTGCAGGCTTCGCGTCCCTGCGACACTCTTGCTGCGCAGCCCCACTTGATTTCCCGGAAATTTGCGCGATACCCCACGCCCGTTGCACGCGAAAATCCGCTGGAGATTGCGATGCCCCCTATGGGGTATCATTATTCTCAGTTTCTTTCGAATTTTAGAAAATTCCTGAGAATTTTTTTGCAACTCGGGAAAACGAAATCTATATAATCCGGATATAAATCCAGTATTTTTCGAGTTTAAGTTATATGGCAAACGGACACGGTGTGTCCCATTTTGTTAAGTCATTCGAATGAGCTGACTTGTGCTCATGATCTTTTCTGTCAGCGTTTGCATCAGGTGATGGTCTTCCGCTGCCTGTGTCCACTCTGACAATTCACGGTTGGTTATGAATACAATGCTTCGCTCTTCCTTGAGGAAGTTTACTGCCCTGTAGAACAGCGGCAGATCTGCCGGTGATATGGTGACGTACATGATTTCATCAATGATGATCAGCCCGCAGCTTAACATATACCGGAATTTGCGATGGAACTTGTCGATATGTTCTTTGTTGCGCATAATTTCAAGAAAGGTATCGATATCTGCGTAAAATACCCGTTCTCCGTTTTTTAACGCTTTCTCTGCCAGGTGTACAGCCAGTGAGGTTTTGCCGGTATCGCATTTGCCGATGACAAC
The DNA here is from genome assembly GCA_045641565.1 of Acutalibacteraceae bacterium. Taxonomy (GTDB): domain Bacteria; phylum Bacillota; class Clostridia; order Oscillospirales; family Acutalibacteraceae; genus CAG-488. The sequence continues at coordinate 49,472 of JAZUHE010000067.1, read as the reverse complement.
AAGGTCTTCGGTATTGTCGATCCAATCGAGCTTTTCGAGCTGCTCCACCTGCCAGGCAATGCCTTTGTTCAGCTTATCCAGAGAAAATGTTCGGTGTGGCAGTCCACTTGCTTGCCGGCGCTTCATCAGTGAGGCATTCTCGACAGCTTCCAGCTCACCGGATAATACTTTTAGCAGATAGTCAGTATTGGATAGTGTCTCGTCATTCAAGTTGACGGCGCCGCTTGCGATATTGGTCAGTCCCAGCTTCCGCGCAATCTGCTGGATCTCAGAGATATTTGCCATCTTGCTCCCTCCTTATTTCTTCAGCTCGTTTCCGATTATAGTAATAAGCGTTATTTGAAAGTCGTTTCTTTGCCACATCGTCACCATGACGAAAAATGAGAAAAGCTGTGATTTCAGAAACGTTGCAGCGATTCACTTTGACGCAATATTCGATCGCTTCCGCTAACTGCTCCGTGGAGTACAAATTCGCCAGTGTAATGATCCGGTTGAACTGCACGTTTTTGTATCTTGGCTCCGCTTCCGATAGCCTCTCCACAAATTCGTCGATTACGTCATACTCTGCAAAGCGATATCGAATGGAGTTGCTGGCCACAAAATCCGGCTTTTCTGTTTCTTTTCCAGTTGGTGACACACCGGCTGTCTCGCGCTTCTTGCATTTGTAAATCAGCTCGTTGCTGCCGGCTTTGTAGAAAAGCAGAATACCGAACTCATTCTCAATACGTACCTGATCGAATGGTCGCACAACGTTATGTGGCAATTCGTAATTGCTCCAGTCCACTTTCACCATGAACTTATCCGAAACACTCCGCACCATCGACGGCTCCGACTGTGAAGCATAGAACTTTTCCAGATGCCGTATTTCTTCACGGAATAGTTCTCTTGGTGGTTTGCGAGTTCGGAGATTGGTGGTGCCATTGCCCTCATTATCCAGCCATCGCAGTGCTGCGCTATTGAGGTTGTCAATGCCGGTATAGATTCGTCCGGTAAGAAAACTCTCTTTGACGTATCTCACGAAGCTCTCCACTTTGCCTTTGCTCTGCGGATCATGCGGCCTGCATAGGCGAACACTAAAACCAGTGTTTCGTGCGAATTCTTCAAAGGCTGGAACAAGCACAATACTACCGAAGTTCTCGCTGACAACAAACACTTTATCTTGGTCGTACAGAATGGTCTGCGGTCTGCCTCCGTAATACAAGAAAGCGTATTCGTGTGCTTTGATGGCTTCGCGGGTGGTGAACGGCTCTCGGCTAAAATACAGGTAGTGCATTCGGCTATATGCCAGTACCATGCAGAAGAAATATACGCGGACATTTTTACCATACATATCCATCATTTTGAACTGGCCGAAATCCACCTGTGCTTCATAGCCGGGCGGTGTTTCCTCACGGGGCGAAGTGTTCCGGTGATTAAACTGTTCAAAGCCCGTCTGTTCTCGCAGCATCTTCATATACCGATAGAATGTCTGCTTATGACAATGAAAATCCGGGAACTCTTCTTGCAGGCGATACAGGATATTTGTCTGCCGTGTTTGTGGGCATAGTCGGAGAATGTTCAGAATGAACTCTCGGTAATTGTCCAGATAGGCCATATTGCCTTGGATCAGTTCATCGAACGTCTTTTCTTCGACATTCCACCATTTTCGAACGCTCGGTGCCGACACGCCGACCTTTTGTGCGATCTCGTTTGCCGTCATGCCTTTTTGATGACATCGTCGGATTACTAAAAACTGTTCTTTGGAAACCATGTTGTTTTACCTCCTTCTTTTGTTTTGCTTCCAAAGAGTCATGCTGCTTTCAATACGCATCACCACCTTTATGTTAAAATTTCTATTACATCAACGCTAAAATACGATGGTATCGGATATTAGCGTTGAAAAATCGTTATCTTATCCAAAAACAGCGCAGGCTATTGGTGCCTGCGCTGTTTCCTACGTCAAATATCGTCCATAAGTAAAAAGCCATTCCAAAGGAACTTACAAAGTTCCTTTACTGAAGTACTGAGTATTACTGACTCTTTTTCTGATAAAGTCGCGCGTGAAAAATATATAGAAAAAGTTATGCAAAATTGCCTCAGACTGAGTCAGTTGCTCAGTGGTCAATATGTTTACAGTGACTTTTGAACGAGTTCGATCAACTTTTTCACTTTTGGCTCTGTAATAATTCCTGTCAATACATTGGTCTCGATAATATCCGCGTTTGGTGCAGAGGGCTTGAGTTCTGCTGCCGTATCACCGAATCCACTACTGCCAGCCGTGGCAAACAACAGGATTTTCTTACCGGAAAAATCGTAGGCTTCAAGGAATGTGTTGATAATTGTCGGTGCAACATACCACCAGATTGGGAATCCAAGACAAATTGTGTCATACCCGGAAATATCCATATCACCGGAGATTATGGCGGGACGGAAGCTTTTGTCGTTCATTTCAATGCTGCTGCGGGACTTTTTATTCATCCAGTTCAGGTCTGCTTTGGTGTATTTTACTTCCGGCTTGATCTCGTAGATATCTGTTTCTAGTGCACTTGCCAGTTTTCCGGCGACCTTTGCCGTTACTCCGCTGGCAGAGAAATAGGCTACAAGTTTGTTGGTCATGTTATACCCTCACTTTCCGAGGACAGATACCCAGTCTGCCTCTTTGAAGCCCACTATCACGAAGTCGTCACCGATCAAGAGCGGACGCTTGACCAGCATACCGTCCGAAGCGAGCAACGCAAACTGTTCGCCCTCGCTCATGGCAGGCAGCTTGTCCTTGAGTTGCAGTGCCTTATACTGCAGACCGCTGGTGTTAAAAAACTTCTTCAGCGGCAATCCACTTTTCTTGTGCCACGCCAGCAGCTCTTCGGCTGTGGGATTGTTTTCCTTGATGTGTCGCTCGTCAAACGCAACACCATTTTCCTCCAACCACTTCTTGGCCTTCTGGCAGGTCGTGCATTTGGGATAACAAATAAACTGCATAGTCTGCCTCCTTTGCTGTCCTCTCATTCTTCTGTCTCGTAATAATACGAATAGTCTATGCCCTTCATAATGATCTCGCGGTTATAGATATCATCAGTCAGGGCGCTTTGCAACAGTTCAAATATCCGGTGCGAATCATCCACGCTCTCCCGCATGGCGTCAAGGTATTCCGTCTTATCAATCTGGCTCCAATCCACGCATTTTTTCAAGTTCTTTTTCAGCATTAGGTCAAGCCAGATGCGGGTACTGCGACCGTTACCCTCCATGAACGGATGTGCCACGTTCATTTCCACATATTTGCTCACGATTTCATTCAGCGTATTTTCCGGCATCGCCTCAATATGTGCAAGGGCTCCATCCAAGTATATTGCTGGAGCAAAAGCGAAACCGCCCTTTGCAATATTCAGTGTTCGGATCTGTCCCGCAAAATCGTAAAGACCGCCGAAAATATAGCCGTGGATTTGTTGCAAGCCTTTAGCCGTGCCGACTTCGATGTTGTCGATAAATCCGCTTTCAAAAAGTTCATAGGCTTTTTGCTTACTCTTCTCGTCAAGCGACGTTTCCATGTTTTTCATCCACTTTTGGAACACATCGGATTTTTTGCTTGGAATAAGTGCAAGAACGGTATTCAGGCTGTTTTCATCTACCACATCGGTATTGTAAAACTTGCCGTCTTTCGCTTTTAATTTCAGTTGTCGACAAATTGTCGACAACTCATTTTTTCGCCTTTTGATTGCATTCCAATACGACCTTGGATTTTTTGATTTTGTCAGTGCTTCGGCAATATCCATAGCACAAAACCACCATTTGGAGCTTTCATCGTCCCAAACAGCGCGTACCGGGATATTTTCGAAAAAACGTATTGAGGTTTTATTAATCATATTGTGCACCTCGTATTTATATTATTTCCAATATGCAGATGCCGGAGATGGTGTGATACCTAAAGCAGCAACCATATCGCTTCTTCCGAAAACAGTGGTCTTACCAAATGAAGCGACCATTTTTTCGTATTGCTTTTGCTGGTGACGGGAAAGTGTTGTTCCAATGTCCTGTTTTCCACTGGCAATATCCTGTTTTGTGGCTTCAATGTCCTGATTTTTGCTGAATGTCCCACTAATATGCATGCTGCGGTTATACGACTATATTTTCCGCACTGCATAAAATATCATTCTAAAGGAACTTACAAAGTTCCTTTACTGAAGTACTTACTATTCCTGATTCTTTTTCTGATAAAATCGCGTATGAAAAGAAGTATAGAAAAGTTACAGCGAAACAGCCTCAAACTGATTCAGCCATCAGCGACGGAGGGTATTGAAAGAAAGCCATTACAAGGAACTTAGCAAGTTCCTTGACTTAATACTGGGGTACTGGCTATTACTGCTTCTATTTCTGATAAAGTCGCGCGTAAAGAATTATATAGGAAAAGTTACGCGAAATTGGGCTAGACTGGGGCAGATGCGCAGTTGATTATCATTTTTAATACTTATCATATGACTCCGATCTTTTGAAAACGCAATCGCACCCACTCGGATGCGACGCGTTGGGATCATTCGTCGATCAGGTTTTGCTCGCCGCTGATAAATGCCTCTGCGGTCAGTCGCAGGCCCAGCTTGAAGCCGATGGTAAAGGCCGCCACTTCCGTCATGCCTTCGATTTCCGCAGTCCCGTCTTTGAACTTCTCGAAAATCTCTTTCTGTGCTTCGGTCAGGGTACTCATGAGGCTTTCTTCGTGTCGAGAAACAAGCTGCAAAATGTGCGCGTACTCACTATTTTTCTTGAAGTCCCGATCCGAAAGCGGAATATTGCCGTAATACAATTCCTGAATAGTGCTCTCCATTGTGCCACCTCCTTTGACAGCACAAAACATACCAGAGAAGGCGGGAAATAGCTACCCGAAAAGGGCATTGTTAAGAGAAAAGTAACAAGTGCATTATTCCTTGCTGGTTTCCTCGATCAGTTTTGTCACCACGGCGTTGAGTTCTGTGGCGTTTTTAGATGTAATTATAGGTCTCCCAGTGTTTTCTTCGATTTCTTTCCGTGCATTTCCGGCGATCTGCCCACCCTGACGGGCAATACTCTGATTCTCCGCAAGGCCCTGTGGCTCATGTGTTTTGGAAAGTTCTGTCGTGGTTGCCTCGGCTAGCATGTTGAGCACGAGCTCCAGCGTAGACATATTGTCCCGCAGGTTTTCCTTTTTCAGCCCTTTGAGGTTTTTATACTGCCGCGTGGACATACCTGACCACGCTTTGGTGATCTCGTCGGTCAGGATTGCGTATTCCACGCCTTCCTTGACGCCACGGTTCTGCGTCGGTTAGTTCCTTGCGTACTTGGATAGCCTGTAAACGTTGATTGATCCACTCCCGCGAATAACCTTTTTTAAGATATATCTCCAGCGCTCGCTCAATCGTCAGCTCAGGATCGATGGTTTCTTCAATTCGCTCGCGTCCGACCTGTGCCAGCCACATTTTGAACGGCTCTGCTTTTTTTGATGGGATGGACTGGATGATGCGAAGAAGCTGCTCCGTGGTGGCAACGTCGGTAAGACGTTTTTTCCCGTCGGCAGCAGTCATTTTCAAACCGTGACAATTTGTCACGGTTTCATTGCCTTCGCTAATTAACCGCTGTTTCAGCTTTCTCCAGTATGCCAATGGATCTTTGCTGTCGGTCAAAACACGGATAGTATCAACGACAGAAAAATACCATTCTTCTTCGACTTCGTTCCACGCAGTCCGGATCGGCTGATCTTCGTATAATTCTATTTTTTCATTCTCAACCATGACGGTTTCACATCTTTCTTTTCCATCAAAAGTGAAATTATCTTTTTTCATGCAGCACCGAAACGTAACATATTAGTGTTAAAAGAATGAACTGACTAGTCTGTTACCTTTCCATCAATTTGTGCTCGAAATATTCCTCTTTCAATTAATTCATCTATTGCACGATATACTTTTGAGTTTGTACTTCCTATTTTCTCAGCTATTACCTTATGAATTCCTGCTGGCCAGGGCTGGGCGGGCAAGTATTCTCTTACTTCGTTTAAAAAATCTTCTGTTATTTCATAATTGCTTACAATGAAACTTTTGCGTTTTTCAATTGTAATGTAATCTGGTAATTTATACTTTTCTCCAAGACTTTTTATAATCTCACGAATCTTACCATAATTTGCTATATTTTTTATTGATTTTAGGGAATCATCACTGTTTATTAGATTAACCAAATCGTTTACTACATCAGCGATAAGGGCATCATCCAACAATTCTATATCCATACGAATAAGATCATTTTCGCCAAAATTGAATTTTCCTTGTAGACGTGCGACACAGAGTAATGAAATAATTGGTCTAACTGTTTTTAGATATTTTTCTGAACTTGTTTTAATTTTTGCTCTATTTGCTTCGGCAACACTATCAACTTTTCTGAGTATTTTGGCGATGGCTGGCCAAACTCTTAAATCGGATTTTGGAGAGAAAACTTTCACATATTGTGATGGCTCGTTCATAAACTTTGATTTAAGAACGGCAGCTACATATGGAAGTTTCATTATCAATGTTACGTATCCACCAGCCAAATATAGTGGCGCGAATATTTGCTCCTCGTCATAACCTAAATTTTTATAATAATTTATCTTCCTTTCGTAAAACAAACCGTTTTGGATCATTATGTCTTCAATGTCTTTTTGTATTTTATCTGTAGCATGAAGAGAGTACAAAGGAATTGCAGACTGATTATTTGTGGCCTGTATTATTTCGTGTCTGACGTCTTCATTCGAAGAACATATGATTTTCACTAATAGGCTCCTGTTATCATTTTCTTCTTTTCTGTTGAAAAAGTGCTGATAAATTGCATTAGTTGTTTGAAGCCCATTTACAATCTGAACGTTTTCCACCTCAAGTTGTTTGTCATATAAAATAGCCTTTGAAGCCAGGATTGTAACTCCGTTATTCAATAGCCAAAAATCAGGCGAATCGGGATTTAAAAGAGTATTTTGGATATCGACGTTTGTTCGATTGGCCCCAAGATAATCCCGCACATTTTCCTCGAAATAATAGCGTTTTAGCTTCCCTTGGTCATCAGTTACGAAAGAATAGTAATCACTCAGTGTAACCAGCGCTACATAGTCACTTTTCCTTTGGAAACATTCGGTTATTTTAATAGAAACCGGCGCATTTCTTTTCTTTCGATATAACGAAACAAGCTCCTTGGATCCCAAGAAAGAGAGTTTGGTTTCACAATCCGTGAAATTCTCCATGCAGGTTTTTTTGATTTTTTGACCTTTGGCAGCAATATTAGGTGCAACTTGAGAACTGTCACCTCGAGAGACGTAAATAATGGAAATTATGCAATTCTCTAGAATATGTCCAATTTTACGATATGTATGTACCAGTGTATTCCTCTTGGAAATGACTTTAGAATTTAATTTGCTAGAAAATTTATCCGTGCTTAACCGCAGATTAAAAACTTCGGATAGGGTGGAATCTAAGCTTTCTAATGGGCCGAGTTCATATGTGTCGTGGTGCTTTGAAGTAATAATATAAATTTCTAATTCTGCATTCCTTCTTGGCCAGGGAAAATCATCCGGGTCAATAACAGGAATCCCGTTTACAAAAATATAGAATCCATCTATTCCGCCATCATCTTGACCGTCAACAATTCCATCTACAAGCTGAGTATTAGAAATGTCGTAGCTTTTTAGTATTTCTTGAAAAGCAAACTCTTCGAATTCTGCACCGCGGGTTTTATCCGTATCTTTCAATCCTTTTTCAAGAAGGCGATCTTGGACAATGCTATCAATAATAATCATATCATTATTTGCCATTATGAATCCTCCGTTTACTGTCCTATATCTGTGATTCGTTTGACACTATATCATGCAGATACTCATACGTCCTATCATACCATTCTCGCTTCCGTGTTCCATCCGCATCACTACCTTCCGGGATAAATATCACCATTCCTTGACGAGCACGGGTGAGAAGTACTCGGTAGGCATTTTTCAGATACAATTTGCGATCCTCAGACGCAACGTTCATCCAGCGGTTACCAACGAAATTATTATAGGTCCACTGCTCGCCGTCGAAACGGAAGTCCGCGTCCCACGCAACAATGGAATAATCCAGTTCCAGGCCTTGAATGTCGAACTCCGAAACGACGTCCTCCAGATAATAGCTGGATCGCACGTCGTCTTTTCCGTTCAGAAACCAGTTTGCCACGGAGATCTCATTCTTCACGAAAATTCCTTCCGGTTTTAGGCGAAGCGCTCCACTACTGGCAAGCAAACCATAGCGTGTGGTGCCTTGGCACTGGTTACGCACCCACTCTTTTGCTTTGTTCAGATCACGTGTCAGCACGATGGGGTACTTATCTTTAATGCGAGTATATAATTCTTTTGCCGCATCAGTGTCAACGTCCAACACAGCCTTGACGAATGCAGCCAAATCCGGTGTGCGGAAGGACCGTACCGAGGTGGCAAGGTGCAGATCAGCATTCTCATAGATCTGCAGGTAGGCAATCATGTCGTTCCATTCGCGTTCGCGGCGATATTCCTCGTCGTTGAGCTGAGGCGTGATATATACGTCCCAATGTGGGAATGCACGACGCAGTGAGTCAAACCATTCTGGCAGTCCGGCTTCACCAGTGTTGATCTCCTGTCCGCCACCGACAAGACAGATGATAACAGCCCAGTCCTGATGCCTGTCCATAGTACTGATCAGGAACTCCGGCTCGCTGTATTCAAAGTCCGGTACGCCTTTTTTCGTCTGCATGAACTTAGCAATCATATCCTTCGTCCACGCGCGCTGTGCCTCATCAAAAATGGCGACGCGCTCCGGCGGGATATGTTCGTTACCGACGAAAGAATCACGATATTTGTGGATAATTTGAATGAATGCCGACGTACTGCGTAGTGCATCATTTTTTGAAAGTCGGCGTCCGGCTTCTTTTTCCTGCGCCACCTTATCTCTAGCGAGTGCCTCTTGTAACACTGTTACAAGCGGGAAATTGCCGGATAGAAATACCGCGTGCTCGCCGGCTGCGGCGTCTGATCGCTGTATAGCAAGATTAAGACCAACCAGCGTTTTACCTGCTCCGGGTACACCGGTAACAAAGCAAATCGACTTCCGGTGATTGGCTTTGCTGTAATCAATGATTCGGTTGATTTCATCTGTGGTGACTGTAAGATTTTCGGCGCCGGCATCGCTGCGGGTGATATCATGGACATTGTGCCCACGGTATAGCGCCTGTGCCGCTTCAACAATAGTCGGTGTCGGCAAATACTCCGAGTTTTCCCACGCTTCGTAATCAAACGCCGGCTCGTCATATTGCACCACGATCGTTTCAATGGCAGCAGCGATATTTTCTGCATTACAACGGATCGGCTCAATAATATGGTTGCGTTCGTTTATAACGCACGGTTGCTCCGGTGCTCTGGTAGAAATCATCAGACAGGCAAGCAGTTTGTCATGACTTTCTTTCTGAAAGTTCCGCAGGTCCAGGGCATAATCATAAACCTGATCATATGTACTCTCGCGGTACTCCTTGTCTCCGACCTTGAACTCAAGTAGAAACACGATGTCCCGGTATATCACCACAGCGTCCACTCGTTTTCCCATGCGTGGTATAGTGTACTCAAAGATGATACGTCCGTCTAAAAATGTGCGCAACTGATCCTTGAGAATCGTAATTTCCGACTCCCATGTGTTGCTCTGTTGAATTGTCGTTTCCGCCGATATGTCGTTGGCATGAATAATGCCGAGGATTTCTCGGTCAGACTGACTTAGGAAATCTGCTATTGTGGCAGAGTAGTAGGATCGTAAGTTGCGCATATTAATCTCCTATAAGTATTATGTAACACAAAACTTTTTTGCGATATTTTTCAGTATTATTGAAACGAAATTTGCATATTGCTGCTTGAATTCGTAAGCAAAATACCTATCCAACGCGCGTTTATTATCTTCGTCGGCTCCTTTTTTTATTGCCGGCAAAGCTTCGAATGATTCTCTTGCCGCATCAATAACAACTTTGGAGTATTCGCAGGATGTTGAAGCTACAGATACTATAGCTAACTTATCCATAATGGGTTTATTGCCTAAATCTTTATTAAGTTCCCTCGGAATGTAAATAAAATTAAAAATAGATGCCGCATACTTTTTAACATCTGCCGGGTATTCATACTCGTAATAATCTTCTGCATCTGTATACTTAACCTTGCTTTTGAACGAATCGTTGACGATAAAATGCTCTACACTGAATAATTCGTCGTTAGTAAGAAAAACATTAAGATCCGTGGCTTTTCCTTTTTTTACACCCAATTTACTTTTATCGAAAACAAAAAAGTTGTATACTGCTGCTAGAGCAATACTATGATACCTCTGCTGTTCATTATCGGGGTTTGTACTATATTTAAACTCTGCGCTGCGCTTACGTTCTTCGATAGCATCTTTACTGCAATAGATGGTAATAGCGGTACGTATTTCCTCATCCCAATTGGCTGCTTTCAATATTTTTTCTACAGGCTCAATTCCTTTTTTATTTTCAAACAGCGAAAACAGAGTAACAAACATCTGTACTGCATATAACTTTTTGTATGATTCTTTTTGGTTGTCAGAAGTGTTCATTAACGTGTTTAGCGCGTATTTTATTACAACAGCTTTCGATACAATTACCTTTCTATCCATAAGAACCATTTTTATAAAAGTGTAAAAATTAGATATATCAATGTCATCTATTTTTTCTTTAGGATCGTCCACAACAAAAAGCCCTTTTAATTTTGTGCTAGGACTCGAATTAGACACAACATCGATAGCGATAGTTAAGAATTTAATTATCTTTTCCAGCATCTCTCGAATAAATCTGTTGTTGTTTATAACCTTTAGTATGTGCTCTCCAGTATAATGCATAGTTCGGTCTATTTGCACTTTTTGTTTTAGGCAGAAGTCCTCTCCAAAAACGATATCCTTGTATTTTTCGTTGTCATAGATATAGCAATATAAAAAATGTTCTATCAATTTCATCAGCGGATAACAATCGCTTTTGGAATGTGAAGTTTTGCACAGCTCATTGAATTCCAATGATTTACGTTTCATTTCTACCCACAGTTGACGTGATGCATCGCTTGGATCTAAATGAAACAAATAACCTTTAAAAATATCTTCAGTGTCTAACTTTATGCCTTTTAAATTTACATCCAGAAAATACTCAATGCTATAATTCGTGGAATCTTCTTCCGACAAAATGACATTAAATTCACAACGGTAGAGGTTGGTTAAAAAATCTCGCGCGGATGATGAATCTGCAATGATTTCAGAATCCTCAATGGTTTGCCATAACAGTTGAAAACGTTCAGCCTGTTTATATTGGTCGCTTGATTTCACTTCTTCTGCAAGTTCAGGTTCCATTCCTGAAAATGAATAGCAGTGTTTTTGAAAAACGCCAAATTCCGGAAAGCTCTCATTCTCAATTATGCATAACTCTGGGGGCGCTGGAAGCTCATCGCGATACTTCGTCACAGCGAATTGAATTAGCATGAGCAACATAGACGTCCTTTGCTGGCCATCAATTATAGAATACTTTTTATTTTCATTCCTGGTTAAAATTAGATTTCCAAGGAATTTTTCACGGCGTGAGATGTCATTCATCAGTTCTATAAGGTTTTCTGGCAACCATCGAATCTCACGTTGAAAATCCGGAATGACATATATTCGTTCTTTTTCCAGTTCAAAAACCTTCTCTTCTGTGCCTCTAATCTTTATACTAACGACTTCTTGGCTGAGAAAATCTTTTACGTTTATGATAGTACCTTTGATGTTTGACATACAATCCACCTCTTTTATATACCGGTTTTATGGCTCAAAAGACCAATTAGGAAATCGTTATTATACTTAAACTCACTATAAAGAATCCGAGCTCCACGATCCAGATGAGCTTTCAGGTATTTCTGAAAATAATCATCATCAGATATGTGTTGCCCTTCGTGCATTTCTATCAGGCTTTTGTATAGCTCGTCCCATTCACCAGTAATTGTTTGTCTGTTTAATTCCAGTCCATATGTATCCGTATGAAAATCGTTCTCTTGTAATGGACCTCCAAGTTTGAGAGACATCGAAATGGCAAGCTTAGAAAGAATGAACGGTGCATAATTTGTGCTGGCAGCCATCTCTTCAAAAATAGTCATTGTTTTTTTTGAAGTTCTAATCTTAAAAACCATATTACACCTCAAAATACTTTCCGCTTACTACAGTAGTTCGCTTGTTATCAGCATTTTCTAATATATAGGTCGCAGCAATCTTATCTTCGATAATGTGCACATGTTCAGAGCTGATTTCTTCATTGGTAGAAAGAATGAATACTTGTCCATTTAGCTGGCGGAAAAAGTGTTCAGAAATATTTCTTCTATGCTCAGTATCAATTCGTGCAAATGGTGTATCGATTATGAACGGTATCTCATGATTACACAATTGTACGAGCGAATGGTAAAGTGCCATAATAAATATTTGCTTTTCGCCATTTGATAACGTTGCTTTATCGATTTCAATAAGAATATCAATAGAATCTTTATTGATATCTTGGCATACAGTAGCGATTTCTTCCAATGTTTTTTTGCCAGTAATATCTTGCAGTTCCTTGACGGCGGCCTCACCCAGCATGGCAATAACGTGCTCTTCGGAATTCGTGTTTAGAATCTCAACGATTTTACTCGTGGATATGGTTTCTCGGCGATATAAATGCGTATTAAAGCTATCGTCAATCCGCATATCATCTATAAAATGCGTCTTGCGCATAAGCGTACGAATTTCATTTCTGAAAAACGCTTCGACCTTTTCAATCTGCCTCTGAAAAAGCACCTGCTGTAATTTATCAAGCATAACGATAGATTTCGCAGAAATATCTGTTATCGATGCCTTTTTTAAATCTGCTTCTAATCTGGTCTGCACACTTAATAATGTGGACTCGGCTTGTATAACGATACTTTGCTGATCTACCAATCTTTGCTCTAATTCTACTCGCTGCACTAACAAAAGGCTCTTTTTTTCAAACAATTGTGCTCGTTTTTGCATATATTCTTGAACAGAAGACACACTGCTGCTGTCCAGTTCCTGACGCAGCTTAGCTGTAAGAGCCTGTGAATTTCTTATTGCCCTGCGGCATTTTCCAATCTTTTCTGAATCAAACGCAAGGATCTGATTAATCTGAGCTAAAAGGATGGCGCTTTGCTCAATAGAAAGGTTAAGAATGGGCTCGTTTGTATCGCCAAATTGTTGGAATGCGATTTGCTGCAATTCGTTTGTTCGAGATCCAATAATTGCTGTTATTTCTGGTGTATTAATAACTTCACAGAAGTTTATATATTTTTGTCCCTTATTCTCGCGTTCAATTTGATTTTTTAAAGCAACGATTTGGTCCCTAATCATTAGAAATGGAATCAACTCATTTGCCCATTTTTTTAAGAGCGCGTTCCAGTTTTCTCGCTTCTTTTCTTCATCTTTTAGAGTGAAAATTTTTAAATCCCATTCTTCTTGAGTAATACCACCTTTTTGATAGTATTCTTTTTCTAATGCAGTGATTTCAGCTTCGCATGAATCTATTTCACCTATGCAATTTTTCAGTAGCTCTGTCAGCGCTAAATATTTCTCTTTAGCTTCCGATACAGATTCTTTTGCGGCAATATACCCATCCAGAGCAGGCGCAGTTTTCCCCTTTCCAGTACTTATCCGCCTAAAGTTTTTTCGCATAATGTCGAATGTATCATATCCACATAAAGTTAAAAATGCACTTTTTATCCTGGCATTACTGCCTTCTTCCAAAAAGAAATCAGCTATTTTTTCTCCATCAAAAAAATACAAATTGAATAATTCTGGTGGAATTACTGACAGAAGGTATTTTTCAAAATCGGCGATTTCTTGCTCGTTTAGAAGGATTCCATTTTTAAGGACGCAAAACTCTTCGAGCAATGAATCCGTCAGAGTCCATTCGCGCAAAAGCTCATATGTATCAACGCCTCTACCATTGCTGAGTTCAATAGTCATCAGCACATGAGATTTCGCAGGACGAATCATTTTTGCCTCATTGTTAATCAATTTTGTTATGGCTCGGTAATAGAACGAATTTAGATTTTTGTAACCCATGCTCATATAGCCATATAAGCATATACGCATTGCTGTAAAAAGCGTCGTTTTACCGGCCCCGTTTTTTCCGCCGATTAATATGATGCTTTTTCCATCGGTACCATGAGTCTCAAAGACGTTTTCACCCTCATACGAGCCGAAATTATAAAGTACAATCTTATCAATTATCATTTTTTAAACCCTTCTCGATACTGTCAAAGTGAAGCCATCCTTGATTGATTATTCGATCAAATGCCTTTGTCATTATAGATCCTTTTGTATAGTATTTGTTAGCTTCAATTTCAACTATCAACTTAGAAATCAGTTCAAATTCAACGTTATTTTCTATGCATTGCTGTTGGATTTCATCGATAACATCTGCAGGAAAAATCGGCGTCTTATACTGATCCCAAGGAAGTGTTTTGCCAGTTACATCGTTGTATATTTCCACCAAGCTTCTTCGCGTTAGGTCTCCTTCATTATCCCACATTATATCGATTTGCTTTAGCTCTTCAATTGTGATAAGTGATAAACCTGTATCCACTTCAAGCTGAAGAAGGCGGCGAAGCATTTCTTTTCTAGTCTCCATAGTAAATGGTCCTTCACCTAATGATCCATCAGCTTTGCGATACATGGAGCCATTTCTGCGTTTATACTCGCGTGCTCCAGGAGTTGTGCGCATGGAAAGCATCCAATTTCGGTAATCACGCAAAGGAATGAGCCACTCTTCTCCGCGATCAATGAATGTTTTCAGAGATTTGTCTTCCTTTACCATTGTGCAAATCCAGCAACCGAAACGCGAATTCCCGGTTACCGGAATCTTGTTCTCATCGATTTCTCCGATAACACTGGCTTCTTCACCGAGATTTTCCCCTTGATAGAGTGAAAAAAGATATTTATTATCAGAGCCCCAGGGCGTTTTAGCATCTCCCTTCAACAAGAACTTCCATACTTCTTCATTTGGAATTTCTGTGAGTGGATTATATACATAGGCATTCTCTATATCATTATGTGGAACAAGGAGCTTGCCCTCAATTTCTCTTGAGCGAATATTATTTGCCCTATATGTGCTTTCAGCCTTGCGCACACCCAAAAGCAATACAACCTCACCGTTATTTTTGATCGTATTGAGTGTATACGCGTTCATCGGATGAATCTTCAGACGTTCTGTACACCAGCGAAATCCCGGAGCTTCCGGTGTAGGATAGCCAAGTCCTATCGTTTTGCACCAGAACGTATCCTCGACCTTGGGATAAATGATGTCCGCTTTTACATTTAGGCGCGCTCCAGCTTCATTAATCATAGTTGACATTCTATGCATATAATCTCGCACAATTGGATTTTCAACCATGGTGTCTGATGAAACAATATAAACTGTTTTATTGCGCTTTTCTGCCGGAAGTCGTTCGAGCATTTCCATGACAAGACAACATAATAGCGTCGAATCTTTACCACCGCTGAATCCAATCATCCATGGACGTTTATCATTTTGATATACGAGTTTCATTTCTTGAATGATGTCCTCGTATGCAGCAAATTCTCCCGTATATTTCATATCATTTCTTCTCCAACATCATTTTTTCTTTTTGCTGTTCCTCTTTTGTTAGAGAAATACCAAGTTTTTGCTTTATCAGTGAGCACGTTAATAAAACCGCTTCTTCACTATTTAAGACTTTCCCGTTCTGTCGGATTGTTCGACCTACCCACGCTTCGTTTGTTCGCAACCAGTCGATAGATCTAAGCTTAGTAAGGTATGAGTCCATTGAATCACGGTGCTCATAAAAATGTCTTCCCAGCCTTCCAAAGGCGCTAATTGTTATTGCTAACGCCACGATATAATTTTCTCTAAGAGCTTTTTTGGTGAGGGTTTTGTTCAGAACTTCTTGCCACTCAATAATGTTTTCGGAAATCAACCTCCAGAAATCAATCAAAAAACGCTCGTCATTTTCGCTGCATTTTTCGCCGTGAAGTATTTTCTGATTTGCCTTATAGATCATGTTCAAAGTAAACAGATTGGACGAGTTTTTTCCAAGGATATCTCGTTCTTTATCGGTGTATTTCTTAAAGAACGGAATAGCATCAATCACATTTTTGGTTGCAACTGCAATCTCATCACGTGCATCGTATAATGTGGAAAGAGAATTGGACGTTTTTACAGCATGTTTATTTAAATCCGTAAACATCTGTTGGCTGCGCGCGAGTCCTTCATCTGCAAAAAACACAATTGAGATAGTTTCTTTTTCTAATGATGCATCTTCTTCCATCGCTGCTAAAATCGCAGCCTTACGATGCTGCCCATCGTTGATTAGAAAAACAGATTCCATATCAACTTCCAAGATGCCAACATCTACGTCGTCAATTGAAGCAAACCTAAATTCACCATCTATAGATGCAGAAAGGGCAGAAAAGACATAAGTATCCCGGTTATCTAAAATATATTTTTTAATTTCAGGAATACGGGCTTCGTTTATTCTACGCTGTGCCCGATATTCAGGAAGCACAATTTCTTCTTCGGCAGGAAACAAGCGAGATAACAACTTTAATGGAACCATTGAAATATAATATTCTCTTCCAGCTTGAACGCCACGAACAGCTGGGAAACGGTATGTAAAATTCATAATTCACCTCAAAGCAAAGCGTGATATACTTAAGTATGTACTTAAGTATATCACGCTTGTCGCATTTTGTCAATAGTTCTCTATTTGAAACACTCACTCGAAATCTTCAATTTCTAATTCGTCTTCAATAATTTCTGCTCCTGATTCATAGGTGGAGTTGAGGAAAGTCATCATAGATTCCAAAAGTTCAACATCCTCGGTATCAGCAATTATCTCAGAAAGCTTTGAGATACCATAATTTGCAAATTTTGTTAAAAATGTCACTGGATTGAAGTCTGGTTTTGCATTATCGTTAAAAGCTAATTCTAATCGTGCGTCCTCATCAAGATCCAAATGCTTTGTTGTTACCATAGCTGTTTGAAACATAAATTCCAACAATGCTCTATTTTGGGCTTTTCCAAGGACATTTCTACCAACAGAGTGCGGTTCCATTTCGTAATCATCAGGAACCATATTTTCTGTTTCGATTTGCTTATCGTACATCATTCCAATTGAAATACAAAGAGCAAATACATCCCACTGTGTTTCAAAGACGCTTCCAACCAATTTTTCAAGTGTATCGTGCCAAATAGGTCCTCTTAAGTAGGCATCAGTTGTAAACTCAAGCATTTATGATGAACACCTCCGGATTATAACCTTTTTCTACACGAGATACATTTCTTTCCGCATTGCTATAAATGGTCCATACATTTTCAATGCCTGTTTCTCCAAAGCAATTATTAATATCATCTTTCGAAAACAATATGACCTGCGGGGCATATGCCGGAATTGTGTTAATAACGTTCTGCCGCTGAATAACATCCAACTTTGAAAACGGTCCATCCAAAATTAGGGGGAATTCTTTTCCTTTCAATTCAGGCACATCACCAAGCAGCTTAAATATTCCTCCAATATAAGCAAATGAAACAACTGCAAATTGTCCTTCTGATTTTGCTTCATCACCAAAGCTATCTTTTACACTCAGTTCGAATTTTTCAGTCATACTAACCTGTCTCGTGCTGGTGAGCATCTTCCCAAGTAATTCCTGAATGGTTGAACGAAGGGTTTCACTATAATGCTTTGCAGACGACTTCAACGTGCTGTCGAAGTAAATTCTGACTGCTTCCATTATGGCGATTTGTTCATCGATGCTCTTGTTGGCATTATTGGCGGCCAAAAGTTCATCAAGCTTCTTCTTACGTTGCTTTTTTATCTGATCTTGTAGTCCAAGATCCTTTGTTACTTTTTCTAGTTCATTTCGCCAATACCGCTGTGATTCTTCAGCTTTTGCGCGCTTTGCTATCAGCGCATCTACATTTTCTCCTTGTTTCTGTTCTTCATCAATATCATGAATTTCAATCTGAAGCTCTGCAATCTGATCTCTATATTCAAAAATTGCATTTAAGTGTTTCAGCAGAGCCTCGCTATCATATGTTGTACTCCAACGGATAGCATTATTTTTGAACTGGTCATAAATATACTTATATGATAGCGGTGGGAACATTTTAAGGAGATTATTTAGTGAAGTACGCTCGGCATCTGTAATTGGATTTCCGCACAGACAAGTGTTTTCTTTTAGTAATGAAAGCACCAATTCTTTTGTCAGACCTGGTAAAAGCTTTTCTTCTTCAACTTTGAGGCCGATTCGAACCTGTGCTTCTTCAACCATGCGTGCAAGCAACAAATATGGATAATTTGCCATAATAGTTTCGCCAAAAGCTTTCGTCTCACGCTGAATGGCTGTTTCAAGAGCTTTTATAGAATCTTTGGCTTTTTTGCGTCGCTTTTCCAATGTTTCCTGAGACGGATTACTTCCAATTTGTTCGGATAACTCCTGAGCTTCCTGCTTATATCTCTCTATCGCTACATTGCAAGATCTAATCTTTTCTTCTAGATCCTCTACCCATTTTAGTGCTTGGCGATATAGGCCTCGTGCTTTAATTACATCAGCGTTAGTGCTGTTTTCTGCACGACTAAAATACAGTTTACCTAACACAGTAGAGGTTCCGCTGCTCTGTGTCCCTATATGTACGAGTGCTTGTTCATATATATCCAAATCAAAAATGGAGTACAAGGCTTTCCTGAGCGATTTTGCAGAATCTCTACCTTTCTGGCTCAGGTCAGCTATCATGCTTTCACCATCAAAAAAGAAATACTGAGATAAGCCGCTGGGTAATATTTGTTCTATGATATTAACCGGATCATCAGATACTGTTTTCCAATCATCTCCGATTTTTTTAGACAGTCTAAATTTCTTGTTAATAATTTTTGATTCCTGCTGCTCTTTTTGATATATCCATTCTCTTCGAAGCGAGTAATATTCTATAACACCATCTGCGTTAGGGTGTTCGAAATCAATTACTCCCAGCACAGAAAACACCTGATGAAAGCTAGCTGCTTGTTCAAACTCTAAATTATACATTTTATTACTTGCTGTTTTATTAAAATGTACATCTCCGTAAAAAATCCACTGGAACAACTGGTGTAGCGTAGTTTTTCCTACTCCGTTAGGACCATAGATTACAGAAACGCTGCCATCTGTAGGAAAATCCATGCGGCAGTGATCACGAAAATTTCTAAAGTTTTCAAACTCAATCCTGCTGATCTTCATTATCGAGCTGAACCTCCTTTAATGCTTTAAGAATTCCATCTACAGCTTCTTTTTTTTGCTTTGTAGCATCAATGGAAAAATGTGACGCCAATCGTTCACGCTCAACCTCTTCCACCTTCGAAATCATGTATATTACTGCTTCTTCTTTAGTCATCGAGGTCTACCTCCTTACCTTCATCAAATGTGGCAATAAAGTCGTCAAGCTCCAGTCCATAATCCGCAGCAATATTTTCAAGTTTTGTCAGCAGTTCCTCAGAATTGTATGCCAATCTTGCATATTCGTAATATCGCCTAAGTTCTATTTCTGCCATTTTTGTAGTATCATACGACGGCAAAACAATTACATCGTAGATATTCGCATATTCTTTATTTTTGTAAGTTCTCAGAATACGTCCTCTGCGTTGTACGAATTCCCTATAATCATCGTTGCTTGATAGGATCAGGGCTCCATTTATAGAAGGAATGTTGATTCCTTCATCCAAGCACCTTATTGCAGCAAGCGCATCGATTGCGCCTTCGTTAAATGCATCTACCAGATCCATACGTTCTGCCATATCCTCTGATGCTGTAAACTGGCTCGTTTTAAATCCAAGACCAGATAACTTGCGTTTTACAAATTGAATGTGCCGGATTTCCTCATTATTATCATCATAAAGTCTGCCATCTCCGCAGTATACAATAAAGTGATCCTTCTCTTTTATATACGCAAAAATTTCTTCAATGCGGTCAAGTTTTTCCTGTGCCATGGAAATGATTCGTAGACGGGCGCGTAGGTACAAAGCCAGATTTTCAGGATCAATACATACGTTATTCCTAAAGCAACCAGCAATCTGCGCACTTTTCTTTCTAAAACGCTCTTCCTCATCTACAGTTGCATTTACAAAAATAGGGTAGTAATTGTATTTTACCAAAAAACCCCGTTTCAATGCTTCTTCAATAGGAAGGCTGAAAACTTGCCCGCCAAAAAACGCCATAAGCTCATTTCCTTTAGCAGTGTCTTTGCCACTAAAAGGGGTAGCACTTAATCCGAGCATATACTGAAATTGTTGACTTAAGGCTTCTGGTCGTTTTGTAAATCGATGAGCTTCATCAACAATTAATAGTTTTTCCTGTTTTGATTTTTTGATTGTATTTTGAAACCGTTCAAGATAAAATGATTTAATCGTAGAAATGACAATAATTTTTGTTTCCTTATGTAAACGCTGTCGCACAATTGCTTGTGATAACTGTTGTTCCCATCCTTGATTTTCAGAAGATACCAAAATTAATATTGCGCCCGGAACAGCCTTTTCCACATCCTCAGCCCACTGTCTAACCAGATGCTTATACGGTGCGCAGATTACAGTCATCACCGGTATTGTATCCATAAGTTTAATGGCTGAGAAAATAG
Organism: Acutalibacteraceae bacterium; assembly: GCA_045641565.1. Lineage (GTDB taxonomy): Bacteria > Bacillota > Clostridia > Oscillospirales > Acutalibacteraceae > CAG-488. The sequence continues at coordinate 28,817 of JAZUHE010000067.1, read as the reverse complement.
CTGTCCATGTTTTTCCGGTACCAGTTGCCATAACATAAAAACCGTGAAAATCATTTTTAACCCACGCATTAATCGCAGCATTTTGATAGTCCCTTAAGACAATTGGTGCTTTCTTTTCATCTCTATCAGCAGCACTTTTCCGATTCTCCAACACAGACAGAATTTTCAATTTCGCTGATATCGAATAATCGTAAACTTTTACATGGGGATTGGTATCATTCCACAATGCATCAAATTCATTCTCTTCATCTTCAATGCTTTCTTTATCCGAGATAACCCAACTTTTCACCACACGGATTTTCTCATAATTGTTTTGATACCCGCTTAAGCTGGCATTTGGAGACCCATAAAACACAAGTACATTTCCGTCAAAATCCTCTATGATCCCCAACTTGTCATGATATATGCCAGTTCCATTTGTTACAGCGATTTTTATATCCATTGTACCATTTGCTATCAATGATGCCAATAACTGTAACCTTGCATCATCTAATTCTTCAAGAGCATTTTCAAAATCACGTTCAACCGCACCTGATATAATATCTTCTCTTTTCTGATATCCAAGGTCTATCGCCCTTATGTCTTCCTCGTTTAGGTTAGGACTCGCTATCAATTGGATATAGCCGTTGTTTCTCGATAGAGCAACAATACCGTCAATAATTGGAGAAAATACGCCGGAAGAAAAAAAGCCAACACTACGTTTATATATTCTCGTATGCCTAAGTGCAGGTACCAAAAATGAATTGGCAATATTATGATCACCATAACTGACATAGCTTCGTTTAATATCTAATTCTAAGTAGCTCATGAAAACCTCCGTAATAGATCATTTTGTACTACTTACTTTTTATCCGGAATAAAATCCATGATATCGTTTGGCTCAACCCCGAGTGCAGCACAAATGGCACCAATCACATCAGTAGTGATATCTTTATCATTCGCGAGCTTGTACATTTGATAGTGGGTGATACCGGCTGCTTCTTCCAGATCCTTTTTCTTCATGTTTTTGTCCACAAGAATGTGCCACAATTTCTTATAACTAACAGCCATTTTAAATCTCCTTTACAAGCAGTTTGGAGTTTGATACAACTACCATCTTTTGTTTAGTATAGCATTTTTCGACCGAAAAATCAATATTATAATAAAAATTTCAAACTTTCTACAGATTACAATCACTTATTCGCATTGGATTTTCGACAAGGTTCAAATCCCTTCGCAGAGTCGGTTGCCGACTTCTTTGCAGAGCAAAGAAACGTAAAAAGTACACCAGCATTTTCGGGCTGTTTTCGGTGCCGGAAACGAAAAAATGGGCTCCTGGACAGCCATGATGGCCATCTCAAAGCCCGTTTTACCTCATTTTATGCGATTTTGCCTGTATTTTGCCCTAAAATGCGAAAAGAAAAGCCTTTTGCCTTGGTAGACAAAAGACGTTTCTTTTATGGAGCAGGGTACGGGAGTCGAACCCGCCTCTGAGGCTTGGGAAGCGCCTGTACTACCGATGTACTAACCCTGCACAATTCAGGGCTGCCGCATTACACAGCAACCCTGTTATTATTTATGATATGTAACTTAATCCCTCTCGGCTGCAGCCTGAAGACTCTGGCGTGCCTTGCGGATCTCTGCGATATTTGCGGAAAGAACGTCGTCGCTGTTTTTCATAATGTCATTGACGTAGTTTGTGGTTGCCTGGCGGATGCCTGCAGCCCACTCACTGGTGCTCTTTTTAATTGATTCGGATTTATTTGTTGCGTCCTGAACAATAGCGGAAGCCTCACCCTCGGCATTCTTGATAATTGCCTGAGACTCTTCTGTTGCTCTTGAGCGAACCATATCGGAATACTCCTGTGCCTGATGGGCGATTTCTGTGGATTCAACCATTTTGCGCGCCTGCTCATTAGCTGCGGCAAGGGTGGCTTTTGAGTTTGCCTCTGCGTTTTCGATAATTCCCTTTGCCTTTTCTTTTGCGGCGCCGATAATCTCCTCAGCCTGCTTTTGAGCTGTGGACGTAGTAACAGAAGCCTCTGTTGAAGCCTTTTTGATTATGCTGTTATAGTGCTCAACAATCTCCTGCGCTTTCTCGATTTCTACAGGAAGCTCAAGTCTGATGTCATTTACATAAGTACGTATTGCATCAACATCAACCGCAATTTTTGATGAGAACGGAAAGCTCGAACCGTTATCAAGCACTTCCTCAATAGAATCAAGAATCCCCTGTACGTTCATTTTTATTCTTCCTTTCCCTTTATTCTTTTCACAATATCATCAGCGATCTCTTCCGGGACAAATCTGGTCATATCAATATTTGCTCCCAGCTCGCATATCTGCTTAACAAGGCTTGACGAAAGATACATATGCTCAGCCTCTGCGGTGATAAACACTGTCTCCACATCGGGATTAAGCTGCTTGTTTGTAAGCGCCTGCTGAAATTCATCCTCAAAATCAGACACGGCTCTTAAGCCCTTTACAATGGCTACAGCCTTTTTTTCGGCGGCGTAGTCTGCAAGCAGACCGCCCGAATAATCGACCTCAACATTTTCTATATCTTTAGTGCAGCGTTTTATAAGCTCCACTCTCTCTTCGGCATTAAAGAGACCGACAGGCTTGCGGAAATTAACCATAACCACAACAATAACCTTGTCAAAAAGCTTCGCCGCGCGGCGGATAACGGCAAGATGACCGTTGGTAATCGGGTCAAAGCTGCCCGGACATATTGCAATTCTCATTCGTCATCTTCCTTTTTGCGGTAAACCGTAAGTGCTGTTTTGCCGTATTTATATTCTCTGTAAAGCGTAAATTCTCCTGCTTCAGCAGGCATTTCCTCACCCTTGGGATGCTCACAGATTATAACGCCTCCGCTGCTCATTCTCTGAGCAACTACAGGAAGCGCCGCCTGAAGCAGCCCCCTTGAATAAGGCGGGTCAAGAAAAGCTATATCAAAAGTTTCTTTTGTTGTTCTGACAAATGTCAGTGAATCTGACTGAACAACGCTTGTATTTGTTTTAAGTCCTGTCCTGTTCAGATTATTCTTAACGCAGTTGATTGAATCTCTGCTGCTGTCAACAAAAGTGGCATACGCGGCGCCTCTGCTGAGAGCCTCTATACCCAGCTGACCCGAGCCCGCAAAAAGGTCAAGCACCTTTCTGCCTTCAAGCTCAAACTGAACAATGCTGAACATGGCTTCTTTAACTCTATCGGTTGTGGGTCGCACATCTTCTCCCGGCAGTGTTTCAAGAACTCTGCCTCGTGCTGTTCCCGTAATAACTCTCATACTTTCCTCCGATAAATTTTACTCAGTGTATTATCGCATAAAATAAGCCCTGTTGTCAATCAGTTTTATGAAAATGACCGTAAATTTTATCCGCAATCACCGTATTTATGCCCTCTGCGCGGCAAAGTTCCTCAACAGATGCATTCTTTACAGCCGTGATTGTTCTGAATTCTTTAAGAAGGGCTTTGGCTTTTTTCTCTCCTACGCCGTCAATCTCAGTGAGTGAAGCAGCCAAAGAGGTTTTTTTATGCTTTGTTCTGTGATACGCTACCGAGTAGCGGTGTACCTCCTCCTGAATTGTGGAAACAAGAGTGAACGCCTGACGCTTTGAGTTGATTGCGATTTCTCCTCCGTTTGAGGCAATGGCTCTCGTGCGGTGTGATGAATCCTTAACCATACCGAAAACAGGGATATTATAACCGAAGGCTTCTACTATCGGCTTAACTGCGTTGACCTGGCCTATGCCGCCGTCAAGCAGAATCAGGTCGGGCAGAGTCCCGAATCCGTTGTCTGTACCCTCGTGAATCTGATACTCATTAAGCCGCCTTGAAATAACCTCTGCCATTGAGCCGTAATCGTCCTGACCCGAGAATCCTTTTATACTGAATCTGCGGTATGATTTCTTATACGGCTGACCGTTTTTAAACACAACCATACCGGCGACATTATCGCTGCCCATGGTGTGTGAAATATCGTATGACTCTATAAACACCGGCGGTTTTTCAAGTCCGAGCAGCTTTGACAGCTCGTCCAGCGCCGCGGTAACTCCGCCTGTTCTGCCTAGGCTCTGCGCCAGTTTTTCCGCCGCGTTGTTTTTACACATTCTTACAGTTTCGGCCGATTTGCCCTTCTGAGGAATAATCAGCTCAACTTTTCTGCCTGCTGTACTGCTCAGCCACTCGGTAATCAGCTCCGCGTCATCAATCTCTCCGTCAATAAAAACCTGTGACGGGATATGCGCGCCGTCTGAATAAAAGCGGGTTATCAGCTCCGCTCTCGCGGCAGGCAGAGACTCTAAAAAGGGAAGAATAAAATATTTGCTTTCTCTGAGTCTGCCCGTATCAAATCTCAAAATACACAGACATGATTTTTCTTCTGTCTGTGAAACGGCGAAAAAGTCCTTCGGGCGGTTATCCGTTCCCACAACCTTCTGCCGCTCCGACGTTTTTTCAATGGCGCGGATTTTATCTCTCAGCTTTGCCGCTTTTTCAAAATCAAGATTTTCCGACGCCTGCTCCATCTGAGCTTTCAGTTCGCGTACAATCTCCGTGCTGTCTCCCTGCAGGAATCTCAGCGCTTCGTTAACCGCCTCATTATACTCCTCACAGCTGACCTTGCCGCTGCACGGCGCCATGCACTGCTTGATAAAATAATTAAGGCACGGGCGGCTTTTGCCGATTTCCTTAGGGAAGCTTTTGCCGCACGACGGCAGCATAAATGTCTTCAGCGCCTCCTCAACAGCGCTTTTAACGCTGAATGAGCCTGTATAAGGCCCGATATATCTGGCGTCATCATCACTTTTCTGAAGCACGGCTGAAATTTTAGGCCATTTGCCTTTAGTGACTTTTATATAACTGTAGCCTTTATCGTCTTTTAAAAGAATGTTGTATTTGGGGCTGTGCTGCTTAATAAGACTGCATTCCAGCACAAGAGCCTCAAATTCGCTGTCTGTCAGAATATAGTCAAAATCATTGACGTGCTCAACCATTTTTCTGACCTTCGGGGTATGATTATTCTGTGAACCGAAGTATGAGCTGACTCTGTTTTTCAAAGCCTTTGCCTTGCCCACATATATTATCTCGTTTTTTATGTCTTTCATCAAGTAAACCCCGGGGGTTTTCGGCAGAGCCATTGACTTTTTTCTCAATTCCTTAAGTTCCAGAAAAATCACCTCCCTGTTCTTCGTAACAGCTTTAATTTATATAAAAATATAGTATGGATTCTGATTAAGTCATTATGATTATTCAAAACCCATACTTTTCTTTACATTTTTGATTTTATACGCTTACGGCAAAATAATAATTACTCTGCGAAGCCTGAGCTTACAAGCTTAACAAGCTCGTCAACAGCCTGCTCTTCATCAGCGCCGCCTGCGATTATGCGAATCTGTGTACCGCCCATAATTCCGAGTGAAAGAACACCGAGAAGGCTCTTTGCGTTAACTCTTCTCTCTTCCTTCTCAACCCAGATAGAAGATTTGAATTCGTTTGCTTTCTGAATGAAAAATGTTGCCGGGCGTGCATGAAGTCCGACCTGATTCTGAATAACTACATCTTTAACGTACATATTTTCCGTCTCCATTCGCTTAAGGTTCGTTTAACAATTCCTACTACTATATTATATCACAAAACCTGTCCACGTCAACGAAAAGAAATGCTGTTTTGAAATATTCGTAGTGAATTCCAAATGTAGCAATTCAAAAACCTTGCAGTTTGTGCAATTTTACAATAAAGAATTGCCCATTTGTTGCATATTTACCATTTTTGCTCATCGTTATCCAAAGATGAAAGGTACTTTTTGTCGTTTTTGCTGAGTTCAGCCGCAGAAAGCATATCGGGCCTGCGCTCATATGTGCGCTTGAGAGACTGCTCCCTGCGCCATTTGTCTATATTGGCGTGATGACCCGAAAGAAGCACCTGCGGAACCTCTTTTCCGCGCCATTCCACAGGGCGGGTATACTGAGGATATTCAAGAAGATGGGAATAATGGCTCTCCTGCTGAAAAGCGTCATCATTGGCAAGAACCCCTGGAAGCATTCTTGAAATACTGTCCGCCAGAATAAGCGCAGGCAGCTCGCCGCCTGTAAGCACATAGTCGCCTATGGATATTTCCTCGTCGACTATTTCGTCAATAACCCGCTGGTCAACGCCCTCATAGTGACCGCAGAGAATAGCGATATTCTCTTCTTCCGCCAGCTCCTTAACCTTCTGTTGGTCAAGCACCTTACCCTGAGGAGACATATATATAAGCTTCGGTCTCTTGCCCAGAGACTCGCAGAGACTCTTAAAGCAGTCATAAATCGGCTGAGTCTGCATTATCATGCCCGTTCCGCCGCCGTAGGGAGCGTCATCAACACGGTTGTGCTTGTCCTCTGTGTAATCTCTGATATTTATGCTGTTTATTTCAACAAAACCGTTTTCTCTGGCTCTGCCTATTATGCTTTCGCCGAGAACGGCATCGCACATCTCGGGAAAAAGAGTAAGTATATCAATCCTCATCTTCAAAAATCCCTTTCAGCGGTCTTATCTTTATTATTCCCGCGACAACGTCAACATTTACCACCACATCGGGGATAGCGGGAATAAGATACTCTTTACCGTCTCTGGTGATATACCATACATCATTGGCGCCTGTCTCGGTTACATCTGTAAGAATTCCGTAAACCTTACTCTCATTGTCAGCGTCAACCACCGTACAATCGCACAGCTCCGCTATGAAATAAGAGCCCTCGCTGATTTTTGCGTCGCTTCTTTTCATATAAAGAATCTTATTTCTCATAGCTGACGCAGCCTCAACTGTTTCGATTCCGTCAAGCTTTAAAAGCGCTACGTTTCCGTGAGGACGGCAGGCGAGCACCTTAACGCTCTTCTGACCGTTTTTATCATAATATAAAGTTTTAAACTGCTTGATAAATTCGGGGCTGTCACACCACGGATTAACACGGACTTCGCCTCTGACACCGTGAGTACCCACAATCTGACCGACCTCAAGATATTCTTTAATCATAGTATCACCTTATATTTATAAACTCTTTGATTTTTCCGCCGTCATTATACCCTTTTTTATATAGCTTTTCAAGATTTTCAGCGTTCTTTGAAAGGGTTGTTATTCCGCAGCAGTCATCAGGCGCAATAATAAGACATCTGCCTTCTTTCTGAAGCTTCTTCGCTTTTTCAACTGAGCTGTTATATAGTTCCGCTCTTTCAAGAAGCTTTGCCGTAATCTTCGGATTTTTCTTTTTCATTACAGCCGCCGCCTTCGCGTCTGCGCCCTGCTTCTTTTTTTCATTAAGCGGACGCGTAAGAATCAGCACGATTTTTTCACATCCGAGCTCAACAGCTCTGTCAACGGGAACAGGGTCAGCAACACCGCCGTCATAAAACTTTCTGCCGTCGATTTCAACAGGCCTGCAGACTATGGGAATACATGACGAAGCATTGAAAATTCTGTAATTATCAAGAGAAAGATTGTCTTTTGTAAAATACACAGGCTCCCCTGTCTCAGCGTCAGTGGAAACTACATTGTAAACTCCGTTATACGCCCGTATGTTCTCATAATTTATGGGGTTTTCGCCGCCTGTATTTGTCAGCGTACCGTAAACATAGTCAAGGCCGATATATGAACCTGTTTTAATCAGATTTCTGAAGCTCATATATTCTTTTCTGAATGCGTAATCGTGATAAAAAAGAAAATTTCTGCCTTTCTGCCCCGCCAAAAAAGATGCCGTATTCGCGCTGCCGGCCGACACGCCTATGCAGCAGTCAAAATACACATTATCATCAAGGCATCGGTCAAAAACACCCGCGCCGTAAATTCCGCGCAGGCCTCCTCCTACATCAATAACACCGTTCATTTTTCCACCTCAAAAACTCAAAGCGGGAGCTGCAGTGCAACTCCCGTTTTACAATTACTCTATCTCAACTGAGATTTTTTCATCGTTTCTGCTTGCGGCTGAACGCATAACTACTCTGATAGCTTTTGCAATTCTGCCCTGTTTGCCGATTACTCTGCCCATATCCTCCTGCGCAACGCTGAGATGATAAACTGTAACGCCCTCATCATCAGGCTCGTCAACTGTAACGTTAACCGCATCGGGATTACTTACGAGGCCCTGAGCAATCAAAAGCAATAAATCTTTCATTGCAAAATTCCTCTCAAATTATTTTACGATACCGCTCTTTTTAAGAAGAACCTTAACTGTATCTGTGGGCTGTGCGCCGTTAGCAATCCACTTCTGAGCTGCTTCTGCGTCGATGCTGATCTGATCGTCGCTCTTCATGGGATCATATGTGCCGATTTCCTCGATGAATCTGCCGTCACGGGGATATCTTGAGTCTGCTACTACTACACGATAGAAAGGTGCTTTCTTTGCGCCCATACGGCGCAGTCTGATTTTTACTGCCATTTTTGTTTCCTCCAAATATAATAAATAAATTAGTTTATATATCCATCACGCAATGCGTAAAATATAACCTGCCAAGCGTGTTGAATTAAATATTAAAGCCTTTAAGCTGTGAAAGGTCAGGTCTTCCTTTTCTTCTTCTTTTCTTGCCTGCCGAATTCATCTGCTTAAACATTTTCTGCATCTGCTTATGCTGAGAGAGAAGCTTGTTTACCGCTTCAACATCTCTGCCGCAGCCTGCCGCAATCCTTCTCTTGCGTGAGGGATTGATAACTTCGGGATGCTCTCTTTCCTCAGGTGTCATTGATGAAATAATAGCCTTAATTTTGTCAAACGCCGTTTCGTCAATCTCAACATCCTTTATCTGCTTGCCGAGACCCGGGATAAGGGAAAGAGTATCTTTAAGAGAACCGAGACGCTTAATCTGGTCAATCTGGTCAACCAGGTCATTAAGGTCGAATTTGTTCTGTCTGAGCTTCTTTTCAAGCTCCTCCGCCTTCTTTTCGTCAAGAGCCATCTCAGCCTTTTCGATAAGAGAAAGAACGTCGCCCATGCCGAGGATTCTCGACGCCATTCTGTCGGGATGGAAAACATCAAGGTCGCCTAATTTTTCACCGATACCGATAAATTTGATAGGCTTGCCTGTAACGGCTCTGATTGAAAGAGCGGCACCGCCTCGTGTATCACCGTCAAGCTTTGTGAGAACAACGCCGTCGATACCGAGAGCGTCATCAAATGTCTTCGCGACATTAACAGCGTCCTGACCGGTCATTGCGTCAACTACGAAAAGAATTTCGTGAGGATGAACGGTTGCTTTGATATTTTTAAGCTCCTCCATAAGAACCTCGTCAATATGGAGTCGTCCTGCGGTGTCAAGGAAAACATAATCGTATCCGCGGTCTTTAGCAAGCTTGATAGCTTCCTGAGCTATTGTAACCGGGTCTATCTGACCCATCTCAAACACAGGAACTCCTGCCTGCTCACCCACAACCTGAAGCTGTTTGATAGCCGCGGGACGGTAAACGTCGCAGGCTGCGAGAAGCGGTCTGTGGCCCTGGCCCTTGAGCATCATTGCTATTTTAGCGGTATGGGTAGTTTTACCTGAGCCCTGAAGGCCGCACATCATAACCACCGTCGGCGGATGATTCGCAACAGCAAGGCGGGATTTTGTGCCGCCCATAAGGCCTGTAAGCTCTTCATTAACGATTTTTATAACCATCTGCGCGGGTGTAAGGCTTTCCATAACCTTCTCACCGACAGCGCGTTCGGTAACTTTTTTTGTGAAATCCTTGGCAACCTTGTAGTTTACGTCAGCCTCGAGCAGAGCCATTCTGACTTCTCGCATCGCGTCATTAACATCGGCCTCTGTAAGAGAACCCTTGCTTTTCAGGCGCTGAAACGCTGACTCAAGTCTGTCTGAAAGACCTTCAAATGCCATAAATTCACCACCATGGTTGCATATAAATTATTATTCCATTATTAATGTTCGGGCGACTGCCTTTATCTTTGCCGTGCAGTCGTTGACCTCTCTTGAAAGAGTATGTGTGCGGTTGTATTCACCTATTTCATCCGCATACTGCATTATCTCTTCAAGTCCGTTTTTCATGCTTTCAAATCTGGCAACAAGCCCCAGCTTCTCTTCCATATCATAAAGCTGAGTCTCCGCTCTTTTTATAGCGTCACGCACACCCTGGCGGGTTATGCCCTCGTTGGCCGCTATTTCTGAAAGGGAAAGGTCATCATTATAATAATAGCTTAAAAAGGAGTGCTGCTTTTCGGTAAGCATATCGCCGTACAAATCTATAAGCATTATAACATCAAGATTCTTTGCCGTAAAAACGCACCTCCAAAGCAAACTGCCTGTAAAGCTTTTAATCTTTACAGGCAGTTATTATACAGTATAAAACATCATATGTCAAGAGGAATTTTTACTCTTTTTTTGCGGGTTTTGCACACCCTCATGTCAATAAAATGTCAATTAGTTGTTGATAAATCTTCTGTCCACAACAGCTTGTGGAAACGGCTCTTAAAATTGCGCTTCGACACTGACATCTTGTGTAAAACCCTGTGCAAAAGTTTTTTATTTTCCGCTCAGGGACTTTGCCCGTTTGAGTATTTTTTTCACATTAACGGCAAAGTATCCCGCTACAAGCACTCCGCCTGCAAAAAGAATAAGAATCCGCACAAGAGTCACATCATTTTTCCCTACAGAAATCGTAACACCCGCCGCGTAAAGAATCAGAAGCACCGCGCCGAGAATAAAGACGGCGATTCCCACAAGACCAACAGGAAGAAAGGCACTTTTAAGCTGCTGAAAAAGATATGACTTGCGTATCTTCTCATTTGCGAAGCTGTCTTTTTTCTCCACAAGCTTAGCTCCGGAAACATCCGCGTTATATCCGACAAATATAACATCCTCATGGAGAGTCTCCACGCCCTTAACCTCCTGAATGACGTTAACCACAGCCTTTGAGGAATTCACATCAAAGATAATATCCGCGTCAAGCTGAACGTGGCTGCCGGGCTTCTCATCCTGTGCCTTTGCCGCCTCAAGTCCCTTGGGCGCATCCTCGGGCAGAATGCTTTCTTTAGGCACTCTTTTTCTGTGAACATGGACTTCGTATTCGCCCTTTTCCCTGTTTTCAAAAAAAGTACTCTCTCCGTCAGCAAGCTCCTTTTCCTCTCCGCAGAAGCTGATAATTATATCGTCGTCGGATTTATTCTCAATCTTAATCGTGGGCATAATGAAATTCCTCTCAAAAGAACTAAGCCGCTGTATTTCAAGCGGCTTAAATTATCGAATTTGTTTATCTTACGGTAACCGTTCCGTCCTCTGCGATGTCGATTGTCATTCCGTCCTTAACATAGTCAAGGAATTCCTGACCGAGGCAGTCAACAACAGGCATGGGGCTGTCTGCCCATACTGCGCCGAGAGCCGCGCCGGCTGCTGCGAGTGAATCAATATGCTCTGAGAAAAGAAGGCATGAGGGGCATTTGCCCAGAACCTTCGCGCAGTAAAGAATCATCCCGCCTGTGGTTGAGCCGATTGTCTGGGGAAGGCAGAGAGCCTTGTTGAGCATGGGCTTGCGGTAAAGGTCCTTATTGTTCTGGTCATCACATTCGGTCTGCTTATACTTGCTGCCGTAAATCGGAATATCACCGAACTGAAGTGCGCCCTGGAAAGAGGCAAGTGTATTGAATCCGCCGTGAGATACAAGTGCGGGAGCTGTGCATTTGCCGGGTACTACCGGACGGCCTTTAAACTGTTTCATATTACTTAACCTCCTTTGTGATTATTGAAAGAATCTCATCACTTGTGTAGTAACGTGATGTTGTATATGTTCTGAGCTTATTTGAGTTTGTGATAACGGGCATTGACTTTGCAAGCGGGTTATTCATATACATAAGCGGGCAGATGTAGCTGAGTACAACGCCTGTACCCTTAAGCTTAGCCGCGTAGGGTGTCTTGTTGAATTTCTCAATAACTCCGGGAGCCGCTGTGAATACTGTGGGAACGGAAACCTTGCTGAGACCGTTCTTCTTAAGACCGTCAGCAACATTTTCAGTCCACTCAACGAGCTGGTTGAATGAAAGATGGGGGCAGCCTACGAAGCAGAGCTTGGGAGCCGCGTTCTTATCCTTCCACATAACGGGATAATTATTTTTAACTCTTTCAAGTTCAGCGTCATCAATAACATAAACCTTTGCGCCCTCTGCGATGATGCCTTCGCCCTGCTCAACTGCCTCGGGAGTAAGATTTTCGATATGATAAAGACCGACAGCGCCGTTTGAAGCTGTAGCAGCACCGAAATCCTTAAGGTATGCGCAGGTGTCGCCGTCAAGCTCTGTGCCGAGCCACTTGTCAAGACCCTTGACATAGGGAACATCTTCCATAACCTTCATGCCGATAGCGGAGCCGAGAATCTGAGCCTCAGGCTTTTTGCTTGTCTTGACTTCAACAATCCATGTTGCCTTTCTGCCTTCGTCAGTGAGAAGTCCGAAATAAGGAACACAGCCTACGATTGAGCCGAAGAGCTCAATGATGCCTGAGTTACGGTTGCACTTCGCGCCGAGAACGGAGTTGGCGTAAACAACAGCTGAAGACTCTGCCCATGAGAGTACCTCGCCCTTATTGGGCTTGTTGCCTACTTCGTCCATATAGCATGTGCAGGTATATGAATCCTTGTCGATAAGTCCGAGCTTTTCAAGCTGAGCGTCATACTTATCCTGAACGGAATACATAAACTTGTTGAATACAACATTCTTAAGGAAATCTGAGGGAACGTTGGGATCAAGGGGTTTGGGGTCAACGGAGAATTTCTGTGCGGAAATTGCGCCGCCGTTGATAAGTGTGTCCATAAGGTCGTGAACGGGCTTCATAACCTTAAGGCCGAAGCTTGTAACAAGATGACCTTTCTCGCTTGTAACGGGAACCATCTTCTCTGCCTCAAAGGCGTCACCGTAAAGAACAAGGGTCTGCATAACCTTTGCCATTGTTTCGCCCTTTGAGCCGTGGAGAATTGCGGCCTGCTCGTCTGTAAGCTTCATTTTATAGCTGAAGTTTTCATTCATGGGGAATTCCTCCTTTAAAAATTCTTTATTATTTTGCAAGCTTTAAAAAAGCTAAAATCAACTTTCTGTCAGCATAATATTATCAACATAAACCTTTGTTAAATATTAAACAGCTATACAGATTGATTATACACAATTTTATCAGCTTATTCAAGTATTTTAAGCGAATTTGTCATTTTAATTTAAAATTAAAGTATAACTGTTTTTATTGAAATTTGCTCTTCTGTATGATACTATTATTTTACGGAGGCGATTTTATGAAAAAATTAATCAGCATCTTTTTAGCGGTTTTATTTACAATGAGTGCTCTTGTGTTCACTGTATCCGCTGAAGACGGCGACACCGTTTTTGTCGGAAGTGACACAGACTGCACCATCACTATCCCAGTTAACGCCGCGGCAACAGAAAAATACGCCGCTCAGACTCTGCAGAAATACATTAAAGAAATCACAGGCAAAGAGCTTGCCTTGAACGCTTCTCTGAGCGTTCCCTCAGGCAAAACGATATATATTTCCACCGCTGCAGAGGGTGAAAGCGGCAGCTACACTGTAAAAGCTGACGGCGACACTCTTTATATCACAGGCTCCGGCAGCCGCGGACCGATTTACGGCGTTTTCGGCTTCCTCCAGAAATATTGCGGATGCCGCTGGTATACAGGCGATGTCAAACTTATACCGAAATCTGAGACAATCAGCGTACCCGCAAACGAAAAATACGAATATACGCCGTTTTTCGAATCCACCGAAACAGACTGGTTAAGCCCGAGAAACGCTGAGTTTTCTCTTGCCAACGGTCTTTCGGGCGGCACATACCGCTCACTTTCAGCGGAACAGGGCGGAACTGTAAACTACATTTCAAATCTTGCCCACACCCTCACCTCTCAGTTCTGCTCAAAAGACGTCTATTTTGACACACATCCCGAATATTTTGCTCTGAGAGACGGCAAACGTAACCCCGACCAGCTCTGCCTTACAAATCCCGACGTGCTTAAAATCGTCACTCAGGAGGTCCTTGACCTTATCAAGGCAAAACACGACCCCTCTCAGGCGCTTCAGATAGTTTCACTTACACAGGCAGATAATCAGAACTACTGCACCTGCCACGAATGCGCCGCTCTCGACAAGGCAAACGGCTCGCAGGCAGGCACAATGGTGACATTCGTCAACAGCGTCGCCCGCGCGGTGAAAGAAGCAGGGTATGACAATATCGGCGTTGACACATTCGCTTATCAGTACACACGCCATACACCTTCAAATGTTGTGCCCGAAGATAATGTCATAATCAGAATCTGCTCTATTGAGTGCTGCTTCGGTCACACTCTTGATGACCCGAAATGCAAGGAAAATGTTTCATTCATGAAAGACCTTGAGGGCTGGAGCAAAATCTGCGAACGTATTCATATATGGGACTACGCCACAAACTACAGCTACACCGCAAATATTTTCCCCAACTTCGGCGTTCTTCAGCAGAATATGCAGATGTTTTATGAGCATAACGTAAAGGGCATTTACGTTGAAGGCGACTATTATATGAATGAGTGCGACGGCGAATTCGGCGACCTGCGCGCGTATCTTCTCTCAAAGCTTATGCAGGACCCGTATATGGATTACGACGCCGAAATGGACGGCTTCCTTAAAGCGTTTTACGGCGAGGGATGGGAAAACATCCGTGAATTTATAGATATAACAACAAAACGCGCCGCAACAAGAACCACTCATATGGGTATCACTCAAAAGCCGAATAAGACGCTCCCCGGTATCACATTAAAAGAAATAAAGCGCTGTGACGAGCTCTGGGCAAACGCTGAGGCTCAGGCGGAAAACGAAACATATCTTAAAAGGATTCAGCGTTCCGAGCTTTGCTGGAGATTCTGGAAATGCTGCAACAGAAAGCAGGAATTTTCGATTTTACGTCCGCTTAATTCACGAATGACTCAGAGAGAGCAGCTTTATAACGATTATATAGAATTCGATTTCAACCGTCTGGGCGAATACGCGTCAAGAGTTATTTCCGACTGCAAGTCCCTTTATCTGCTCCGTCCCGCCACAAAATGGGTAACCCTTTTTGATGAAAACTACTGGGATTTTTTAGAGCCGTATATCGTAAACTTCTATAATTTCTTAGTTGAATATTTCGGATTTCTTTCAAAGTAAAAGCTGACAGCATTATAAAACCCGCTGAAAAGGATTAACCTCTTCGGCGGGTAATTTTTTGATTTGCGGTGAGTCGCGGCTCCGACATCAAATTGTCCTTAGGTTGTGATTTTTCCCTTTAATTGTTTAATAATGCGTGACATCGTAAGGGCGAACTTTGTTCGCCCGAAAGCGACTTTTTCAGGAAATCTAAAAAAACGGGCGAACGCAGTTCGCCCATATGGATATATCACATAATTCCGGTTTTACAAACTGGGATTTGGCAAGTTGTTGCCTCCCTTGGGGGAGGTGGCAAAATCTCTGATTTTGACGGTAGGGGTAACCCCCTCAGTCACTTTGTGACAGCTCCCCCAAAGGGCGCCTTTTCTGCGCTTGCCGAGAGAAAGATTCAGATAAAAATTTTTCAAGCATTTTTATTATTCCGTTCATCTTATATCAAACGAAAAAATTCTCATTGTTTTTCCGTTGTGATTCGCCTTATTCATTTTAAGCCCTGCCGCGGTAAAATAACCGTCCGCGCTGTATTTTACTGTTTCGATTTTCAAAATATCACCCCGAAAATCAAAAGGGCGCGGATAAAGTGTAATACTCAATCCGCACCTCTTTTCGTTATTTTATCATATTATAAATATCGTCTATACTGTCACAGACAATATCGGGTATGAGATTACCCTGCGCCGAAGCGATTTCTTCCAAAGTTGTTTCGCCCGTAAGCACAGCCACGCTGGTGATTCCGGCGTTGTTGCCTATCGCAATATCAGTATAGAGTCTGTCTCCTATCATGCAGGCTTCTTCAAAAGAAAATCCCGATTTTTCCACCGCCATATAAACCATGGCAGGGTCCGGCTTGCCTGCGTAATGAGGCTTTTTGCCCGTTGCCGCCTCAATACAGGCGGTTATGGCTCCGCAGTCGGGGATAAATCCGTTCTCAGACGGACAGGCAAGGTCGGGATTCGTGGCGATATATTCAACGCCGCGATGAATAAGAATACACGCTTCCTCGAGCTTTTTATATGTCAGCTCCGTATCGTAGCCAACTACAAGAAGCTCGATTCCGTCCTCAAGCTCGTCGGTGATGTTGAAGTTTTCTTTTAAAAGCGACTTTTTGAAGGATTCCGTGCCGAGAACATACATTCTTTTTTCCTTGCCGTATTTCTTTTCGATATAATACGCCGTGGCCTGCGCCGAGGTAAAGAAATTATCCTCCGCGGCCCTGAAGCCTATTTTATTAAGCCGCTCAATATAAGTGTCTACACTTTTTGAGGAGTTGTTTGTCAGGAACATATACTTTCCGCCGTTGTCAACCACAGCGTCAAGGAATTCAAGAGACTTGCCTATGATTTTTTCGCTGACATACAGTGTCCCGTCAAGGTCGAGCAGAAAAAGCTTTTTATCTTTTAGTATATTCAAGCTATCTCACTTTCACTTTCTTTGCGGGCTTCTCTTCTTTGGGAAGAGTAATATAATACGCGAATTCCCACGCGGCAATGCCAAAGAGAATTATCATCGCGCTGTATACCGCACCACCGAGGCTGCACATATCCACACTTATCGTTCCGCTGAGCGCCGCTGTTGCGATAGAGCCTAAAATAGACTCACTGTTAATGAGCTTGGGCAGTATATATGAAGCAATGTCAATAGTACCGTCAAGCAAGGGGGCAGCAGCTTTACCGAAAAGGATTATTGATGTCAGGAAGCTCGCCGCGCCGCCGAGGCCTAAACCGATAATTGTCTTATACGCCTTGGTAAACAGTGAGCAGCCGAGAATAATAACGGTAATAATCAGACCTATAGCAATAAATACAGCCGACGCAATAACGTATTTCTTAAGGGGTGCGAACTCCGCAGGGAGGTTCATGATAATATCCTTAAGGTCAAATGTGCTCTCTGTCTTGCCTGTCAGATAATTAAACAGGTCAACCAGAGACTTCTCAATTCCGAGGCGGTTGCCGGTCAGCTGATTATCCTGCCCGAGGACAGCGTTGGCCAGCGTATAAACAAGGGATTCCTTATCTATAGAAACAACCGCGGTAAAAATCGTCTGCATTATGAACGCGGGGAAAACAGCCAGCGCAGCGGCAATGGTAATTATCTTGTTAATTATTTTCATAATATCAGAACCTTTCTGATTTATGGCAACACCGCACAATTAAGATGTGCGGATTGCGCAGTAAGATTTTTTGTGTCCTGTTTATTACCAGGATGATTTAAGGTCAACCGTGCGGTTGATAATCAGATTATCTTCTGTGCTGTCTTTATCAACGCAGAAGTATCCCTGGCGCATAAACTGGAAAACGTCACCGGGCTTTGCGTCCTTAAGACTTCCTTCAATAAGGCAGTCCTTAAGCACGGTAAGAGAATCGGGATTAAGGTCAGCGGCGAGGTCATCTGATGAACCGGGCTTCTCAACCTTAAAGAGTCTGTCATAAATATTGACTGTAGCCTTGATGCTGTCATCCTTGCTTACCCAGTGAAGAGTACCCTTGACCTTTCTGCCGTCGGGTGAATTTCCGCCCTTTGAAGCGGGGTCATATTCACAGTGAACGCAGCATACTTCGCCGTTTTCGTCAAGGTCATAGCCTGTGCACTTTGCGAAATAAGCGCTCTTGAGTCTGACCTCGTTGCCGGGGAAGAGTCTGAAATACTTCTTGACAGGCTCAATCATGAAGTCCTCGCGCTCAACATATATCTCTCTGCCGAAGGTAACCTTTCTTGTTCCCATTTCGGGATGGTCGGGATGAAGCTCAACCTCAAGTTCCTCCGTCTGTCCTTCAGGGTAATTGTCAATAACTACCTTAAGAGGACGGAGAACAGCCATTGCTCTGGGAGCGTTTGCGTTGAGATAATCTCTTACGCAGGCCTCGAGCAGACCGAAATCAACAACACTGTCTGCCTTGCTGACGCCGATTCTGTCAATGAAATCTCTTACCGCCTGTGCGGGATAACCGCGTCTTCTCATTCCGCAGAGGGTAACCATTCTCGGGTCGTCCCAGCCGGAAACGTGACCCTGCTCAACAAGGTCAAGGCATTTTCTCTTGCTTGTTACGCAGTAGTTGACGTTAAGACGTGCGAACTCAATCTGTCTGGGCGGCTCCTCAAAGCCGATTTCATTAACAAACCAGTTATAAAGCGGTCTGTGATTTTCAAATTCAAGAGAGCAGAGAGAATAGGTTACGTTCTCTCTCGCGTCTGAAAGAGGATGCGCAAAATCGTACATGGGATATACGCACCATTTATCTCCTGTCTGATGATGTGATGTGTGTGAGATTCTGTATATAATCGGGTCGCGCATATTAAGGTTGGGCGACGCCATGTCAATCTTTGCTCTGAGTACCTTAGCGCCGTTGGGGAATTCACCGTCTGTCATTCTCCTGAAGAGCTCAAGATTTTCTTCAACGGAACGGTCGCGGTAAGGACTGTTTTTGCCGGGCTCTGTGAGAGTTCCTCTGTATTCTCTTATCTCTTCGGGCGAAAGGTCGTCAACATAAGCCTTGCCCTTGTTGATAAGCTTTATTGCACATTCATAAATAAAATCAAAATAGCTTGACGCATAATATGTGTTTGCCCACTTGAAGCCGAGCCACTCAATATCCTCTTTGATTGAGTCAACATATTCAACGTCCTCTTTTGAGGGGTTGGTGTCGTCAAAGCGGAGATTGCATATGCCGCCGTATTTTTCAGCTGTACCGAAATCTATGCAGATAGCCTTCGCGTGACCGATATGGAGATATCCGTTGGGTTCGGGAGGAAATCTTGTCTGAATTCTCGTATTTACTCCGTTTTCAAGATCTTCATCAATGAAGTCATGAATAAAATTTGATGATTTTACTGCTTCGTCCATGTTTATTCCTCCGCTTATCTGTATTCTTTAATTGCCTTTTCTATTCTCGCCTTAACCTCGTCATTACCTAAAAGAGCTGTGATGGAGTGAAGGTCTGGGGTATTCTTTCTTGATGTGAGAGCGATTCTGATAACTGTTGAAACGTCGCCTACATGACCCTTGAACGCCTCGGGATTCTTTTTGTATTCCTTAACATTGGGTGTGAAGCCGAGAGGCTCGCAGAGAGCTTTGATTTTTGCAAACCATGTGTCCTTATCGTCAGCGCAGTCAACAACCTTAAGATATTCAGTGAGGATGTCCGCCGCGTCAGCCTTGCTGATATTCTCGGGAAGAGTCAGGTCGGGATTATAAATCTCATTGAAGAAATATGAGAAATAATCCTTAACCTCGTTCCACTTTGCGATATCCTTACGGGGCTTCGGAACCTCACGGTCAATATTGAGCATATTAATGCTGAATTCCTTATCTTTTGTAAGAAGCTCATAGAATTCCTCATCATAAGCCTTTGCCCATACGGTGAGGTCTTCATATATTCTCTGAGCGCTCATTTTTGAAATAATGTTTTTGCTTATATCGGTGAGCTTTACGAGGTCAAAGAGACATCCGCTGGGGCTCATCTTTTTAAGATTAAAGGGGAACGAAAACGCGTCAGCGTCGGGATTCGCTCTGCGCCAGTCCTCAAAGTTGGAGTTGAGAAGAGTAAGGATATACTCTATGAGGCTTTCCTTCGGGAATCCCTGGTCAACAAAGTAGCTGACAGCCGCCTCGGGGTCTTTTCTCTTTGAGAATTTACGCTTTGTGCCGTCCTGCTCGTCAATCTTCATAAGCTGGGGTGTGTGGGCGTATTTTGGAAGTCTGAATCCGCAGGCCTTGAAGAGGGCAATATGCTTGGGAACAGATGAAATCCATTCCTCACCGCGGATAACGTGTGTTGTTCTCATGAAGTGATCGTCGCAGACGTGAGCAAAATGGTATGTGGGAATTCCGTCTGATTTGAGAAGGACCTCGTCTATAATATTTTCGGGCATTTCAATTTTACCGCGGATAATATCGTCAAAGAAAATGCGCTTGTCTTCGCTGCCCTCTGAGCGGAAGCGGAGAACATAAGGCTTGCCCGCATTTATGTTTTCCTCAATCTGTTCATATGAAAGGTCACGGCATTTTGCCCATTTGCCGAAATAGCCCCAGATAAGAGCGCCGTCCTTTTCCTGCTGTTCACGAAGAGCGGAGAGCTCGTCCGCCGTGCAGAAGCAGGGATAAGCGAGACCTTTTTTAACAAGCTCTTTCGCTACTGTCTGATAAACCTCAACGCGCTGGCTCTGAGTGTAGGGGCCGTAATCGCCCTTTTCGCTGTCAAAGCCTGTAACGCCCTCATCAAACTCAATGCCGAAAGCTTTAAAGCCGTTGATAACAGTGGAAACGCCGTCTTCGATTTCACGTTTTTTGTCGGTATCCTCAATTCTTAAATAAGAAATACCGCCTGTGGCTTTTGCGGTCAGCACGTCAACAAGAGCGCCGAAAAGTCCGCCTATATGAAGATATCCCGTAGGGCTGGGAGCGAAACGTGTAACGCGCGCGCCCTCCTTGAGATTTCTTACAGGGTAAAGAGCTTCGTAATCCTCAACTGTCTTTGTTATATCGGGAAAAAGCAGCTCAGCTAATTTCTCATAATCCATCATATTAAAAAATCCTTTCGTTTTTTGGCTCAACAAAAAATACTTACTGAGTTTATAAATAATCACATTATATTATCGCAGAAAATTACAAATCTATCAAGATGTAAATCAAAAATAATTCAGATTTTTGCAAAAAAATAAAGGAGGCAAGCCTCCTTTTATTCTACAAACAGATTTTCACAGGAAAAATCCACATCCATATCCTCAACAAAATATGCGTTTGTATCGGCGGTCATGCCGTTCTCGTCAAAAACGGTGAATCTGAAATACACATCGTCCTTGTTGATGCTGAATTTTTCCTCCGTAATATAATCAACGCCCTTTTCCTCGGCGTATACGGAGCGAAGTCTCCTGCCGCCGCGGGTGCAGACAATTCTTACCGCCTTTTCGCACTCAAGATGAACGGAATAATCATCTGTATCAAGCCACAGAGCCTTGATTACAGGCCCTCTCGAAGCATAAAAATCGCCCTTTAAAAGTGCCGATGTCACATCTTCGTATTTCAGCGACTTTGATTTAATCATGGTGAATCCGCCGAAGGAATCCCAGTGGCAGGTGTTCGGCGCGCGGTTGTGATTGTCGTCTGTCGCGATGCAGAAAATCTTCTTGCCGCCGCGAAGCATATCGTCATAAATATCGGGGTTATACTCGTTGTATCCGTCAACCTCGCTGCTCTTGTTGAATATCTCCATGGCGTGCATCCCGTTATATGACATATATCTCTCAAAATTTTCCAGCGACCAGGTAGGATGATTGTACGTTACAAAAAATCCGTTCTTCACGCCGGTTTCAATCATCATATTTACATCCTCTGAGCAGTACGTCACGGAAAAGGGAGAATATTCACTGTCGCCGATTATATTGTCCTCGTCCTGAAACGGATGCGCTTTTCTCTCCGGTGAAAGAGCAATATAGCATATATCACAGCATCTCTCGTGCATCCACGACTCGCAGTGCTCGTCTGCGGCATTCTCAACGCCGTTGAGAGCGAGGAAACTATCATCGCTCAAATCATTGTGAGTCACAAAATGATTGTGGTCTGTATAGGCGATAATCGAGTATCCCTCTTTCATATACATTTCTTTAATCCCGTCCGGAGTCAGCTCACCATCAGAGACAGTGGAATGACCGTGGAGATTCGCCTTGTAAAAATTCCCCTCATCTGAAATAAGATATTTTTTCATATGAATTCCTGTCTGTTTGTTTAATGTCTGTGTCTGATTTTATCAATTATCATGCCAAAAACAATTTTTATTTTCAGTACTGTGCTTTTTAAAGAAAAAGTGCACAGCTTATAATCAACCACTTCAAAATCATCTTCACGATTGTATGTATGTATTCCTGACACTCCGCGAAGGCCTCCGTTAATTTTCAAGTCAGATACATTTACTTCTCTGATATATTTTTCGGCATAATTGTCTATGCTCATATTCTCAATTTCAAGAAACTCAAGAGCATGACCATAATCCATATTACTGCAATCCTGAGCGACTCTTATTAATCTGTCATTATAATTCAATAATTTCCCTGCCTGACGGGAAATCTTATAATCCGATGTGATTATTTTCTGCTTTGCCGCTTTTAATATTTCACCATCTTTTTCAAGTTCAACAAGAATCAAACTGTTTCCGTATAAATCATCGGTAGGTGCGGATGTAAACATGTAGAACCGATTATCATACTCAAAAACTGCCGAATCACTAAGAATCGCATTTTCTTTAATACATCCGACGCTATTCCACCTCTCGGGGAAATCCGTACATTCAAACATCTGAACCTTATTAACCGCGCAGGTTTCGGGAACCATAAATATTTTACCGTTATATTCAAAAATCAAGGGAAAAGACATATGATATCCCGTATCCATAATCATCCTGGGCTCTGTAAGTTTTCCGTCAATCAACTTAGAGTATCCGATACCGGCATAACCCTTGTCGTACTGAAAAATCTCCATAAATACATACCATTCGTCATTGTGTTTATAAATAAACGGGTCCGCATACCAGTAATTACCGTTGTTCAGCCTGATATATTCAAACGGAGTCTCTGTATCCTCAAGAATTCCTTTTCTGCTGAATCTGTAACCGACAGTATATTCAGTTTTTGTAAACAATCTTGAAAGGTTTATCATATTATCATCCTATCTTACTTGGAAAACTTTGCCTCAAAGAACGGTTTAAGTAATTTATACTGATAAAAGAACGGTTTCATATCCTTTTTATTTACTATCATATGTGCGTCTGCCGTCAGATAGTTTTTAAGCCACGTTGTAAAATTAATATTCCCGTCAAACACATGACTTAAATCAATGCCCTCACAAATAAGAGTGGTTTCTTTTATTTCCGCCCGATTAATTTTAATACCTGACTGTTGGTCAAACCAAACTTTATGAAGATTAAAGCCACCTTTTATAAATGCATATGCGGGTGCGCCGTTTCTGTAATTTATTTCTATAAAATACGGAACTCCGTCAACCACTTTCAGCTCCAAATCAAAAACGCCACTGAAATCAGTTATATCAAGCATCTTATCCAGAACATCAATATCAATATATGTTATGTTTTCTTTAATCACAGCATACGATGTGCTACCTCTGTCAACAGGATATTCTCTGATTTTTTCAAGCTGACCATAAACCTCAACTCTGTGACCTCTGGATTTACAGCCACAATACTCAATGGTAAGATTTTCACTTCCGTTTACATATTTCTGAATCAACACAGCTTTATATGAGCTGAATTTTTTTACAATTCCGGTTATTTCGTTATCATCTTTACATATTGAAATGTCACCCTTAGAGCCGAACAGATTGTTAATAGGCTTCAAAATAAACGGTTTCGGAAAATCTCTCAGCTTGTTTTCAAAATTGCCGTCAATATCCAAAAATTCTGTTTCCGGTACAATAAATCCTGCTTCCTTTGCAGCAGCACACATAATATCCTTTCTTAAATAATAGTTCAGTTTACCATTACAGCCCGGGCAGATTGAAATTTTATCAAGTTCTTCAAAAGCTTCATCTATTATCTTTGCGGAATCATCTCCCGTAGGATAAATCGCAGGACGGCCTCCATGTTTTTTAACAATATTTAATATAGTCGGAACCAACTCTCCTATATTACTGATATGAATTGTTTCGAATGTATACTTGCTGCATTCGGCAAATCCCCATTCATCCATATTAATAAAAACGGATTTTATCCCTGCTTCGCCCAGAGCTCTAATAACTCCCAAAGAATTAAAATGTGCTCCCCCTATAACAATCGCGTATTTATCAATCATCACAAAATTCATCCTTATATTTTAATATATTTATCCATTAAAATATTCTTTTATATTCTGCATCAGAACCGCTTTCGCGTTTTCCATCGGCCCGTCAAGCTGACAGCCTGCGGCTCTTATATGACCGCCGCCGCCCATTTTCGCGCAGATTGCGGAAGCGTCCGCCGGGGCGTGGGTTCTCATTGAAACCTTGAAGCTGCCGTCGGGCTTCTCTCTGAGAGTGGCGCCGATAACAACGCCCTCTATCTGACGGGGCAGAGACGCAATGGCGTCGCATTCGCTTTCGTCAGAACCGCTTATTCTGAACATCTCCTGAGTTACGGTAATAAGCGCGAAACGCTCGTCAAAAAACGTTTCCATACCGGCGAGGCACATTTTTTCAAGCGCCACATATGTTTTGGTCTTCGTTTCAAACATAATTGTGTTAATCGCCGCGTTGTCCGCTCCCGCCTCAATCATTTCAGCGCCCATACGCATCGTTCTGGGCGTTACATTTGAGTAGCGGAAACAGCCTGTGTCTGTTGTGAGACCCGTATAAATGCAGTTCGCGATTTCCACTGTGATTTCTGCTCCGAGAGCCTTTATGACCTCGAGCATGATTTCACAAGCGGCCGCCGCCTTATCGTCAAGCAGTGTCTTCTGTGCGAAAAGCCTGTTTGAGCCGTGATGGTCAATACATAAATCTATTTTGTCAGCGTAAAGTTCCTCGTTCTTTTTGCCTAAAAGAGCGGTATCCGCCACATCAACGGCAACGATAAAATCGGGAGTGAACGATAAATCCTCCATCCCCTGTGAAAGATAGCCGTATTTTGACGGTATAACGTCGGAACAGCTGACAGCCGCCTTTTTGCCCATGGAAAGAAGCGCGCGGCAAAGAGAGTACCCGCATCCCAGCGTATCTCCGTCGGGATGCCCGTGTACCAGTATAAGAATATTATCCTGCGCTTTTAAAATATCCGCAGCGGCTGAAAAAGTGTCAATCATCATTTTCCGCATCAACCTTTAAATCGTCCATAATTTTAACAATGTGCATACCGTGCTCAATAGAGTTGTCGGCAATGAATTTCATTTCGGGAGTCTTTCTCAGATGAAGCCTTTTACCGACCTCACGTCTGATATATCCCGTAGCGCATTCAAGACCTTTGACTGCGTTTTTAGCTACGTCAAGTCCCTCGAGCGCACTGATGTAAACCCTCGCGAATGAAGCGTCGGAGCTGACCTCAACTCTGACAACGGTAATGAGCTTATCCATTACCCTCGGGTCCTTCAACTCTCTGATAACGGCGATGGTTTCTCTTTTTATATCTTCAGATATTCTGTCAATTCTGTAGCCTGCCATAAATATCCACCTTAATCTTCACGGTATTCCTCTGTGATGAATGCTTCAAAGATGTCGCCCTCTTTAATGTCTGAGAATTTATTAAGGCCGATACCGCATTCGTAGTTTGTAGCAACTTCCTTAACGTCATCCTTAAAGCGGCGAAGAGAAGCAATCTCGTCCTCCGCAACAACTATGCCGTCGCGTACAACACGGATTTTGCTGTTTCTGGTAACCTTGCCTTCCATAACATAACAGCCGGCAATCTTACCTACAGAAGAAATTGTAATAACGTTTCTTACTTCTATTCTGCCCTGGTCAACATCACGGTATTTAGGCGCAAGCATACCCTTGATTGCCGCCTCAACATCCTCGATGCAGTCATAGATAATTCTGTACATACGCATCTCAACGCCGTCACGCTCAGCGAGATTCTTGGCTACATTATCTGGGCGGATATTGAAGCCTACGATAATAGCGTTTGAAGCGTTGGCGAGCATAACGTCGGACTCGCTTACGGCACCGACGCCGTTGTGAATAACTCTTACGCGTACTTCGTCATTGGAGAGCTTCTCGAGGCTCTGCTTAACAGCCTCTGCGGAGCCCTGAACGTCAGCCTTGACGATAATATTAAGCTCCTTGAGCTCACCTTCCTGGAGTGAAGAGAACAGATTGTCAAGAGTAACCTTCTGAACAGACTTGAACTGCTCTTCCTTAGCCTCCTGCTTTCTCTGCTCAACAAGCTCACGGGCAAGCTTTTCGTCAGAAACAGCGTCAAAGCCGTCGCCTGCCTGGGGAACTTCTGCAAGGCCCATGATTTCAACGGGAACTGAGGGACCTGCTTCTCTTACGCTTTCGCCCTTGTCATTCTTCATAACTCTTACACGGCCGACTGATGAGCCTGCAACGATAATGTCGCCTGAGTGAAGTGTACCCTTCTGAACAAGAAGAGTGGCGATTGGGCCTCTGCCCTTGTCAAGTCTCGCCTCGATAACGATACCTTTAGCCGCTCTGTCGGGGTTGGCCTTAAGCTCCTGCATTTCTGCAACGAGAAGAACGGATTCAAGAAGAGAATCGATACCCATACGTGTTTTTGCCGAAACGGGAACGCAGATAACGTCGCCGCCCCATTCCTCGGGAACAAGAGAGTGCTCTGTGAGCTGCTGCTTGATTCTTTCGGGGTTAACATCCGGCTTATCCATTTTATTGATAGCTACAATAATGCTGATGCCTGCGGCCTTAGCATGGTTGATAGCTTCTATTGTCTGAGGCATGATACCGTCATCCGCAGCTACAACAAGAATGGCAATATCAGTTGCCTTCGCGCCTCTTGCGCGCATTGATGTGAACGCCGCGTGACCGGGAGTATCAAGGAATGTAATCTTCTGACCGTTGAGGTCAACTCTGTAAGCACCGATATGCTGTGTGATTCCGCCTGCCTCTGTTGAGGTAACGGAGGTATTTCTTATAGCGTCAAGAAGAGAAGTCTTACCGTGGTCAACGTGACCCATAACGCATACAACCGGGTCTCTGGGCTGAAGGTCTGTCTCAGTGTCTTCGCTGTCGTCGATAATTCTGTCTTCGATTGTAACTACAACTTCCTTTTCGCACTTCGCGCCAAGCTCTGTGGCAACGATTTCAGCGGTGTCGTAGTCAATAACCTCGTTTACTGTAGCCATCTGGCCGAGAGCAAAAAGCTTTTTGATAACCTCTGCCGCAGTCATATGAAGGAGCTCTGCGAGAGCGCCGACAGTGATTTCTTCGGGAACGGTAATAACCATCTGAGGCTTCTTGGCTCTTTCAGCCGCGATTCTCTTAAGGCGCTCAGCCTCAGTCTCGTGACGTGAGGAGCGCATGCCCTGCTTGCGGTACTGCTGAGACTTCTGCTTAAGCTTCTGCTTTGAAGCCATTCTGTCAGTACGCATATTCTGATTTACAGGGGAGATATTCTCATATTTTTCGTTGTATTTTTCAAGGTCAACATTGCTCGCTCTTGTGTCAACGGTTCTTGCTTCGCCCTTTGTGCGGCGCTGAGGAGCAGCGTTGGGGTCCTTTTCTTTCTTCTGCTTTTTAGGCATCATATTTTCGGCGGCAGGCTGTTTTGCTTCGCCGCCCTGCTTTGCCGCAGGCTTCTTCGCGCTCTTTTCCGCTTTTGCGGGAGCGTCTTTTGCGTCTGCTTTTTTCTCCTCGGCAGGCTTTTCTTCTTTCTTCTGCTCAGGAGCTTTTTCTTCTTTCTTTTCTTCTTTTTTCTCGTTTGCCGTTGCGAAATAGGCGTCAAAATTCTCCACCTGATTCTCTTTGGTAAACGTTTCAAAAATAACGTCAAGCTCCTGTTCCTCAAGAGCCGTCATATGTTTCTTGGGGTCGTCAAAATATTGGGCAAGCAGATCAACAACCTTTTTGCTCTGAAAGCCGAAGTCTTTTGCGACCTCATGTACTCTGTATTTATTAATCATAAGCTGATTTCCTCCACGAACGTATTTTTATTAAAGCTTTTTACAACTGATTCGGCAAATCCCGAATCGTCTACTGTAATAACCCCTGCTTTGTAACCGATAAGACGGTGAATTTCGTCAATCTTAAGCGGAATTTTAAACATTCTTATACCGCTTTCGGAGCAAAGAGAAATGAATTCGTCGGTAATCCGTTCAGACGCTTCGCTGCTGATAATGCAAAGTTGCGCTTTTCCGCTTCTGACAGCTCCCTTGCACATATCATGTCCCATGCTCAGTCTGCCGGCTCTGCGGCACAAGCCGAGAAGACCGTATTCATTACTGCTCATTTTCTTTCAACTCCCGCTCCATTGCTTCAAAGATTTCATCGGGAATCACGCATTCAAAGGACCGTTCAATTCTCTTAGATTTCTGCGCTTTTTTAAGACATTCCGCATTTCTGCAGATATATGCTCCGCGTCCGTTCTTTTTGCCTGTGAGGTCAAGGGATATTTCATTCTCAGGTGACCTTACAACACGGACGAGCTCTTTTTTAGGCTTCATTTCACCGCAGCCCGTGCATTTTCTTAAAGGAATTTTTCTGTTCTGCATAACGTGCCTCCCGTTAATTACCGGTTTCGGGGATTATAATACAATCGCGGGTGCTTCTTTTCCGCTTTCGGGTTTAATATCTATTTTCCATCCTGTAAGCTTAGCCGCAAGACGTGCGTTCTGACCGCGGTTGCCGATTGCGAGGGAAAGCTGCATGTCGGGAACTATTACGCGGCAGATTTTCTCACCTGTTTCGTCAACCGTAACAGATACAACCTCTGCGGGAGCGATTGCTGCGGCGATAAACTCTGCAGGGTCTTCGCTGTACTTGACAATATCAATCTTTTCACCGCCGAGAAGGTCAACAACCTTGCCTACACGCGCGCCTCTGGGGCCTATGCAGGCGCCTACCGCGTCAACATTCTCATCTGCTGAATAAACCGCCATTTTTGTTCTTGAACCCGCTTCTCTTGAAACAGATTTGATTTCAACTGTTCCGTCATAGATTTCGGGAACCTCAGTCTCAAACAGTCTCTTGACAAGGCCGGGATGAGTTCTTGAAATAGTTGCTCTGGGAAGTCTGCGGGTGTTATCTCTTACATCA
>JAZUHE010000066.1:0-3284 GCA_045641565.1 Acutalibacteraceae bacterium | reverse complement strand
GCCGTAACCTACGATAAAAAAGGAAACAAAAATCTTTATCTGACCTTTGACTGCGGATATGAGAACGGCTATACGGAAAAAATCCTTGACGTTCTGAAAGCGAAAAAGGTTCCTGCGGCATTTTTCTGCACATACACGGATATAAGAGATAACCCCGAGCTGATTGCGAGAATAATAAATGACGGCCACATCGTCGGCAATCATTCAACCACACATCCGTCCTTTGCCGAAATTGACAGAAGCAGAATGGCAAAGGAAATCGAGGACTGCGATAATTATCTGAGAGAAAAATTCGGATATACCTCGCCGTTTTTCAGATTCCCGAAGGGCGAATACTCCGAAAACGCGCTTGACCTTGTAAATTCTCTCGGGTATAAATGTGTTTTCTGGTCGCTTGCCTATTCTGACTGGGATACGGAAAACCAGAAGGGCGGGGATTATGCCTTTAACACCGTAACGGCGAGACTTCATCCCGGTGCGGTGATTCTGCTTCATTCCGTTTCGGCCGATAATGCCGAAGCAATGGACAGAATTATAGATTATGCACGAAAAAACGGATATACCTTTAAATCTCTTAATGATTTATAATATTTTACCACAATCTGTTTGAAAATTCAACACATTATCTGTTCCAGAATTTCCTGTCAAGTGAACGGTACTGAACAGCCTCTGCAATATGGGGCACTTCTATTGATTCACTGCCGTCAAGGTCGGCGATGGTGCGTGATACGCGAAGTACTTTATCATATGCTCTTGCGGAAAGGCCCAGCTTTTCAAAGGCGTTTTCAAGCAGCTTCATCGCCGCGTCCGTCGGGCGGCAGAATTCTCTTGTCAGCCCTGCGGTGAGGTGAGCGTTGCTTGATATTCCTGTGCCCTCAAGGCGTTTCTGCTGTATCTTTCTCGCATTGTCGACTCTCTTTCTGATTTCCTGCGAGCTTTCGCTTCTTTCACTGTCAGAGAGCTTTTCAAAGTCAACGGGCGGAACCTCAATGTGTATGTCTATTCTGTCAAGGAGCGGGCCCGATACTCTTGAAAGATATCTCTGTGCGGAGCCTGCGGAGCAGGTGCATTTTCTCGCCGGATGACCGTAAAATCCGCAGGGGCACGGATTCATGGCGCACACGAGCATAACGGAGCAGGGATAGCTTACCGTACCTGCCACACGGGAAATTACGATTTTTTCATCTTCAAGGGGCTGGCGCAGAACCTCAAGCGCCGAGCGGCTGAATTCGGGCAGTTCATCAAGGAAAAGAACGCCGTTGTGGGCAAGAGAAATTTCACCGGGCTTGATTGTTCTTCCGTTTCCGCCGCCCGAAAGGCCCGCGGTTGATACGGAATGATGAGGTGAACGGAACGGCCTTTCTGTAATAAGCGAAACATTATCAGGCAGACTGCCTGCGATTGAATATATTTTGGTGGTTTCAAGGCTCTCTTCAAATGTCATTGACGGCAGAATTGACGGGAGTCTTTTTGCGAGCATGCTTTTGCCCGAGCCGGGGGAACCTATCATAATCACGTTATGACCGCCTGCCGCCGCGACCTCAAGAGCGCGCCTTGCCTCAAACTGGCCTTTTACGTCCGCAAAATCAGCTGCAATGCGCAGAGTCTCCTCCGTCTGCTGAGAGGGCAGGCAGGGATAAACCGTATCTATTGAATGAATGTGATTGACAACCTGGTGGATGTGGTGAACGGGAAGAACGTCGATTCCTCTGACAACCGAGCCCTCGGGAGCGTTCTCTTCGGGAACAAAAACAGCCTTTATGCCGTTTTCCTTAGCCTTGATTACCATGGGCAGAACGCCGTTTACTTTGCGGATTTCACCGTCGAGAGCCAGCTCACCTAAAAAAGCGTAGCTGTCTGTCTCAGCCCTTATCTGCCCTGTTGCCTTTAAAAGAGCGATGAATATAGCCAGGTCATAAAGCGGACCTTCTTTTTTGGTGTCCGCCGGGGCGAGGTTGACGGTGATTCTGCTTACAGGAAAACTGAATCCGTTATTTTTCATCGCGGAGCGCACTCTGTCTTTGGATTCGTTTACAGCAGCGTCGGGAAGGCCCACAACGTCAAATTTAGGAAGTCCCTGAGAAAGGTCGACCTCAACTGTAACGGCGTAAACATCCATACCGAAAAGCCCCATGCTGTTTACTTTTGCAAACATAAATTCACCGCCTTTGATTTTACAGATAAATTAAATCAAATTTATCTCAGTTTTTCAAGTATTTGTCTTTAATTCTTTTGTTTTTTATGATATAATATAATGAAATATTTTATAGTGAATCGAAAAAGGGGTAAAAATGAAGTCATTTGAATTGAGGAAAAAGAACTGGGCGCTTTTTAAAAAGTTCCTGCCGTATTACAAAAAATATAAATGGTGGCTTGTGCTTGACATGTTCTGCGCCTGCTTTACCGTATTATGCGAGCTTGCTCTGCCGGTAATCGCGAGAAACATTACCGACACGGGCATCAATAATCCGACACAGCTGACGTGGATTTACATAGGCAAAATCGCGATTTTCTATATTATCCTCAGACTGCTTGACAGTGCCGCCAGTTATTTTATGGAGGCGGGCGGCCATATTATGGGCACTAAAATGGAAACGGATATGCGCCGTGACATGTTCTCACATCTTCAGACTCTGTCGTTTACATACTACGACAATACAAAGGTCGGTCAGCTGATGTCGAGAATCACCTCTGACCTTTTTGATATTGCGGAGTTTTCACATCACTGCCCCGAGCAGTATCTTATAGCTTCTCTTAAATTCATCGGCAGCTTTATTTATCTTGCGACAATCAACCCGACGCTTACGCTGATAATGTTTATTCCCGTTCCGCTGCTTATTGTTGTTTCATCAAAATTCAAAAAGCGAATGAGAAACGCTTTTAAAAACAGACGTCATGAGCTGGGCGAAATAAACGCGCAGGTTGAGGATACTCTTTTAGGCATAAGAGTTGTAAAATCCTTTGCCAATGAGGATGTGGAAAGAGAGAAGTTCGGCAAAAACAACAAGACCTTCTATGACGTAAAGAAAGAGTCCTATTTCAGTATGGCGGGCTTCCACACCACAGTCAGACTTTTTGACGGACTTATGTATATTCTCATTGTATGCGCCGGTGCGGTTTTCATTATGAAAGACTACATACATCCGGCAGACCTGACGGCGTATCTTCTTATGGTTTCCACTCTTCTTTCGAGTATCCGTCAGATAGTTCAGTTCAGCGAACAGCTTCAGAACGGTATTACGGGCATTGAGCGTTTCTGCGAGGTAATGGATGTTGAGCCTGAA
>JAZUHE010000065.1:0-5864 GCA_045641565.1 Acutalibacteraceae bacterium | reverse complement strand
CCAGAGATGCTGATTATCGTGAATCGCCGCGCCGTTATCAGTACCGAGCCAAAGGTAACCCGCACTGTCAAAGCAGATGGTGTGCGCCTGAGTCTTCGGCATATCACTGAACTGAGGAAGAATATTCTTCCACTCCATACGTTTGCCGTGGATAATGCTGATATTTGTCTGAGTGGAAACGTATATTTCTTTGTCGGAAACCGCGAGACTGAGTCCCTCGCCGCCCTCAAGATGACGGTTTACGAAGTCATTTTCAGCTGTGTAATCGGTGCCGATAAATCTTTCTTTTGTCAGAATCCACATTCTGCCGCGCTTATCGCAGACCTCAACAAGATTTTCCTCAAACTTTCTTATAAGCTTAAGCGTACCGCCGCCCATATAATAAAGCTCGTTTTCCATGCATACGGCAATCTTGCCGCAGTCAAGAAGCGAAAGAGAGATAATCTCTCTGTTGAGCACCTCTTCAAAAACAGGAACAAAGCCGTCAGCTGAAAGCTTATAAAGACCGCTCTTTGTGCCTGCGAAAAGTTCGCCGCTGCCGTCAATTAAAAGACAGTTGGTATTGGGATTCACAAGCCCTTTGTCTGATGTGAAATTCTCTTTTTTATACTGATTGAATCTGCCCGATACATAATAACCGTTTCTGGATTTCATATTATCTCCCTTTATATCAAGTATTGTTTATTTTTTTCAATAAGAATTACATTTACAACAGCCTTAAGATAAATTCCTTCAGCTCTGTACTCCTCACTGAGGACAACGCCGTTCTCGCGGATTTTAGCCGCCGCGCCGCCGTCAGTGTACGGGATAAGGAATTCCGCTTTTCTTCTCGTAGGAGGAAGCGACAGCTGAATCGTCGCAAGCAGCTGAGGAAGTCCCTCCCCTGTCAGCGCGGAAATCATGCAGAATCTGCCTATATTGGGAAGAGCGTAAAGATTCTCCGCCTTATCGCATTTATTCATAACCGAAACAATGGGCTTACCCTGACAGCCCAAAGAATTAAGCAGGTCAAAGGTAACCTGAAGATGCTCACCGCAGTGAGGGTCAGAGGCGTCGCAGACATTCAGAATAGCCGTCGCGTTCGCCGCCTCTTCAAGAGTGGATTTGAACGCCTCAACCAGATGGTGGGGAAGCCTTCTTATAAGACCAACTGTGTCAATGAGCATAATCTCACGCCCGTCGGGCAGAGTCAGCGCTCTTGAGGTCGGGTCAAGCGTGGCGAAAAGCTTATTCTCCGCAAGCACGCCCGCCTGAGTCAGAGCGTTCATGAGAGTCGACTTGCCGGCGTTGGTGTATCCGATTATGGCCACAGTCTCGACGCCGTCTTTTTCTCTGCGGTGACGGAGCTGTTCGCGGCGCTTGGCGATATCCTGAAGCTCCTCCTCAAGATTCTGAATTCTTCTTCTGATGTGTCTTCTGTCGCTTTCGAGCTTGCTCTCGCCGGGGCCTCTTGTGCCTATGCCGCCGCCGAGTCTTGAAAGCTCAGCGCCCTTGCCGCCCAATCGTGGAAGCGAATATTTAAGCTGAGCCAGCTCAACCTGAATCTTGCCCTCTCCGCTTCTCGCTCTCGCGGCGAAAATATCGAGGATAAGCATAGTCCTGTCGATAGTTCTGACATCAGTTTCGTTTTCTATATTTCTCTGTTGTGAAGGGGTCAGCTCGCAGTCGAATATCAGCAGATCAATGCTGTTGTTTTCGCAGAAATCCTTAATCTCTTCGATTCTGCCGCTGCCGATATAGGTCGCAGTGTCGGGCTTGTCCCTTTTCTGAATAACACGCGCGCTTACAACCGCGCCTGCGGTTCTCGCCAGCTCCTCAAGCTCGTCAAGGGAATCCTCGGCATCATAAATGCCAAGATCAACTCCCACAAGGACGGCCTTTTCGGGCTCTTCGCTGTGTGTTTCAACAAGTTCCATAAATTCTCCTTAAAATCCCTCGGGATTATTTTTCTGCCAGCGCCATGAATCCTCGCACATTTTTTCGATTCCTCTTTCGGCCTTCCATCCGAGCTCTTTGAAAGCCTTTGACGGGTCTGAATAGCAGGTCGCGAGGTCGCCGTCACGGCGGGGCGCGATTTTATAATTAACCGTTCTGCCGGATGCCTTCTCGAATGCCTTTACAATATCAAGCACGCTGTAGCCTGTTCCTGTGCCGAGATTATAAACATTGATTTCGCTGCCCGAAAGAACTTTTTCAACAGCCTTGATATGACCGAGGGCGAGGTCAACAACGTGGATATAGTCACGCACGCCTGTACCGTCGTGAGTATCATAATCGTCACCGAAAACGCTCAGCTGAGGCAGCTTGCCTATGGCTACCTGCGAAACGTACGGCATGAGATTGTTGGGAATTCCGTTGGGATTCTCGCCTATCATGCCGCTCTCGTGAGCTCCGATAGGATTGAAATAACGAAGAATGGTGATACCCCATTCGTTGTCGGACTTATAAAGGTCCTGAAGAATCAGCTCAATCATGTATTTTGTTGTACCGTAAGGATTGGTAGTACCGCCGATTTTCATATCCTCTGTAAGAGGTGAAGCATTGTCCATACCGTAAACCGTAGCGGACGAGCTGAACACAATCTTTTTGCATCCCGCGTCACGCATGGCTTCGCACAGAGTGATTGTTCCACCTATATTGTTTTCGTAATATTCAAGGGGAATGCGGCACGACTCGCCGACAGCCTTGAGGCCTGCGAAATGAATTACCGCCTCGATATCATTCTCACTGAAAATCTTATCAAGGGCCTTACGGTCGCGGATATCAGCCTCGTAGAATTTAAAATCCTTACCTGTTATCTTTTTTATTCTGTTAAGGCTTTCGGGATTGCTGTTATAAAAATTATCAAGTATAACAATCTCATACCCTGCATTAAGAAGCTCTACGCAGGTATGTGAACCGATAAATCCTGCTCCGCCTGTTACCAATATTGACATATCTGTTCCTCCAAAGTATAATGTTACAAGTATATTATATTATTTTATAAGAATAATTTCAACAGAAAAAGAGGCATATATGAAAAATTTATATGATATTAATGTAATAAAAGACGTTATGGGCCGTCACGGCTTCACATTTTCGAAATCTCTCGGTCAGAATTTCATTATCAATCCCGGTGTCTGCCCGAGAATCGCCGACGAGGGCGGTGCCGCTGAGGGCTTCGGTGCTCTTGAAATCGGCGCGGGCGTCGGCGTGCTTACAGCCGAGCTTGCCAAAAGAGCTGACAGGGTTGTATGCGTTGAGCTTGACACAAGGCTTCTGCCTGTGCTTGACGAAACTCTGTGTGATTTTGACAACGTAACAATAATAAACGATGACGTGCTTAAGGCTGACCTTAATAAAATCGCTGATGAGTACTTCGGCGACATGCCCTTTGTAGTCTGTGCCAACCTGCCCTATTACATCACCTCGCCTGTTATCATGAAGCTGCTTGAAAGCAGACTCCCTGCCGATTCCATAACCGTCATGGTTCAGAAGGAAGCGGCACAGAGACTCTGCGCTGACGTAGGCAGCCGCGACGCGGGAGCGGTCACCGTTGCTGTTAATTACTACGCCGAGGCTCAGAAGCTTTTTGACGTTTCACGAGGCTCCTTCATGCCGTCGCCGAATGTGGACAGTGCGGTTATCCGTCTTGACATAAGAGAAAAGCCGCCTATCGGAATAAGCGACGAAAAATTCTTTTTCAGAGTCATCAAGGCAGCCTTTGCCCAGAGAAGAAAAACCGCCTCGAACTCTCTGAGTGCGGGTCTGAATCTTCCTAAAGAGACGGTAAACAAAGCAATCGAAAGCGCAGGCTTCACGCCGACAGTTCGCCCCGAGAGCCTGACAATGGAAGAGCTGGGCGCACTGAGCGAAGCTCTTTACAACGCAGTTAAATAATATGATTTACTGTGATACATTTCTGACCCCGGCGGGATTTATAACTGTCACCGCTGACGAAGAGGCTCTGCTGAGTGTGGAATTCAGAAAAAACGGCACAACATCCAAAAACAAAATAACCGAGCTGGCGAAGAATGAAATAAATCTTTATTTCAGCGGTAAGCTTAAGTGCTTCACCGTGCCGTATAAAATGTCGGGAACAGACTTTCAGATAAAAGTATGGACAGCACTGACGGAAATCCCCTACGGCGAAACCGCGAGCTACGAAGACATCGCGAAGGCAATCGGCAGCCCTAAAGCCTGCCGTGCAGTCGGCATGGCGAACAATAAAAACAGACTGCCGATAATCATCCCCTGCCACCGTGTAATCGGCAAAGACGGCAGCCTCACCGGCTACGCCTCGGGAACGGATATTAAAAGAATATTACTTGATACAGAAAAACGTCGGTAACAAACAAGAAAAAATCTGCGTAGTTTTCAATAAGCCACGCAGATTTATTTTTTATCATAATTTTTAAAGTAATAAACAGACAGGTATTGCGTTAACCGAATGTCACTGCGAGGAGCAAAGCAACGCGGCTGTCTGAATTGGCTTTTTAGATTGCCGCGCTTCGCTCGCAATGACTGTACAATTTATATTTTTCGGCTTTTGTAATTATAACTGAATATATTTCTTTCTGAGTCTGTCAACTCTGCCGTTGATAGCTGTAAGTACAGCCTTTGCCTCTTCTCTCTCTTCGGGAGTGCCTGTAACATACTGCTTCATAAGTCTGCCCTCTTCATAGCAGAGTTCGTCGTGAATCGGGAAATAATTCTTGAGCAGGAAGCATGAATATCTTACAAGTCTGCTGTCGCCTACAAGTCTGAACTCGCTGCTGATTGTGTCAACCGCAACGGAATACAAATCCTTAATGGACTCAATAAGCTTTGTGCGCTCGTTTTCGGGAGAGAAAACGATTGTGGAGCAGATGAAAGCGCCCTTGTTTGTCGCGTATGAGCTGTGGCTGTCGGTACTGCCTACAATCGGAACCACATTGCCTCTTGCCTTCTCCTCATAATATCTGACGGTCTGGAAACCGTTCTGCTCATAGTATCTTTCGCCGCCGAGAACCTCAAAAGCGTCAAAGGGTCTCTGAGCGAACATGTAATCCGTAAATACCTCTGGTGAATGATAACCCTCTCTCCTCTTCCAGTTGGGATGAGCGAAAATTCCGAGGCCGTTCGCCTTTTTGATTTCGTCAAAAATCCATTTGCACACAGCGTAGGGAATTCTGTCGATATTGTCGGGAAGGTCTGCACTGTCGGCGAGAGCCTGCATTTTATCTTCAAACTCTCTGAGAGTCATGACCTCGGGAACATTGTCTTTTCTTATGGCTCTTAATTCAAGGTCTTTGCCGACTTCTTCAACGTGAACAGCTTCAAGCAGAGCGTTGACTGAGTATTCACCGCCGAAGTTTATGATATGTATGTCATTTCTTTTGCCGTTGACAGGCGGAAGCTGAACCTCCTCGCCCGGAACCATTGTCAGCTCAACGGGGCAGTCTTTATAAGCGTTGATTGCGCGAAGTGACGGATAATATCTTCTGTGGTCGGTGATGGCAAGGAAATCGTATCCATGACGACGGTAGTTGGCGCATACAACCTCGGGGAGCTCGTCACCGTCTGAAAAATATGTGTGAAGATGAAGGTCGCCGATATAGGGATAACGCTTCGCAAGCTCGCCCGAAACAGCGTAAACATTAAAGCACTTATACACTTTCTTTTCGCCGTTTTCATTTGCTGTCGAGAAAACAAGATGATACTCCTGCTCGGTTTCAAATGTATGAGTGAAAACGAAGCCGTTTTCTTCGGTGCAGATAACCTTCATTTCATTCTTGTCGCCTGTAAGCGGAAAGTCAGACTTCTGACCGCCGTCAAAGCCGATAATCTCAAGGTCATATTCCTTGCCCTTTTCAAAGTCGGGGTCACTGCCCAGAGAACGGATT
>JAZUHE010000064.1:0-1609 GCA_045641565.1 Acutalibacteraceae bacterium | reverse complement strand
ATTCAGGCTGATTCACCCTATGACCACTACATCTCAAAGGGCGGCGTAGGCGGCGCTGAAATTGATATTTTTGAATCCATGTCGGCAGACGCTCTTCTCAAGTCAAACCGTGGGGCTGTTTCTACAACAATCCACTCCAACGGATGGGACGACGACGTTGAAAACATTGACTCAAGGCATCTCGGTGATTTCAGGGTAAAAGACCTTTACACAGAGTTCAATACCTTCGGTCTTGAGTGGACAGACGACGAATATATCTTCTACATCAACGGCGTTGAGACAACAAGAAGCTCCTTCGCAAACGGCGTATCACAGGTACCCGAGCAGGTTATTCTTTCTCTCGAGATTCCGGGCGAAATTGACCAGGATAAGGACAGCTACAGGAAAGAATTTGTTGTTGACTATTTCAGATATTACAAAAAGAAATAAGTATAGAATTTATAGTCGGGGTAATTGTTATCTGTTTCGATACGCTGTGTTCGAGCTGTAAATTTTATCTGCCTTTTCTTTAAGCACAGAAAAGGCGCCCCTTGGGAAGCTGTCACGGAATGACTGAGGAGGGTTACCCCTACCGTTAGAATCCTCGTTTGACGAAATGAAATAAATAACCCGCCGGTAAGAGAATGTTGTCTCTTTCCGGCGGGTTTTCCTGTTAAATTACTTCATTGCGAGGTGCGGCCTTTTAAAATCCCGTTATTTCGGACAAGTCATGCGCTTTAATCGTTCGATGTCACCTTGATAATTTTCAGTTTATGCAGCGCTCTTGTTGCCGCCATATAAAGATACGGCTCACATCCGCTGCCGTAAAAATCATTATCACCGTCACTTACGATTACTACGTTATCGAATTCAAGGCCTTTGGTATATGTGACAGGCATGATTCCGATTTTATCAGAGAAAATCTTTCTTCTGTTATCGTAAATCTCCACGTCAGTATCAACTGACAGCTCGCTGTATATTTTCTTGGCAAGAGCCGTTGTTTTGGTTATCACGCACGCAGTTCCGTCAACATCTTTCAGAGCTTTACGGATTTCATCAAACATATCGTCAGTTTCGATTATCTCAGGCTCGTCACCGTTTCTGTCAAAGGTTTCGTAGTCGGCGTTTCTGAGCAGCGACTTCGCGAAATCGTTTATCTGCCTTGTGGAACGGTAGCTCTTTTTAAGGTCCATGACCTCAGCGGAGTAAATATCCGCTATTTCGCCGATATCGGTGCTGTTGATAAAAGGAAAAATTGCCTGGCGTGAGTCAGTAAGTATAGTGAATTTAGCCTTCGGATAAAGATACTTTATCACTCTGTGCTGAATCGGCGAAAAGTCCTGCGCCTCATCAATAAGCACGTGACGCACGTTTGTGTGAACGGCAACCTTGCCCTGCAGGCATTTTATATAAATAATAAGAAGTGCATCCTCAAAGGGGATGAAATTCTGAGCTGTATTTTTTCTGAAGTTTTCGCTCAATCTGGCTTTACAGCCTGTCGCATCCTCATACTTTTTATACACCTCGGAGAGCGTGAACAAGTCGTTGCCTTCCAGCTCTTTCTGAAGCTGCTGACGGGCTTTGGCTTTTAACTGAGTGCGCATACTGCGAACCTGCTCTGCTGTATCTT
>JAZUHE010000063.1:0-9033 GCA_045641565.1 Acutalibacteraceae bacterium | reverse complement strand
GATATTTATATGGATATCGCAAGAGAGCGTGAAATGGTTAAAACAATGACTCTCAGAGGTCATAATTTCCTTCATTTCGGTGAAGGCCAGCCTCTTTTCAATGTGGGTATTCCCGAGATAGCGCTTGTTACCGCCCCTGATTATCTCTGTGTTGAAAGCGAAAACCATGAGATGGATAAATTCGATATCGACCTTATGTATAATCAGACGATGACATTTGAGAGTGTTATCAAAAGAATTGATGAGTTGTCCTCCAAGGATATCGGCGAATGCGACGATTATTCCATAGTTGCGGGCAACAGCGTTTCCGGCAGGAACGACATTAACGTAAAATCATTTGGGAGAAAGGTTATGTCGGTTATCAAAAAATAACCGCCTAAAGCGTGAGGTATGTTTAAAAGAGTTGTATCCGCACTGATTCTGCTTGCGTTATCCGCGTTCTGCTTTATCATGTGCAAAGAGACGGCGGTTGTTTACACTGTGGCTGTAGCGTGTATATGCTTTTATGAAATGAGCAACTGCCTTAAAAAGCTTGATAAAAATCCGCTGATGATTGTTCCGTGTGTCTTTATCGCGGCGACGGCGGTTGTCATGTATTTCAGCAAGCTTGATGTTCTGTGGCTCGCGGCGGTTCTGCTGCTGCTCGTGCTGGCAACATTCGTTTTCTGTATGAAGAGCGAAAAGCATAAGGCGCAGGACGTTCTCGCTACATTTGAAATGCTGCTTTATCCCGGACTTTTTGTTGCGGCAATACTGTTTGTATGCTGCCTTGAAAGAAAAGAGTATGCGGTTATATTCACTACAGGCTTCCTGAGCGCGGTTTCGTGTGACACGTTCGCCCTTTTCGGCGGAATGGCATTCGGCAAGCATAAGCTCGCTCCTGTTGTCAGCCCGAAGAAAACCATAGAAGGCTCTGTATCAGGCACACTCGTTACCGTAGGTATCGGTGTCGGCGCATGGTTCCTGTTTAAGGAATATATGCTCGTAAGCCTTGTGAAGTACATAGTAATCGTATTTATCTGCACAATAGCGTCGCAGATAGGCGATTTGAGCGCCTCGTTTATCAAACGAGAAGCAGGCATAAAGGATTACGGAAATCTTATCCCCGGTCACGGCGGTATGATGGACAGAATCGACAGCCTTATGATGTCAATCCCCGCAGCTTATATTCTTACTCAGCTGCTCAGATAACTTTTGGTTAAGGAAAAGGAAAAGTCTTATGAATAAAGTTTTAGTAATTCTCAATCCGAGGGCGGGTAAAAACAGTTCCAGAAAAAATCAGGATGATATAATCAGAGCTTTTAAAGATTACGGCTTCAGCGTAACCGAAAAGGTCACAACCTGCGTAGGTGACGCGACTGAAATAGTAAAGCATAATATAAAGGGACATAATCTTGTTGCATGCTGCGGCGGCGACGGCACGTTTAATGAAACAATGAACGGCGTGATCGCGGCAAACACACAGGTTCCGATTATGTATATCCCTATGGGAACAACCAATGACCTTGCCAACACCATAGGTGTTACAAAAGATATCGGTGCGCAGATAGAGCTTTTCTTAAACGGAAACATAAACAGCTACGATATCGGCAAGTTTAATGACAGACATTTTTCATATGTCGCTTCCTTCGGCGTAGGAGCTGACGCTTCATATAATACTTCGCAGAAATGGAAGAACAGACTCGGCTATCTGGCTTATCTCCTTAACGGATTTGTTTTCGGACTGCCTCATCAGATAAAGAATCTTAAGCCTCATCATATTGTTATAGAGACAGACGACGGCGTAATTGACGATAATTTCTATTTCGGCGCTGTTTCAAATTCAAATGAAGTTGCGGGACTTTTCAAATTCAACAAGCAGGGAATAAAACTCAACGACGGTGTTCTTGAAGTGATTCTCGTTAAAAAGGTCAGAGGTGTTCTTGACGCTTTCAGACTTGTTAAAAAAATCAGAGATGAGGATTATGACGGTGTTCAGGTAATCAACTTCAAAACAACAAAAATCAAAATGACCTGCGACGAGGAGCTTCCCTGGACTCTTGACGGAGAGTTTGGCGGTAAGCACAGAAATGTTGATATTGACGTTCTTCACGGAAG
Source organism: Acutalibacteraceae bacterium (assembly GCA_045641565.1). Classification (GTDB taxonomy): domain Bacteria; phylum Bacillota; class Clostridia; order Oscillospirales; family Acutalibacteraceae; genus CAG-488. The sequence continues at coordinate 6,936 of JAZUHE010000063.1, read as the reverse complement.
AATAAATCTTGTTTCTCCGCCCAGCAAGTATTTTGTTACCGATAAGGTTATTGCAGAGAAAAAAGAAAATGTTTTTGCCGAGGAAATGGCGGAAATAAAAAAATAAATATTACAGGACATGAAGATGGCACGGCATATGCTGTGCCATTTTTGTTGACGAATTTAATTATTAATGGTAAAATAATAAGAAAGGTTTCTCAATGAAACGGAGTGATTACATGTATGAGCCTCTTGCACAGAGAATCCGCCCTCAGACGCTTGACGACGTTGTAGGTCAGCGCCATCTGATAGGGGAGGGCAAGCCTCTGAGAAATATAATAGAATCAGGCGAGCTGCCCAATCTTGTATTTTACGGGCCGTCAGGCGTCGGCAAAACAACCGTGGCGAATATTATCGCGAAGACCACCAACAGAAAGTTCTGCAAGCTTAACGGAACAACTGCGGGTACATCCGATATTAAAGAAATCGTAAAGCAGCTTGATACCTTTGAGGCCATGAACGGCGTCCTGCTTTATCTTGACGAGATTCAGTATTTCAACAAAAAGCAGCAGCAGACTCTTCTGGAGTTTATTGAGACAGGAAAAATCACTCTTATCGCCTCCACAACGGAAAACCCGTATTTTTATGTTTATAACGCAATCCTCAGCCGCTCAACAGTTTTTGAATTCAAAACAGTCGGTGCGGAAGAGATTGAGCCTGCTGTAAGGCACGCCTTTGACTTTATGTCAAAAGAAAAAAACATTGAGATTTCCGTTCCCGATGAAGCTGTCAGATATATTTCGACGGCCTGCGGCGGAGATGTGAGAAAAGCCATGAACGCCGCCGAGCTGTGTGTGCTTTCTTCAAGGCAGCATGAGGGCAGACTTGAAATAACCGAAGAGACCGCCCGTGAGCTGACTCAGCGCAGCGCAATGAAATACGATAAGGACGGGGACGAGCATTACGATATAATTTCCGCATATCAGAAGTCCATGAGAGGCTCCGACCCGGACGCGGCGGTGCATTATCTTGCCAGACTCCTTGAAGCGGGAGACCTGCCGTCGGCCTGCCGCAGACTTATGGTCTGCGCCTGCGAGGATGTGGGACTTGCCTATCCGATGATAATACCCATAGTCAAGGCGGCTGTTGACGCCGCAATGATGCTCGGGCTTCCCGAGGCGAGGATTCCTCTTGCGGATGCGGTTATTCTTGTGTGTAATTCACCCAAATCAAATTCCGCATATAATGCGATAAATACCGCTATGTCAGATGTGGCAAAGGGTAAAACCGGCCCGATTCCGAGAACGCTTCAGAATAAGCATTTTGACGGAGAGGACGCGGCGGTGAAAGGGCAGTTTTACGAGTATCCTCACGATTATCCGGGGCACTGGCTTAAACAGCAGTATCTTCCCGATGAAATAAAAAACAGACGTTATTATGAGTTCGGTGACAATAAGAATGAGCAGGCCGCCGCTGAGTACTGGAATAAAATCAAAGGCGGAAAACAGTGAGGGGAGAGCTTTTATGGAAGAAAAATCCATACACGAGGGGCACAGAAAAAGAGTAAGAGAAGCTTTTCTTAAACGGGATATTGAATCAATGGCCGACCATGAGATACTTGAGCTTATTCTGTTCTATGCCTATTCAAGGCGGGACACAAACGAGATTGCACACAGGCTCATCAACGCCTTCGGCAATCTTGAGGCTGTCATGAATGCTTCTTATGACGAGCTGCTTAAGGTTAAGGATGTAGGAGAAAATGCGGCTTCTCTGATAATTCTTTTTTCAAGATTTTCAAATCATTACATGATAAAGGCCAATGAGCTGAAAAAAGAAATGTCTGAAGAAAAGCTTATGAATTTCCTTAAGGCAAGATTTTATAATGAGAAAAATGAGATTATTGTTGTAGTTCTGTGCGACGGCCGCGGGCAGCATATAAATACGGTTTCGCTTGAAAGGGGAACATCGGGCGAGACGTATTTCAGACCGAGAGAAATAGTAGAGGCTGCAATCAGATGCAGCGCATCAAAAGTAATCCTTGCTCATAATCATCCGAGAGGCTTCGCAGTGCCGTCACAGGCGGATATCAAGGCGACAGTAGACATAAAAGATTTGCTCGAACAGCTTGATATTGAGTTTGTTGACCACATAATTGCCGCAGAAAATGACTGCTTTTCTATGCGAAAACATAAAAAATACAGTGAAATTTTTTAATATAGCCTTAAAAGCACATAATAAAAGTAAAAAAAGTCTTTACAAAATAAAAATTTGTGCTATAATAACTTGCGTATGTTCCGCTTCTCGGATTCTGGTTTAAACCGCTGAGTGCGGTATTCACCTGCCTTAACCTGAGATGACGGACAAATAATTTAAATGAGGTGAAATGAAATGACAAAAGAAGAAAAGACCGCTATAATGCAGGAGTATGCTATTCACGAGGGCGACACAGGTTCACCCGAGGTTCAGATCGCTGTTCTTACAAAGAGAATCAACGACCTTACTGAGCATCTCAAGGTTCATAAGAAGGACCATCATTCACGTCGCGGACTTCTTAAGATGGTTGGTCACAGACGTAACCTTCTCGCATATCTTCAGAAGGTTGATATCGAAAGATATCGTGCTATCATCGCAAAACTCGGCATCCGTAAATAATGCCACAAAAGGCAGGCAGCACCCGTTGCCTGCCTTGTTTACGTTTTTCAATCTATCGCTGAGGTTACTTATTTGTAGGTTTTAGCAGTGAATCGACATTTTGATTTTATCGAAGTGCGGATTTATTGCTAAACCTGCCTCGGCGAAGAAATATATTTTAAAAGAGGTAAAAGTTATGTTTTTTAAGGATTTCAGAACATTTGAAACCACACTGGCAGACCGTCCCCTCGTTGTTGAGGTAGGTAAGATGGCTCAGCTTGCAGGCGGCTCATGTCTTATCCGCTACGGCGAAACAGAAGTTCTCTGCACAGCTACTATGGCAGACAAGCCCAGAGAAGGCGTTGATTTCTTCCCTCTCTCAGTTGACTTTGAAGAGAAGCTTTATTCAGTAGGCAGAATCCCCGGCTCATTCCAGCGCCGTGAGGGTAAAGCAAGCGAAAAAGCAACACTCGCTTCCCGTGTTATCGACAGACCTATCCGTCCTCTCTTCCCTAAGGATATGAGAAATGACGTAGGCGTTGTTGCTACAATCATGTCAGTTGACCCCGACTGCTCACCCGAAATCACAGCTATGATAGGCGTTTCCGTTGCTCTCTCTATTTCGGAGATTCCGTGGGACGGCCCCATTTCAGGCGTATCAGTAGGTCTTGTTGACGGCAAGTTCGTTATCAACCCCACAGAGGAACAGCGCAAGGTTTCCCAGATGGCAGTTACAGTTGCTTCAACAAGCGAGCTTGTTGCCATGATCGAAGCAGGCGCAAACGAAGTTTCCAACGACGATATGTATGACGGCATCATGTATGCTCATAAAGTAAACCAGGAAATCGTTGAGTTCATCAAGGGCATTCAGGCTGAGGTTGGCAAGCAGAAGATTGACTTCCCCTCAAATGACCCCGCTCCTGAGATGTTCGAGGCAATCAAGGATTTCGCAATCGAAGACGTTAAGTTCGCTCTTGATACAGACGACAAGCGTATCCGTGACGAAAGACTCAAGCCCATCTATGACGCAGTTCACGAGAAGTTTGACGAGGAATATCCCGAAGAAATCGCCAAGATTGACGATTGCATGTACAAGCTTCAGAAATATATCGTAAGACGCTGGCTCCTTGACGAAGGCAAGCGTGTTGACGGCAGAGCTATTGACGAAATCCGTCCCCTTAACGCAGAGGTTGACCTTCTCAGCCGCGCACACGGTTCAGGTATGTTCACACGCGGTCAGACTCAGGTTCTTACCGTTACAACACTCGGCCCCATGAGCGACGTTCAGCTTCTTGACGGCCTTGACAATGAAACAGAAAAGAGATATATCCACCACTATAACTTCCCCTCATACTCAGTCGGCGAAACAAAGCCCTCAAGAGGACCGGGACGCCGCGAAATCGGCCACGGCGCACTTGCAGAGAGAGCGCTTCTTCCCGTTATCCCCTCAGTTGAGGAGTTCCCCTATTGCATCAGACTCGTTTCAGAGGTTCTCTCTTCAAACGGCTCAACTTCACAGGGCTCAGTATGCGGTTCAACACTTTCACTTATGGCAGCAGGCGTTCCCATCAAAGCTCCCGTTGCAGGTATTTCCTGCGGCCTTGTTACAGAGGGCGACCGCTTCATGACAATGGTTGATATCCAGGGCGTTGAAGACTTCTTCGGCGACATGGACTTCAAGGTAGCAGGTACAAAGAAGGGTATCACAGCTATTCAGATGGACCTCAAGGTTCACGGCCTTACTCCCGCAATCATCCGCGAGGCTCTTGACAAGACATATAAGGCACGCTGCTACATCCTTGACGAGATTATGCTTCCCGTTATTCCCGAACCCCGCAAGGAGCTCTCAAAGTACGCTCCCAAGATGCTCACCACAAAGATTGATCCCACAAAGATCGGCGACGTTATCGGTAAGCAGGGCAAGGTAATTCAGAAGATCTGTGAGGAGTGCGACTGTAAGGTTGACGTTGAAGAGGACGGCAGCATCTTCGTAAGCGCTCTTGACATTGAGAACGCTCAGCGCGCAATCTTCATGATTGAAACAATCGCCAATGACCCCGAAACAGGCGCAATCTATAAGGGCGTTGTTACAAGACTCATGTCCTTCGGCGCATTTGTTGAAATCGCTCCCGGTAAAGAGGGCATGGTTCATATCAGCCATCTTGACGTTAAGCGCACAGAGAAGGTTGAAGACGTTGTCAACGTAGGCGACGAGGTTATCGTTAAGGTTCTTGAGATTGACGACCAGGGCAGACTTAATCTCTCACGCCGTGAGGCACTTATTGAGGTTGAAGGTCTTGTTCCCGAAAACGAGCTTTCTGACGCTCCCAGACGTCCCGCACGCGGCGGTCACAGAGACGGCGGAAGAAACGGCGGCAGACGCAATAACGACAGAAAATAATTGATTTTAAAGGGACAGCGAACGTTGTCCCTTTTAATTCAGGAGATGCGATATGCAGGCAACAAACTGTGAGGAGTGCTCAAACTACATCTACGATGACGAGTGCGAGTGCTACTGCTGTGATATAAATCTTGACGAAGATGAAATGTATAAGTTCATGAGCGGCACTTTTTATAACTGCCCGTATTATGACCGCTATGACGAATACAAAATCGTAAGAAAACAGAATTAAAATTTAAGCACTGTCGGCTTACTGCAAGTGCCCGTAACGAATGTTTCAAAGAGGGTTAGGCAATCGATACGGTATATTAAACAATTTCATGTTCTCAAAAGACAAGAGAGGTCATATTGGCATCTCTTGTGTCATATATATTCTGTTTTTCTGTTTATTAAGTGAAATATCCCTGTCTGAAGGCTGAGCAACAAACTGAAATTTGATATCTTCCTCAGTCATTTGACTTTTTGGAATGATCAAGCTCATTTCTTCGCCTCCAATCGCGCAGGAAGCCATTCGGTTTCGACAAGTTCGTATGAAAGACCGTTCTTTTCACAATATGCTTGCAGAATATTCATTGCTTTGTTTAATAGTGTGTGTTAAAATAATATGTTAAATGTTGTGCTGTTGAGGGGGATGAAGCCGGTGAAAAATATTATGATTGACCTATTATTTGTTCTATTACTCGTCCTGTTTTTTTATCGTGCTGAACTTGTGAAGCCTTTGCGTCTGCTTAACCGGGGGGGGTATTTGTCCGTCAATACCGGTAAATATTACCGAGGTTTTTTTGCTATTGTTGTTGTGTTTCACCATCTCGCCCAACACACTGAAACGGGAATAGCATTTCGCTATTTTACTTCAGTTGGATATTTGGCGGTTGCATTCTTCTTTTTCTTGTCCGGCTACGGACTGCAAAAATCTTATATCACGAAATATGATCGTTACAGAAAGGGTTTCATTCTAAAACGCATACCCACTATTCTAATTCCGTATATTATTATAACAGCTATATATTGGCTGATGTATTTTATTGGTGATAAGTATTATTCGTTAAAAGACATTGGAATTGCTATTGTTAATGGTAGTCCCATTGTATCATATTCTTGGTATATTATTTGTATTCTTGCTTTTTATGTTGTCTTTTGGTTGATAATGACCACTTGCAGAAAGCATTATTTTTTGATGATATTGTGCGGTACGGTATGGTATTTTTTATATGCTGTTTTCTGCGTAAAAATGGGATATGGCAGTTGGTGGTATAATGCAAGCCACTTGTTAATTGTTGGAATGTTTTGGGCAACATATGAAAAGCCAATACTTGAATTGTTGGATAGAACCTATCAGTTCTTTGCTCCATTTACTTGGTTTTCTTTTGTTGTTCTATTCCTTTTTCACGGCAAAATTGCTGCAATAGTAAATCTACCGTATATTTCGTTAATCCTAACATTGTTTACAGCAATTTTGTTTGTTTTAAGCGTAATAATGTTTTCGCTGAAGGTACAAATCGGAAATAAAATACTTGAGTTTTTAGGCGAGATTTCACTTGAGATATACATATCACAAGGATTATTCATGACAACTTTAAGAAGCAGTTGGATTTATATTAACAATGAATTGCTATGGTGTATATTGGTTTTGACGGGTACCATTGTATTTTCCTATTGCTTACACAAGGTGTTCCAGTATATATTAAGTAAGTATAAATGTCTATTACATAATTTGAAAATATGATTTACCGCACCCGTCGGCAGCAATACAGGGTAATATCTTCCCTGTACCCCTCAAACGTATCCACCCGCGTTATATCGTACAATACGCCGTTGTACCGTATAACGTGGGTATTCGTTATTTCGGGGTTATAATTAACGGTAAACAGGACTTCTTCCTTGTAGTATAACGCTCTTCCCCATTTTTTGTGTGCCGAAAAACT
>JAZUHE010000062.1:0-3419 GCA_045641565.1 Acutalibacteraceae bacterium | reverse complement strand
AGACTTTATAAAAGACGGCGAAAACAAGCTCAATCTCAGAGTGTTTGACCCGACAGACAAAGCTATGCAGCCGAGAGGCAAGCAGGCGTCAAAAAGTCACGGATTCTGGTATACCGCCACGACGGGAATATGGCAGACAGTTTGGCCTGAGCCTGTAAGCAGAACACATATTGAAAAAATAAAGCTGTTGCCGGACATTGACAGATCCGTAATCAATGTCAAGACTTTTACTACGGGCGACGCGAAAATCTCCGCCTGCATTAAAGAAGGCGGCAAAGTAATTTTCAGCGGTGAAATTTCATCTGACGAAGACATTCTCATCCCCGACGCGAAGCTTTGGAGTCCCGAAAATCCTTTCCTGTATGATATTGAAATCAGACTTCTTGACGGTGAAACCGAGCTTGACGCGATTACAAGCTATTTCGGCATGAGAAAATACAGTATCGACAAAGACTCTGACGGTCTGCCGAGGCTTTTCTTAAATAACGAGCCGTATTTCCAGCGAGGTCTGCTCGACCAGGGCTACTGGTGCGACGGCATACTCACTCAGCCTACTGACGAGGCGATGGAGTTTGACATAAAAGCCATGAAAGAGCTGGGCTTCAATATGCTCAGAAAACATATTAAGGTTGAGCCTGCCAGATGGTACTATCACTGCGACAAGCTGGGCATGATTGTATGGCAGGATATGGTCAGCGGAATTGACAAGCTGAATCTCATTCTTGTGGGAGCTCTGCCCAACATTAAAATCACAAAGGTTAAAGACAATAAATACAAGCTCTTCGGCCGAGGAAATAAAGAATACCGTGACGACTTTGAAAAAGAGCTTTATGAAATCATTGACACGCTTTACAACTGCCCGTGCATAGGCTGCTGGGTTCCGTTCAATGAGGCATGGGGTCAGTTTGACGCAAAAAGAATCGGTGAAGAGGTTAAGGCATACGACCCGAGCAGAATCGTTGACCACGCAAGCGGCTGGCACGACCAGGGCGGTCCCGAGCTTAACAGCATGCACAGATACATTTTCCCCGTGACTCTTCCGAAGCTTGATGACAGGCCGTTCGCTCTTACGGAATTCGGCGGACTGAGCTATATAATCCCCGAGCACGCATACAACGCAAGCAAGAGCTTCGGCTATAACGTCAACTACAAGAGCTGTGAACAACTGACCGACGCATACAGAAAGCTTCACGAAAAGCAGGTTATTCCGCTGATTAAAAAAGGTCTGTGCGCGACGGTTTACACACAGGTTACAGACGTTGAGTTTGAAATAAACGGAATGTATACATATGACCGTGAGGTGCTTAAAATCGACGCGGAAACCGTTAAGGAAATCAACAGCAAATTAACTTATTGATAAGCGGTGATAAAATGAGCAAGGAAAATCAGAAGCTGAGGATTCTTTATCTTCAGGATATTTTCTCACGCAGGACTGATGAAAATCACGTATTCAGCGCTGAACAGCTTTGTGATATTCTTCTTGAGGATTACGGAATCTCCGTAGAAAGAAAAGCTGTTTACGGCGACATTGAGGCGCTTCAGAATTACGGAATGGATATAGTCAATACCCGTTCCCCCGTAAGAGGATATTATCTGAGAAGCAGAAACTTTGAGCCTGCCGAAGCGAGACTTCTTACCGACGCCGTTCTCGCGGCAAAGTTTATTTCTCCGAAAAAAACAAAGTCTCTTGTGTATAAAATCGGGGCTCTGATGAGTGAGGAGCAGGAGGAAAAGCTCCGCCGTCAGGTTTATGTAAACTCAAGCGTAAAATGCTCAAACGAGGAGCTCTATGATATTATCAGCGCTCTGAGCGAAGCAATAGAAAAAAGGCTTCAGGTTCAGTTTGAATATTCAAAGCGCAAGCTGGAAAAAAGATTTGTACGCAGATTCACGGCACGCACTTTTGTTGTGAATCCCTACGCGCTTATCTGGTCAAACGACCATTACTATCTTGTCTGCAACAATCCGAAATACAGCAATCTCATGCACGTGCGCCTTGACAGGATAAGCAATATCAGACTCACCTCCACGCCCTACAGACATTTTTCGGCCGTTTCGTCATATAAAGAAAATTTTGACTCGGCGGATTACTCAAACAAGCTGTTTAACATGTTCAGCGGCGAGCAGGGCGAAATAAAACTCCGCTGCAGCAACAGACTTATTGACGATATTCTTGAACGCTTCGGCGAGGATATTCCTCTGATGATTGACGGTGAAGACGCTTTTATCGTAAGAGCCACTGTTGAGCTGAGCGAGGGCCTTGTCTCGTGGATAATGCAGTTCGGCACGGATATGAAAGTCATAGCGCCTGTAGAGCTTAAAACAGCGGTACGGGATAAAGCACACAGCATTTCTTTTTTGTATGAATAAAACGCAGAAAAATCTCCCAGACTTTTATTAAAAAGCAGGGAGGTTTTTTATGTCATTTTTTAAAAAATTAAGGCTGACTGTGATTGCTTCGCTTATTGTTTCAATTATCCTCAGCAATATAAGCTTTGCGTCAGCCTGCGAATATGTAAGAGAAAACGTGCTGAGGCTTCATATTCTCGCCGCCTCGGACAGCGAAGCCGACCAGACTCTTAAGCTGAAGGTGCGTGACGCTCTTCTGAAAGAGGGCGCCGATATTTTTGACGGAAGTGTGGATATTGACTCCGCCGAAGAAAAAATCAGACCGAAAATTCCTTTTCTTGAATCCGTCGCTCACAGAATCATAAACGAAAACGGATACGATTATGATGTAAAAATCACACTGAAAAGAGAGTTTTTCAAAACACGGACATACGGCAAAACCACACTGCCCGCAGGCAGATATCTCGCCCTCAGAGTGATAATCGAAAATGGCGAGGGCCACAACTGGTGGTGCGTAATGTTTCCCCCTCTGTGTCTGCCCGCGGCGGTCGGTGCTGACACTGAGGCCGTCTTAGGCAAAAAAGGAACGCGGCTCGTATCGAAGAATCCGAAATACGAACCGCGATTTAAGATTGTTGAAATTATTGAGGAACTACAAAACGGCATTAGATGATTTCTCTGTCATTTCTGCCCTTGTTAAGCTGAGGATAATATGAAGCGAATCTGTACTGAGGCTCTTCGTCAAACTCCAGCTTTATAATCGGTATGTTGAGAATCTTATCGGGACTTTCCTCGGGCAGATTCTTAAGGATTATTCTGTCGCCCTTCTTTTCCCATTCAATGGGAGTGCCGTCAATAAATGTAACCGCCTTCGGCTCGGTGAAGAATCCGCCGATACCCATTGTGCCCTTATAAGGCGCCCAGATTTTATTCCACATATAAACTGTGTTACCCTTTGTTGAAGGACGGGCAACGCCGTTCTGATGATACTGACTGCCGCCGGTCTTTTTAAGTGAGCCGTAAACAGCCTCACCGTTGACTTCAAGCCATTCGCCGATCTGAGTAAGCGG
>JAZUHE010000061.1:0-59194 GCA_045641565.1 Acutalibacteraceae bacterium | reverse complement strand
GTTTTATTTATGCTCTTATTATTTCTTTGTGAAAACAGATATTATATCAATAAACACTGAAAAGAATCTTTCAGGCAAAGCTCTGAAAAAGTCGCAAATATTTATTATTGCATTGCTTACAGGTTCAGTACCTTCCACAAGAAATGCTCCGACATAGTCAGATTTTATTTCAGATGTAAATTTTTCAATATCCTTTTTTGAGCCTTCTGCAATAACTGTATCAGACATAAGATCGGTTACCGTGTAATGCTTATATCCGTTAATCCCGGCATTAATAAATGGAATGGTGATTGTTCCGTTACAGGTGTCCCCCGTATTGTTTGCCGCTATAATTACAGCTTTATTGTCCCTGTATCTCGCATACGCCTGCAGCGTTCCGAGATTTTCAGTTTTCACCTTGCATATGTTGCTGTTTCTGTGATTTGTCGGCCAGTATTCAAAAATATCGCCATATGTTCTGCGGATTTTTATCATCTGCTTTACATCTTCAAGGAATGCGGCGTTTTCTTCTTTCTCAGCTTCGGAATAGTCAACGTAAAGGTCGTAAAGTACACCGGGTACGTTTGAAGCATCGAATTCATCACCCATATACCATATGGGAATATACGGAGCGAAAATTGCAGAATATCCGATGTTAATTCTGCTTCCGCATACGTCTCTGAGCTGATAATCATGATTTGTAATGCAGTTAGTATAATACTTTCCCGTGCCACGTTTAAAGGAATTTTCCTGCCATTCACTGTATCCGAGTGCTTTTCCTTTTTTAGTGCAGTCAACAATATTCAGAAGACCGTCACCGAAAAAGTTCACAGGCTTCTGATACACATCGCCGCGTGACGTCGAAGAATAATCAAAAACGCCTTCCTGTTCCAAATCATATGTTCCGCTTCGTTTGCAGTTATCCTCGCATATTACAATTATATTTTTACCCATATCAGAGAGAGCATTTCTGACTTCACGGTACATATCATACCCCGAATGATGAGGCTCACAGTCACAGCGGAATCCGTCGGCGTCTGTTACTAAAATGTTATTAATAAGCGTATCTCTGAACCAGTTATAAAGCTCCTTATTTGACCAGTCAAAGGCTATGTTGCCCCACGCTTCTCCGTTAAACCATTCAGGATGCTCATCTATGAGCGGCGCTCCCCTTACAACACCCCATGTAATAACATCAAGAAAAACATAAATCCCTTTTGAATGGGCATATGCAATGAATTTGGCAAGCTCCCGCCAGCCTTCTTCGTAGTTATCCCTGCCCGTCAGCTTCGGGTCAATGGTGTGGGGACCGCGGTTGCCGTAGCCATTCCCGATATCGGATTTATCATAAACGGGAGTCAGCCATATTCCGTTAACACCGACTTTCGAATAAAAATCAATAAGGTCATAACATTCGGCGAATGTGCCGCCAATAGAGGCTGTGTCAGGTCTCACCTCAACAATAATCAGAGAATCAACCCAGTCAGGCGTTTCGATTATTCCGTCACAGTATGATTTGTTGAGCTTAGTTTTTTCAGAAGTAACATAGTTAAGCAAATCTGAATTGTCTGTCTTATCAACAGCATAAGCCATAACAGATGTCTGAAAAATAAAAATAAAAATAAAAGCAATAAGAAAAGCTGTTATTTTTTTCAGATATTTTATTTTAAGCATACTCAACTACCTCCTGACTCTTATAAAAGCATTATATATTTTAATATAATAAAAGTCAAACAAAACATAAACATACAAAAATTATTACAAGCAAAAGATGTTTAATAATATTGACAAAGTTTTACCCGATGTTGTATAATTTTATTAATAAATTTTTAAAGGAGAATTTTTATGGCTGAGAAAAAAATAACAAGAGTTGAAAGCTCTACCGAAGCTTCTAAAAAGGCTTCAACACCGGCAAAAGCTTCTGCTCCCAAGAAAGTAACCAAGGCTGAAACTGCTCCCGCAGAACAGAAGCCCGCAGCAGTTACACAGGCTAAACCTGCAGAAGGAAAGCCCACAGGTCTTCGCATCGGCGCAATCGCACTCTGGGTAGTTGCTATCGCTTTTGAGGTTATTGCAATTCTGATTCTTTTCGGTAAGATTACTCTTACATTTATCCCGACTCTTGCACAGATAATAATCGCTCTTGTACTTGACCTTGCGTGTGTATCGGCAGGTTCAACTTTATGGAAAAAAGCAAATCACATTGACCCCGCAACTGAAAGCAACAAAGTTAAATTCTGGCTTTGGAATAACCTCGGAGTTATAGTAACAGCTTTCGCATTTATTCCCTTTATTATTCTCGCACTTACAAATAAAAACGCAGACAAGAAAACAAACACAATCGCAATAGTTGTTGCGGCAATCGCTCTTCTTATCGGCGGTCTTGTAAGCTATGACTGGAATCCTGTTTCTCAGGAAGGCAAGGACACTGCAATCGAGACACTCGGCGACCAGGACGTTTACTGGACAAAATTCGGAAAAGTTTATCACACTCATGATGACTGCGGTCACCTCAATAACAGTGATGAGCTTTTCACAGGCACTGTTGAAGCAGCTATGGAAAATAACAAACCCCGTATCTGCAAGGACTGCGCAAAGAAAGACAACATCGAAATCGGCGAAAACGGTGCAATCAAAGCAACAGAAACAGCTGATAACGGTGAAGACGAAGAATTTGAAATTGACGTAGTTGATGACAGCGAAACAATAGATACAGACACAGCTGCATAATTACATTATTAATAAAAATGAGCCTGCTTCTTATGAGGCAGGCTTTTGTTTATAAAAAAAAGCTCTGACAAATCTTTCAAAGAACGTCAGAGCTTTATATTTTTTAAATGCTTCTCGCAAGAGTTACGGTGTTGTATTCACCGTTTTCTTTTCTTTCGCCTGTAGGATTAAATCCCTGAGCCTTCCAGAACGCAAGTGATTCTTCATGAACCTCAGCACAGTCAAGAGAAAGATAATCGTAGCCCTGACCTTTCATAGCGGCTCGAACATCAGCAAAAATTCTTGAACCTATCCCCTGCCTCTGAACAGAACCGTCAACCATAAACCATCCGATAAACGCATCATCATTCTGCGGATATCCTGCTATAAGGTCAAGCACGGCAATAAGCTTATCATTATCATAAAAACCTACAAAGTATTTGTTCTCAGCCGTTGCGGAATCTGGAACACTGCTGATAACCTCTGTAAGGCTTTCCGCGGACGGAACAGAGCCAAGATACTCATAGTATTTTTCATTTGATTTACAAAGCTTATAAACATCACTGATATCGTCTTCTTCAAGTCTGCGTACATCATACTCAGTTGACAGAATCTGAATATCGGGAAGTGCGACTCCGTTTTCACTTTCATAATCAATAGCCTGACGGAACTGCGTCTCATAAAGCTGACGGTAAGTGCCGCCGAGAGCAAGGAGTTCATCATGTGTACCCTGCTCAGCGATAACGCCGTCCTTGACAACAAGAATACTGTCTGCCTTAAGAATTGTTGAAAGACGGTGAGCAATAACAATGCTTGTTCGGTCCTTCATCATAGCTTCAAGAGCGTCCTGAATTGCATTCTCAGATATTGAATCAAGAGCGGAAGTCGCTTCATCAAGGATAAGAATTTTAGGATTCTTAAGAATAACACGAGCAATGGAAATACGCTGTTTTTCGCCGCCCGAAAGCTTAAGTCCTCTGTTGCCGACTTCTGTATTATATCCGTCGGGCTGTGAAACTATAAAATCATGAATATTTGCAACACGGCAGGCGTTCTCAATCTCTTCCATAGTTGCGTCTTCTTTAGCGTAACGGAGATTATCAAGAATTGTACCGTTGAACAGATAAGTCTCCTGTGTAACAACGCCGATACACTGACGAAGATATTTCAAATCAAAGTCACGGACATCAACACCCGCTATTGAAACCTTACCACCGAGAACATCATAAAGTCTCGGAATAAGGTTTACAACTGTTGATTTGCCTGAACCTGACGGACCGACAATGGCATACATCTTTCCGCCCGGAACAGTGAAATTAACATCAGTAAGCAAGGGCTGTTCCTTATCATAACTGAAAACAACGTGCTCATATGTAATAGGCTGCTGCTCAACATCAGGCTTCTGACCGTTCTCAGGCGAAACTATAGTATTTTCACGGTCAAAATAATCAAATATGCGCGTGAAAAGAGCCAGTGAACGTGTAAAATCGACCTGAATATTCATCAGAGATTCAACAGGTCGGTAAAGACGGTTAATAAGCGCAACAGTTGCGGTTATTGTACCGACAGTGATTGACGGGTCAATCTTATTGATTATCAGAAGACCGCCTGCGAAATATATAAGAAGAGGGCCAATCTGTGTAAACATACCCATTATTACGCTGAACCATTTACCGCTTCGGCGTTCCTTAAGGGTAATAGCTGTTACATCTTCATTTACCCTTACAAAGTTCTCATACTCTTTCTCTTCACGGGTAAAAATTTTAACGAGCATCGAACCGCTGACAGACAAGGTTTCATTGATAACCTGATTCATCTCATCATTTTTTGCCTGGCTGTCAGAAAGAAGCTTCCAGCGTGTTTTGCCTGCGCTTCTTGTAGGAAGAATCAGAAGCGGAATAATTGCTATACCTACAAGAGCAAGCTGCCAGTTCATCTGAAGCAGCGCAACAAGAGTTGTTACAACAGTAGCTATGTTGCTGACAATACTTGTGAGCGTTCCGCTGATAACTGTGCTTACTCCGCTGATGTCAGTGTTCATTCTTGTAATGATGTCACCCTGCTTCTCTGTTGTGAAGAATGAATGAGGCATATACTGCAGATGGTGATACATCTGATTTTTCATATCAAATATAATGCGCTGTGAAATCCACGCATTGATATAGCTCTCAAGAACTCCGATGACCTGACTTACCGCAAGAGCGCAGAAAGCCATTATAAGCAGCTGAATCAGAAGCTTCAAATCTTCACCGACAAGCGCCTGGTCGACAATTTTACCTGTAATAATAGACGGAAAAAGTCCGACAGTAGCAGAAAGAAGAATTGCAACAAAAACAAAAACAAACTGAATCCAATACGGCTTAAGATACGAAAGGATTCGGACAAGCAATCCTTTAGTCACCTTAGGCATATTCTCTTTTTCTTCATCAGTCAGAAATCCTCTCGGCCCAAGCGAGCCACGTCCTCCCGGCATAATACCACTCCTTTAATTAAATCTGTATTTCAGGCTTCTGTATCGGAATAATACTTTTCCATAGAAACACTTTCTTTTTCTCTGACAGGCTTATATTTATCCTGATAATAATTCTGTTTTGAAATATCATAACCGCCGTCAGATGAAACTGTTATAATCGAGCATCCGCGCTGAATACCGTATGTATTAATCTTATTGTACGCAAGATAATCTATCGAATATCCGTAGCAAAGGTCAATTCCTTTATAATTAATAGTCATATTATTAAGATGGTCATGACCGAAGAATATTGCCTGAGTTGAGCCGTGCTTAAGACAGGCGTCAAAAAGTCCCTCGTTCTTTTCTCCGCTGTATACGACCTTATCTATTTCGCCCATTTCACCGCCGACAGCCTTGACATCTTCAATATCTTTTCCGCCGTTATCTCTGAGCTTGTAATAAGCGTCGCGCATTTCCATAACAGGAATATGCATAAACATAAATGATTTCGGCGTTTCACCGCCGTTCTTCTCTGTGAGACTGTAAAGCTGATTTTTATACCATTCAATCTGATTCTTATGAACGCAGTCATATTTCCATAGTATTCCGAAATAGTCATTATCAACATAAGAATGAGAGTCAATCATAAACAGACTGCGGGTTATTTTTCCCTGAGTATTTTTAATATTTATAACATAGTTGCCGCAGCCGTCAATATCATCAGGCCCTTTTCGGAATACGCAATGAGGATATTTTTCGTGATTGCCGTATACCTCTGAAATCTGTTCACGGCTGAAAAATGAATAAGCCTCAGTATCATGATTGCCGTAGCTTATGCACCAGTAAACACCGAGTTTTTCCATTAAATCAGCAAAGAGGACGGCCGGTCTCTTATTATTTAATGTGCCGGCAACATACGGAACAGGGAAAGCGACATCACCTGTTACAACAACAAGGTCAGGCTTTTCAGCGGTAATCATAGCCGCTACCGCATTAAGCGCCATATTGTCTTTGTCTGAACTGAGGAATCCGCCGCCAAGATGCACATCAGTAAGGTGCATAATTCTGAAATCTCTGTCTGTGACGAATTCATAATTGCCGTCAGCGTCAACAGTAGGAATCAGCTGATTTTCATATTCAACCGTCTTAATTGAATCCGCTATAAACTTTGTATTTGAATTGCCGGTTATTACATTAGCGCATGTTATTCCGCCCGAAATAACTGCAATTACAATTATTATTCCGAGAACAACCTTGAGGAAGGTTTTGAATCTCTGTTTTGCCGTCTTTTTTATTTTTTCTTTCTTTTTCATAAAACTACCGCCTGAATTAAAACAAAATGCTGTAATAAATATATTGTATCACATTTTTCCAAAATGAAACAAAGGCTGTTCCCTTCGGAACAGCCGATTTTCAGTTAAAGTGAATCTACGTAATCGCACGCCGCAAGTGCCGCAACTGCACCGTCTGCAGCTGCAGTTGTAACCTGACGAATGCGCTTGGTACGGCAATCTCCCGCCGCGAAGATACCTTTAGTATTTGTAACACAGGTTTCATCAGCAGAAGCATAACCGCGCTCGTCAAGATTAATAACATTTACAAAAGCCTCATTTTGAGGAACAAGACCGACAGCAAGGAAAAGACCTTCAAGAGCAATGTCAGTGATTTCTCCGCTTGCGACATTCTTAACAGAAACGCCCTCGAGCTCCGTCTCGCCTTTATATGAATCAAGAACAGTGCCGAGAATTATCTCAACATTATTTTTGGACTCAAGCTGGTCGCAAAGCTTCTTTTCGCCTGTAAGGAAGTCAAGATTCTGAATAACATACACTTTCTTCGCTAAATCAGAGAGAAGAATAGCTTCCTGTAATGCGGAATTACCGCCGCCTACAACAGCAACGGTTTTATCCTTATAAAATGCACCGTCACATACGGCGCAGAATGATATCCCCTCACCGATAAGGTTTTCTTCATTGGTAAGACCTAAAAGGCGGTGTTTGGCTCCTGAGGCAATAATAACAGCCTTTGACTGATATTCCTCATCCTCAGTAACAACCGTCTTGATTTCGCCGTCTTTAATCTCTGTAACCTCAGCTGATTCAACATCAGCACCCTGCTCCAGAACCTGCTCAACAAGCTTCTCTGCAAATTCGTTTCCGGTAAGAGAAATAAATCCCGGGATATTCTCAACCTTCGGAGAAAATGTTATCTGACCGCCGAATGTTTCTTTTTCTAAAAGGAGAACGCTTTTGTTTGCCCTGCAAGCATACAGGGCGGCGGTCAGCCCAGCAGGGCCGCCGCCGATTACGATTATATCATACATAATTTCACCTGTAATAATACTTTATTATTTAAGGAATTTTTTTATTTCAGAAACGCCTGCATACTTGCTTATTTCGCCGTCTTTAATAACAACAAGTGTCGGAGCCTGTTTGATAGCAAATTTGTTTGCCATGTCAGGGTCTTCATTAGCAAGAATCTTAACGTACGGGAATCCTGCTTTATCAAGAGTTGCGCAGGCTATTTTGCAGTTAGGGCAGGTTGCCGTTGCAAAAAGAATGTTTGCGTCTTCAGTGACTTCAATCTTTGCCTCTTCAGCAGCAGGAGCTTCTTCACAAATGCAGTTTTTTCTCTTAAGAGTTGAGGTTGCAATATTATAAACCTTACGGTCCTTGTATTCCTGGCTCTTACCGTCATTCCAGTTCTGGATAGGACGATAGTAACCTGTAATACGGCTGTAAACCTCTGTCTTAGCTCCGCACTCGGGGCAGGTAAACTGCTCACCGGGAAGATAACCGTGCTCTTTACAGATTGAGTATGTGGGAGACATTGTGTAATAAGGAAGCTTATAGTTCTCAGCAATCTTTCTTACAAGCTCAGCTGCAGCCTTCCAGTCAGGAAGCTTTTCTCCGAGGAATGCATGGAAAACAGTACCTGATGTGTAAAGAGTCTGAAGTTCATCCTGAATATCAAGAGCTGAGAAAATATCCTCAGTAAAGCCTACGGGAAGATGTGATGAGTTGGTGTAATAAGGTGAACCGTTCTCATTAGCTGTAATGATTACAGGATAACGGCTCTTATCATGCTTTGCAAGACGGAAAGCTGTTGACTCAGCAGGTGTAGCCTCAAGGTTATAAAGGTCACCGTACTGCTCCTGATAGTCAGAGAGACGTTCACGCATATGATTAAGAACCTCAATGGAGAAATCCTGAGTTTCTTTATTTGTCATATCCTTCTTAATCCAGCAGGCATTGAGACCGGCTTCGTTCATACCGACAAGACCGATTGTTGAGAAGTGGTTAGTGAATGTGCCAAGATATCTCTTGGTATAGGGATAAAGGCCGTTGTCAAGAAGTTTTGTTATAACTGTACGCTTAACCTTAAGAGAACGGGCGGCAATATCCATCATCTTGTCAAGACGCTTGAAGAAATCTTCTTTATCCTTGGAAAGGAAAGCAATTCTCGGCATATTGATTGTAACAACGCCTACAGAACCTGTGCTCTCACCGCTGCCGAAGAAACCGCCTGATTTCTTTCTGAGCTCACGGAGGTCAAGACGAAGACGGCAGCACATTGAACGTACGTCGCTGGGCTCCATATCGCTGTTGATATAGTTTGAGAAATAAGGTGTACCGTATTTTGCGGTCATTTCAAAGAGAAGACGGTTGTTTTCTGTATCTGACCAGTCAAAATCCTTTGTGATTGAATATGTGGGTATGGGATACTGGAAGCCTCTGCCGTTGGCATCGCCCTCAATCATAAGCTCAATGAAAGCCTTGTTGACCATATCCATTTCTTTTTTACAGTCTTTATACTTGAAGTCAACCTCTTCGCCGCCGACAATACAGTTAAGCTCTGCAAGGTCTGCAGGAACAGTCCAGTCAAGAGTGATATTTGTAAACGGTGACTGTGTACCCCAGCGTGAAGGAGTATTAACACCGTAGATAAATGACTGAATGCACTGCTTAACCTCTTTATAACTGAGGTTGTCAGCCTTTACAAAAGGAGCAAGATATGTATCAAATGATGAGAATGCCTGTGCGCCTGCCCATTCATTCTGCATAATACCGAGGAAGTTAACCATCTGATTGCAGAGGGTTGAAAGATGTGTTGCGGGAGAAGATGTTATCTTACCCGGAACACCGCCGAGGCCTTCCTGAATAAGCTGCTTTAATGACCAGCCCGCGCAGTAGCCTGTAAGCATTGAAAGGTCATGAATGTGAATATCAGCATTGCGGTGAGCGTTTGCGATTTCTTCATCATAAACCTCAGAAAGCCAGTAGTTGGCTGTAACAGCGCCTGAGTTTGAAAGAATAAGGCCGCCAACAGAATATGTAACGGTAGAATTCTCCTTAACACGCCAGTCGTTAATATTAAGATAATTATCTACTATCTCTTTATAATCAAGGAAAGTTGTATTTATATTACGGATTTTTTCACGCTGCTTACGGTAAAGGATGTACGCCTTTGCAACATCATCATAGCCCGCCTTAATGAGAACAGACTCAACGCTGTCCTGAATCTTTTCAACAGTTATCTGCTCATCTTTGATTTTGCTTTCAAAATCAGCTGTAACCTTAAGAGCAAGAAAATCTACAGTATCGGGATTATACTGCTTGCTGCAGGCATCAAAAGCCTTGGTAATCGCATCTCTGATTTTTTTAATGTTAAACTCAACAATTTTGCCGTCACGCTTAACAACATTATACATTTACAATCTCTCCTTTTCAAAGTTCGTTGCGTATTATATCACACATATTTTGTATAAGTCAATAGACAAATCACAATATATTGTGGTTTTTTTAATTAAATTCCTCTTAATTCCACTGTTGGAACAAATTTGGCCGCCGCCTGCCTGAAAATCTGCATATTTTCAGCGGAAACGCCTGTTATTCCGTCACCGATAAGACACCCGGAATCAATAAAATTCTGAAGAAAATACCTTTTAGCTCCCTGAATCCACTCAGCGGCAGCAGCTATACTCTCTTTTGTATGAAAACCGCCGACAACAGTAGTACGGAATTCATAATCGACCTTACCTTGCAGCAGAAAATCAACAGACTGCTCTATCGGACCTATATCAAAAAAGCTTAAGCCCGCTGTTTCGGCATAAAGCTCTTTTGAATTCTTTATATCCATAGCAACATAGTCAACAATGCCGCTGTCAACCGCTCTGATAAGTCTGTCGGGAAAGCTTCCGTTTGTATCGAGCTTAACCTCGAACCCCATTTTTTTAACCTTTTCGGCAAAGAAAAGAATATCATCGCTTATAAGTGGTTCACCGCCGGTGATGGCAACACCGTCAAGCAGTCCTTTTCTTTTACCGAGGAAATCTATAATTTCGTCTTCTGTATACCGCTCTGATTCATTCAACTGAGTCACGAGGAGAGCGTTATGGCAAAACGGACATCTGAAATTACATCCGCCTGTAAATACAGTGCAGGCAACTCTTCCCGGAAAATCAAGAAGCGTCATTTTCTGCAATCCGTGCAGTATCATTTAATCACCGCCTGTCGAACAGCACTTTTGGTATTGTACCACAAGATAATGTGTTTTACAATAAGAAAATCAACTTTTAATCACAAAATATATTAAAATTTTTTCCTTGAAATTTGTTACAAATGTAGTATAATTAACTAAAACCGACAAAGGAAGTCAATAATGGAAAATAACATACTCAACAAAGAAGATTACGAAGAACCATCCTGCCCATTCTGTACAGAAATGTTCAAAAACGAACCCCCTGTCAGAAGTGTACCGTTGTCAAGAATAATTGATAAACTTGACGAGCATCTTGGCAGGAACGATTATAAATCAGCGGAAAGACATTTGTATTACTGGCTTAGTGAAGCGAAAGAAGGCAGAGACAAGCGCGGTGAACTGAGCATTTATAACGAGCTGCTTGGCCTTATGCGTAAAACAAATCAGCAGGATAAAGCCTCCGAAGCAATAAAAAACTCTCTTCGCCTTATTGACGAGCTTGAGTTCTGCGATAATATTACAGGCGGAACTACCTATGTCAACATCGCAACAGTCCTTAAATCTTTCGGTAAGGATGAAGAAGCACTCCCCTATTATAAAAAAGCCGAAGAAATTTATCTCAGACTGCTTAAAGCCGGTGATTCCCGACTTGGCGGACTTTTTAATAATATGGCACTTGCGCTCTCGGACAGTGGAAGATTTGACGAAGCTGAAGATTATTTTGCAAAAGCTGTTGAGATTATGAAAGGCATTGAAAACGGAGAGCTCGAAATCGCCATAACATATCTTAACCTTGCCAATCTCGCCGAAAACAGATACGGAACAGAAAAAAGTGAAGCGTTAATATCTGAATATATAGAAACGGCAAAATCACTTCTTGATACTCCAGAGATACCGCGAAACGGCTACTATGCCTTTGTATGTGAAAAATGTGCACCTACTTTCGGATATTACGGGTACTTTTTATATGAAAATGAGTTAAAGCAGAGAGCGGAGGCAATTTATGAAAGGACTTGAAATTTCAAAAGGCTTTTATGAAGAATTCGGAAAGCCTGTTATTGAAAAAGAATTTGCCAATGTTAAAGATAAAATCGCTGTAGGGCTTTTCGGGAGCGGTTCAGAATGTTTCGGCTTTGACGACGAAATATCAAGAGACCACGATTTTGAGCCGGGTTTCTGCATTTTTCTGCCTGATGAAAGTATTGTTGACAGGCGCACAGCTTTTCTGCTTGAAAGAGCCTATGCGAAGCTGCCTAAGGAGTACAGCGGTCTAAAAAGGAATCTCATCGCCCCTGCGGGAGGCCCCAGACATGGAGTTTTCAGAACCGGTGAATTTTTCAAATCGAAAACAGGAAGCACTGACGGAATTCTTACCGTTGAACAATGGCTCACAACGCCTGAACACTACCTTGCCGAAGCAGTAAACGGTGAAATTTTCGAAGATAATTACGGAGAAGTATCCGAAATAAGAGAAAAACTTCATTATCTTCCCGAGGATATCAGGCTGAAGAAGCTTGCGGGGAATCTGCTGACAATGGCTCAGGCAGGGCAATATAACTATTCACGGTGCATATCTCACGGTGAGACAGGCGCGGCTCAGCTTGCTGTAATTAAATTTGCAGAGGCGGCAATGAAAACAGTTTTTCTTCTGAATAAAAAATATATGCCGTTTTATAAATGGAGCTTTCGCGCTATGAGAGAGCTTTCTGAAATGGCTTCGCTTTCGGAAACGCTCGAATTTCTTATATCGAGCGACAACGATGACTGCGAGGTTAAGGAAGCGGTTATTGAAGACATTGCAATGATTGTTGTTGAAGAGCTGAAAAATCAGCAGCTTTCAGATGCAATATGCACCGATCTTGAAAAGCACGCATACTCCGTAAATGATAAAACTTCAGACCCGTATATAAGAAATCTCAATATATTTGCGGCTGTATAGTTGAAAATCAGCATCTGCTATGATATACTCAATTAACAAGGATGTGATGTTTTGGATAAAATATTTGAATTTACCGATGAATTAATTGATAAGCTTTTTAAGAACGAAAAGATAAACTCTCTGCTTAAAAAAATTATTAATAGAGAAATGTTCGACTACATTGTTTTCGGAGTACTCGCAACAGTTGTAAGTCTTGTAACATTCTGGCTTTTTGATAAAATATTCGGCTCCAAGTTTGCGCTGATAAGCAATATATTATCCTGGATTATTACAGTTACATTCGCATTTTTTACAAATAAGTTCTTTGTTTTTCATTCAAAAAGCATGGAAAGAAAAACACTTGTTAAGGAAATAGTCTCTTTTACAGGCGCAAGACTCTTTTCTTTAGGTTTTGAAGAAGCGGGAATATTTATCGCACAGTTTGTTTTTCATGCCGATAAGAAAGCATTCCTCGACGGAAAGCTCAGCGGTATGATGTTTTCAAAGATAATACTTTCTGTTGCTGTTGTAATAATGAACTACATTTTCAGTAAATTATTTATTTTTAAAGATAAAAAATCAAAAGAGTAAACATTACCGTAAATAAAACGCTCAGAAAAGGAAAAGTTAAAAGCGGAGGTGACGACGTGAAAAAAACTTTTCGGATTCTGAGCTTTATTTTTTTCTTTTTCTGTTCGGGAATAATGGCAATGATTGTTTTCGGATACTCACATATTCCCAATGAAATTTCCCTGCAGGAATTTGACAGTATGTCATCAGGGAAAGCGTATGTCTGCCAGAAGCTTGAAGGAGTATCTGCCAACGTGCCTTTGAATGAAAAAAGCAATTATGAAACGTCTGTCATGCTGTTTAACCTTTTCCCTGTAAAAAACGCCAAAGTAACAGTATCTGAAAGGAAATATGTCGTACCCGGCGGAAGTATATTCGGCATCAGACTTTACACCAAAGGCGTTATGATAGTAAAAATTGAGTCTGTACAGACCCGTCACGGAGCTGTAAACCCCGGTGTAAGAGCGGGTCTGAGGCAGGGCGATATGATAATATCTGTTGACGGAAATGAAATAACGGACAACGCGTCTCTTTCTGACTGCATTTCATCCTCGGGAGGAAAATTTCTTGAGTTTGAAATAAAAAGAAACGGTAAAATCTCTCATATAAGCTTTGCACCTGTACTTGCAGAGGACGGAATTTATAAAGGCGGACTGTGGATTCGCGACAGCACAGCAGGAATAGGTACAATGACCTATTATGACAACGGAAACGGTGTTTTTGCCGGACTCGGCCACGCTATATGCGATGTCGATACAGGAGAAACCATGCCTCTTTCGGGCGGAGACGCCGTCAGCGCTGAAATCAAGGGCTGCTACAAAGGTACAGACGGTACACCCGGAGAATTATGCGGTGTTTTTAACGGTGAAACACTCGGCAGACTTAATATAAACGGAGAAACAGGTATTTTCGGTGTACTTGACAGATACTCAAAAAGTGGAAATACAATACCCGTTGCGCTTCCCTCAGAGGTATCACAAGGTGCTGCGCAGATAATAAGTACCGTTGACGGAAACGGGCCAAAATATTACAGTATTGAAATAACAAAGATATATAAAAGCTCGTCTGACCAGCGAAATATGATAATTAAAATCACTGATAATGAGCTTATAAGCAAAACAGGAGGAATTGTTCAGGGTATGAGCGGAAGTCCGATAATTCAGAACGGAATGCTTGTCGGAGCCGTGACCCACGTTTTTGTTGACAACGCCGCAGAAGGTTACGGTATATTTGCCGAAAACATGATTAAAACTCAGGAAGAACTTGAAAAATCGCTTAAACTTGATAATGCGGGATAAACAAAAAGCAATCAACAGAAATAATTCTGAAGATTGCTTTAACGTTTGAAAAATATCATAAAACCTTGTACATTGAGGGCGCGTCATCTTTATTTGCAAATTCATTAACCTTTTCGACCTGAATTTTTGTTGTATTTGCGCCTATTGAAATCTCTATAATATCGCCGACCTTTACATCATAAGACGCTCTGGCAACTTTACCGTTTACGGTTACTCTTTTAGCGTCACAAACTTCATTTGCAACTGTACGGCGTTTTATTATCCTTGAAACCTTAAGGTATTTGCCAAGTCTCATATTATCCTCCGAAAAAAAGGAGCCGTCACAGACAGCTCCTGATTTTGATTTATGCGAAATTATTTAACTGCGTCTTTAAGTGCTTTGCCTGCCTTGAATGCGGGAACCTTAGATGCAGGAACAGTCATTGTTTCGCCTGTTCTGGGATTGCGAGCTGTCTTCTCAGCGCGTTCTCTGACTTCAAAAGTACCGAAGCCTACGAGCTGAATCTTTTCGCCTTTAGCTATTTCCTGAGTAAGAGTTGAGAATACTGCGTTAACTGCTTTCTCTGCGCATTTCTTCTCGATGCCTTCTTTAGCTGCAACTGCATTAATAAACTCTGTCTTGTTCATTTGACATAATCCTTTCTTAATGTTGTTTTATCATGAAATACAAAATATGTATATCATTCCTTGCTGATTTTTGCTTCGTCCCAGAGCCTGTCCAGCTCTTCAAGGGAAGAAGCTTTCATGTCTATACCTCTTTCAGACGCAAGAGCTTCGACCTTTTTAAATCTTGCGGCAAATTTATCTGAAGCACAGGTAAGAGCCTCTTCTGAATCAATATCAAGAAATCTTGAAACATTGACAGCTGAGAAAAGAACGTCTCCCAGCTCTTCAAACGCATTTTCGTTATCCTGATTCTTAATTGCCGCTTTAAGCTCATCGATTTCTTCGCCGAGCTTGTCAAGCGCACCGCTCACATCAGCCCAGTCAAAACCGACCTTGGCGGCTTTATGCTGAATTTTATCGGCTCTCATAAGAGCGGGAAGTTCGCGCGGAACTGAATCTATTGACTCGGAAACTGTTTTCTGATTCTTTGTCTGACGCTTGATTGCATCCCAGTTGGTAAGTACATCTTCCACACCGTCAACATTAACAGAACCGAAAACATGAGGATGACGTGTTATCATTTTTTTAGCGTTTTCATCGGCAACATCATCAATGGTGAAATTGCCGTTTTCTGTTTCTATCTGAGCATGAAATATAACCTGCATAAGCACATCGCCGAGCTCTTCGCGAAGCATGGGGATGCTTTTTTTGTTTATGGCCTCAATCGTCTCGTACGTTTCTTCTATAAGACTTTTGCGAATGCTTTCGTGAGTCTGTTCTATATCCCAAGGGCAACCGCCCTCTGAACGGAGAATACGTATAATATCAACTAAATCATAAACATTATAATAATCTTTAAACTGAAAATTGTCAATCATAATTTTGCCTCACTGAGTTATTTTACCCCAAAATACCGCGTTTTTCAAGTACTTTAGCAATTTTTTCTCCTTTAGGAAGCATTTCAACGTCATCTTTTGATATTCCTTTAATCAAAAGAAGAGAAATAACATAAGCAAATACCGCAGCTATAACTGCAATAAGGGTTGCAATAGTCAGTCCGTTAAGTCTTGATGAGGGGTCACCGACACCCTTAAGAATAACGCCGAACACCTTATAGCACGCAAGAGCACTTGCTCCGCTTATGCCTGCGCATATTAAAGGCTTTATAAATATTGACATAAAGTCAAGCTTGACATCGGTAATTTTAACAAGAGCAAAAACATTAATCGCAACAATAATAACGTAGCAAACTATTGAGCCTATAGGAGCTCCGTTGATGTTTATGGACGGATTACCTACAAGAACATAATTAAGTATTATCTTAACTATGGCGCCAGCTACTATTGATTTAAGAGGAATATCCATTCTGCCGACAGCCTGAAGCATATTTGTAACAGGTGAAGAAAGGGCAAAAAGGAAAATTGCAAATCCGTATGTTCTGAGAATAGGCGCCGCAATAGTAACAAGATCTCCCGCGTCTGTTCCGTTGTAAACAAGTCCGAGTATCGGCTCAGCAAGAACCGCCATGCCGAATCCCGCAGGAAGAGCTACAAGCATTGTTATTCTGATAACGGATTCAATGGTAACCTTGATATTCTTTCTGTCTCTGATTGCCCACGCGGCAGAAAGAGCGGGAATCGCACTGATACCGAGGGTCATTGTGATTGTGGGAATAAGATTTTTGAAGTCAAGCGCCGAGGTGTATGCGCCGTAAAGATATGTTGCGATATCGGAATCCGCCGTGTTCGAAGCGGCAATCTGTGAGGAATAGATATCCTTAAGCGTTGCTAAATCAATATTCATTGCGTAAGCAAGACGGTTGCTGATTGTTACTGAATCAATAAAATTGGTCACATTAAGAATAAGGGAGCCTGCCGCAACGGGAAGCGCTGTCAGAGCTATGAGCTTGCCCCAGCTTTTGGCACTCTGAGCAGCGGGAGCGTTATGAAGCATATCCTTGGTAATGCCGTCACCCTTGATTTTATGCCTTATCATAAGGAAAACAAGACCAAGAACGGTGCCGAGAGTAACGCCGCTGATGGCACCGGCGGCCGTGTAGGGATAAATCGCACTGAGAGCTTCAGCCTCTGTAAGAACGGTTTTGCCGAAAACGGGAAGACCTTCCGCAAAACGTTTGAGACCGATATTCATAATAACGTATGCTGTTGCAAGACCGAGTATGAGCTTACCCAGTGCCTCAATAACCTGCGATATGGCTGTGGGAATCATGTTGCTGAGGCCTTCGTAATAGCCTCTGTAAGACGACATACAGCAGCAGAAGAAAATAGAGGGAGCGATAAACATAATGCTCGACCAGTTATCCGCTGCGTGAATAACAAATTTTGAATAAGGATAGGCAACCGCCATGAGAAGAATAGCGGCAACTGAGCCAGTGAGAAGGAATATCTTTCTCGCGGTTTTCATAATTACTCTGATATCAAGGAAATGACCGAGTGCCTTTTCCTGCGAAACGAGCTTTGAAACTGCAACGGGAAGTCCCGCCATTGCGATTCCGTAAACAGGGGTGTAAATATCATATGCTCTTGAAAAATATCCTCTGCCGACACCGCCGATAAGAGCGGTAAGAGGCATTTTATAAAGTGCACCTATAACCTTAACAAGAACAGTTGCTACAACAAGTATAAACGCACCGTTGAGCATTGACTGGCCCTGCTTTTTATTTTCTGCCATAACGAAACCTCCGATTAAGGTTACTCTAAATAATAACGATTTATTTTACCATAAAAAATCAATAATGGCAATAGTTTGATAAAAATTACTTCTTATCCGATAAATTCTCTGAGAAGTGAATCCTGAGGAAGTAAAGAAGAATCAATATCTGCGAAACGGCTTATCGACTCTTTAAGGCGTGAGGCTTCGTCGGAATACGGGCTGTCCTCATCTATCATCGAAAGCAGCTTAACCGCTTCATTTTTAAATAAACACGGCTCAAAGGGATGGAATGAGTTAATAAAAAAGTCTGCGTGTTTTTTATAAGGGAAAATAAACTTATCCTCCCCTTTTCTTACTCCTGCCCAAAGGAAATATGTATTTTCAACAGAAGAGCTTCTGAAATTATAATCTCTTATCATTCTGCGTACAAATCTTACATCTCTTTTTGTAAGAAGAACACGGCCTGTATTCTCTGTAACAAGGCGTGATGAGGCATTTATGTAAATCTTATAAATATGATTCTCATCAATGCCTTCTGTAATAATCGGATTAAGCGCGTGAATTCCTTCAACAATTATTACATCATTTGCTTTAAGAACAACGTACGTCCCCTGCTCCTCTCTTCTGCCTGTGCTGAAATTAAACACAGGTACATCGGCTTCTCTTTTATTTATAAGAGAATTGAACGTGTCTTTAATAAGCGGCAAATCAAGCGCGGTAATATTTTCATAGTCGGGAAGACCGTCGCTGTTTATGGGTATATCGTCTCTGTTAAAATAGAAATCATCAAGTGAAATTCTGTACGCATTTTTGCCGCGTTTTGTTATGCCCTCTGCCAGTTTTGCCGCTGTTGTAGTTTTGCCTGAGGAGCTCGGACCTGCAAGCATGACAATATCAACCGTGCTGTCATTAAGAATATTTTCTGTCGCTTCTTTTATCTGGCTGTTATATTCGTCAACACAGGCCTTAACAAAGCCTGATGTATCTTTCTCAATCTCTTTATTAATTTTTGCAAAAGAATACTGTTCTTTCATAATTATCCTCCGTACATCTCGTAAAATCGAAGTATGTTTTCTTTACGGGCTAATATTTCATCAAACCTCGTATTGTATTCATACGGATATTTGAAGTTAAATATTCTATCAATATTATTAACTCCGTATTGTTTCAGCTTTGTAACAGCGCCTGCTCCTGCGGCAAGGACAGTGTGGCACTCTTCCATCATAAAGATATTATAAAGGCACTCATAGCCCTCTTTACACCAGCCCACATTCTCAAGGTTGCCCAGCGACCTACTCTGACGGTACATATAATAAGGCTCGTATCCGTTGGATGTAAACTGTCTGTCCGCCCGTCTGAGCATTTTATTGGCAAGCTCGCCGCTTTCAACATCAATCTTTCCTGTGACAATTCTTGAAGAACGTTTAAGAGCAAGTGTGTGAAGCGTAATATTTTCAGGTTCAAGAGAAACAGCGGTATCGAGAGTATGACAGAATGACGGAAAGGTATCTGCGGTAAGACCCGCGATAAGGTCCATATTGATATTGTCAAATCCCGCGTCTCTTGCGGCAGAAAAAGCTTCAAGAGTCTGAGCACTCGAATGCCTTCGCCCTATGGCGTGAAGCACCGTATCGTTAAACGTCTGCGGATTAATGCTTATCCTGCTGACTCCCGCCATTTTAAGAGCTATGAGCTTCTCTTCCGTAACAGTGTCGGGTCTGCCCGCTTCAACTGTATACTCTCTCAGATGGGAAAGGTCAAAATTTTTGGATATTACAGCGCATACTCTCGCCAGCTGTTCCGCGCTGAGAGTTGTAGGCGTTCCGCCGCCCCAGTAAACAGATTCAAGTCTGAGATTAAGCTTTCGTGCGATTTCAGCCGTATATTCAAGCTCGCGGCAGAGATTATCCACATATTCGGGAATCAGCTTTTTTGCCTGCTCGACCGAATGAGACACAAATGAACAGTAATTACATCTTGTCGGGCAGAAAGGTATTGATATATACAGGCTGAACGATTCTTTCTTTGAAAGGGCAATAATCTTTTCCTCTGCTTTTGAAACAGAGTATGAAAGCTGCGTTTTATCTTTTTTCACAAGCAGCTCATCAGTAAAATATTTTTTAGCGTTTTCATCGCCCATTTCAGCTACAAGGGATGTCATAAGCTTGGACGGACGAACGCCTGTGAGGATTCCCCACTGTGGCACATACCCCGTTGCCTGAGAAAGAACAGAAAACAGCATAGTCATCATCTTTTTTTCGCAGGCGTCATAGAATTCTTTATTTTCACACTCAGAATCAACTACGGCTTTATCGTTGAATTCAGCCCCGTCAGAGCAAAAAGACACAAAAATTTCAGCCGCTGAGCCGTTAAGCTTCATAGATGTAACGGCAGTAAGGCTATCCTCCCCTTCAAAATCCCTGACAACAGCAATTTTTTCAAACGGGAAAAATACACGGCAAAGATTTTCCGCTTCATAATGAAATTTATGGTCTATAACTCTGAGAATCATTTTATTACCTCATATAATAATTGTTTTTACGTTCCTCATCAAGGGTTGTGGCAGGCCCGTGACCCGGGTAAACATCATAATTACCGTCAAGCTCCGCGAGCTTTTTTAAAGAAGCTCTCATTTTCTGCGGAACACTTGTAGAAAAATCAGTTCTGCCGATTGAATGATAAAAAAGAGTATCTCCGCTGAAAATCACTTTCTCATCTTCAAGAATATAGCATACACTGCCCGGTGAATGACCCGGAGTTGTCAGAACTTTAAATTCAATATCACCGAGTTTTATTATGTCACCGTCTTTTACTGTAATATCAGCATGAGCAGGCTCCTGAATCACGGGAAAGTGCATACCGGAATTACATTTATCGCTGTTATAGAGATTTTCGGCGTCATCCTCACCAATAACAATCTGTGCTCCTGTGCGTCGCTTCAGCTCTGCTACACCGAACACATGGTCATAGTGACCATGCGTTATAAGAATAAACTTAATATTTTTTCCGTCTGTATATTTTTCAAGCTCGGAATAATCAGCACCCGGGTCAATAACAGCACTTTCACCTGTTTTATCATCTGTGACAATATAAAAATTCGTGCCGAGTAATCCTACTCTTGCGGCCTCTGCCTTCATCTTTTTTTCCTCCATATTGCAGTATCCATAACAATCGTTACGGGTCCGTCATTATGAATCTCTACCGCCATATCCGCACCGAAAACGCCGTGTTCAATCTTTTTAACACCGTTCTCTTTAAGCTGCGCCATAAAATACTCATAAAGCGGTACAGCCTTTTCGGGTCTCGCGGCAAAAACAAATGCGGGTCTGTTGCCTTTCTTTAAATCGGCGCAAAGTGTAAACTGAGAAATCACAAGAGCTTCACCGCCGACATCAAGCAAAGACAGATTCATCTTGCCTTCACTGTCTTCAAAAACACGCAATTTAGCAATTTTAGCGGCAAGAATCTCGGCGTCCTCCTTAGTATCATCATCCTGAACACCAAGAAGAATATTAAAGCCTTTATTTACTGAGCCCTTTAACTCCCCGTCAACACTTACACTTGAAGAAGTGACTCTCTGAACTACTGCTTTCATAATAAAACCTCTGTTTCATCAGATATTTGACCTGTCAATATCAATAACACCTTTTACCTTTGAGAGCTTACTCATAACATTTTTAAGGTGCTCTGTTCCGTTAACCGAAATAACAAAAGCAAGCATGGCTCTGCCGTCCTTGGTATTTTTTGTGTTGACAGAGTGAATATCAACATGCATCGCGTCAAGCTGAGAAGTAATATCAAGGAGCATTCCTCTTCTGTCAATACAGATAATATTAAGATTTGACTTAAAATTCTCTTTGGGAGTATCATCCCAGTACGCCTTAATCCAGCGTTCGGGCTCCTGAGAAAGCTCAATCTTTTCGGGTACATTCGTGCAGTCGCGTTTATGAATTGAAACACCGTGTCCGCGGGTGATAAATCCGATAATTTCATCTCCGGGAAGCGGATTACAGCATCTCGAGAATTTAACAAGACAGTTTTCGATTCCCTCAATAACAACGCCGTCACTCTTGGTCTTTTTAGGCTTGACCGGCACAGTTTTAACCACATCAGGATTCTCGGCCTGCTGCTGCGCCTTGACGAGTTTATTATAGTCATCCTTAAGATGCGGCATGATTTTTGAAAGAGAAACACCGCCGTAGCCTATCGCCGCATACAAATCATCAACCGTTGTAAGACGCTGTCTTACAGCCACCTGGAGAAGAAACGCTTCTCTCTGCTCATTATCAAGATGAATACCGCTTCTGCGGAATTCACGGTCAACAGCAAGCTTGCCTTCGATAATATTTTCGTCGCGCTTTTCTTTTTTGAACCATGTGCGGATTTTTGCTCTTGCAGAGCTTGTTCTGGCAATGTTTACCCAGTCTCTGCTCGGGCCCTTGCCCGGCTGAGTTGATGTAATAATTTCAATAATTTCGCCTGTTTTAACCTGGTGGTCAAGAGGAACGATTCTTCCGTCAACCTTAGCGCCCATCATCTTATGACCTACTGCGGAGTGGATTCCGTAAGCAAAGTCAATAACCGTAGAACCGATAGGAAGATTGACAACATCACCCTTGGGAGTAAACACAAATACTTCGTCAGGAGTAAAGTCATCCTTTATTGTGCGGACAATATCCTCTGGATTTTCGGTTTCATTCTGCTCTTCAAGAAGCTGTCTTATCCATGTAAGCTTTTCGTCAAGCTTCTGTTTGCCCGAAATGCCGAGCTTATACTTCCAGTGAGCGGCAACACCGTACTCAGCAGTACGATGCATTTCCCAGGTCCTTATCTGAACCTCAAAGGGAATTGCCTCTTTACCTATAACGGTTGTATGAAGCGACTGATACATATTTGGCTTCGGCATGGAAATATAATCCTTGAATCTGCCGGGAATAGGCTGATACATATCGTGTATGATACCGAGGCAGTTGTAACAGTCAATAAGGTTATCAACGATTATTCTGACAGCATATACGTCATAGATTTCGTCAAAGCTCTTATTCTGCATATACATTTTACGGTAAATTCCGTGAACAGATTTGATTCTGCCTGAAATATTACAATTCGGAACAGCCTTGCTTACTCTCTCTTTGATTTCCTGCTTTATATTTTCAAGATACGCGCTTCTCTCCTTCTGCTGCTTGGCAAGAGAGGCCTCAATGTTGTTATACGCAATAGGGTCAAGGTAGCTGATAGCCAGATCCTCAAGCTCCTCTTTCATGGCTCTGATACCTAAACGGTGAGCGATGGGAGCATAAATTTCAAGAGTTTCCTGCGCTTTATCTCTGCGTTTCTGCGGGCGCATAAAGCTGAGCGTGCGGAGATTATGGATTCTGTCCGCAAGCTTGATGATAATAACTCTTATATCCTGAGACATGGCGAGAAGCATTTTTCTGACATTCTCAGCCTGCTGTTCCTCTTTTGTGCTGAGAGGAACCTTGCCCATTTTGGTAAGGCCGTCAACTATTGACGCGATTTCACTGCCGAAGCGCTCGGTAACGTCTTCGATTGTTGCATCGGTATCCTCAACAATATCGTGAAGCAAAGCGGCAATAATAGAGCCTTTATCCATTCCGTAGTCCGCAAGAATCTGCGCAACTGCAATAGGATGAATAATGTAAGGCTGACCGGAAAAGCGGAACTGACCCTCATGTGAGGCGCGCGCCCATTCATAGGCTTTATCAATTTCCTCTATCTCAGCAGGTTCAAGACTTTTTTCAAGCGTTTCACGAAGCTTTATATAGTCATTGTCAGCTTTTGATTTTTCATCAATAAATATTGCCACTTAATTCACCCCCGATAATTCTTTAAGTCTTTTTATAACAGGTGCATCATCAAAATTAACCTTTGATGATGACTGAGGAAGGACAAGCCTTTCGCCCTCCTGCTTAAGCAGTGACAGCTGTTTCATAGCCTCAACACTGCAGTAAACCGCGCCGTAGCGCTCTTCATTAATTCGAACACAAAGATTCTCTATGCTGAAATTCCAGCCGCCTCTTGAGCGGATAAATCTGTAAACAGCGGCGTTTAGTTCTCTGTCGGGCAGCATATCTGCGGCCTGTGAAGAAGAAATGCTGTCTCCGCGCATGATACGCTCAAAAATTCTTATATCCTTAAGCAGTTTATCCTCATCAACCGAATGCGGTCTAATATTCTTTATTATGATACTTACGCTGACACGGTTCATGTACTCATTGCGTTTTATTCCTGCCGCAATATCTACAACATCACCGATTTCATACGGAAAATCTACCGCTGTGCAAGAGAATTTAACAGCCTGAATTCTGTTGCCCGAGCGTGAAAGCTCCAGTCTCAGGTGCTTGCCCGAGCCGATTGGCGTAATATTTTCTATTTTCATATTGAAAAGACCGAAAACAGGCTGAGGATTTCCCGCTCCGCAGGGCTCCATTGTTTCGGCTATTTCAAGAAGAGTTTCATTAATTGAATGAAGCTTCAGCTTATAATCAATACGCTGAATTATAAACGGCATTTCAAACTGTGACGCATAATCATTAATCGCTTTTCTGAATTCGTCAATTCTGCCGCTTTCTATACCGAGACCTGCCGCGAGCTTATGACCGCCGAAATGCGTCAGCTTATCCTTAACGGCGTTAAGAGCGTCATAAAGCGAAAAGCCGTCTATACTTCTGCCTGAACCCTTGGCTGTATCACTGTTTTTTGAAATAACAATCGACGGCTTGCCGTAAAGCTCCACAAGACGTGACGCGACTATACCGATAACCCCGTCGTTCCAGTTTTCACCGTCAACAACAAGTACAGAGTCATAAAGCATTGAGGGGTTATTCTCAATTTCTTCTATTGCTAAAGCGGTTATTTCCTGCTCGGTCTTCTGACGTGAAGCGTTCTCTTCGCTGATTTCAGCGGCTAAATCTTCCGCCTCTTTTCTGTCATTGCTTATAAGAAGCTTAAGACCTCTTTCAGCGCTTCCCATTCTGCCTGCGGCATTGATTCGCGGCGAAAGTGAAAATGCAAGCTCTGATGAAGTCGGCTCTTTATCAGCGGTTCCGGCCGCTTCCCTGAGCGCGGAAATTCCGACGGAAGTTGATTCGGCAATTCTGTAAAGGCCTCTTTTAACTATACTTCTGTTTTCTCCCGTGAGAGGCATAACATCGGCCACGGTGCCGAGAGCAACTAAATCGATGTATTTTTCTGTTGTTTCGTTTGATTCACCCTCTACAGCACAGATGAGCTTATAGGCAACGCCCGCACCGACAAAATCAGTAAAATCAAGAATACAGTCATCTCTGTGAGGGTCAACAACCGCCACAGCATCAGGAAGAACATCACCCGGAAGATGATGGTCGGTAATTACAAGCTCCATACCGAGACTCTTAATATACTCAGCTTCTTCAACAGCGGAGATTCCGTTATCAACGGTAATAATCAGCTTTACTCCGCGTTCGTGAAGCTTATCAATCGCGTCTTTGCTGAGGCCGTAGCCCTCAGAGTGTCTGTCAGGTATGTAATAAGAAACATTCGCGTTAAGAGATTCAAGATATGAATACAGCACTGCCGTAGCCGTAACGCCGTCAACATCATAGTCGCCGTAAACAGCGATGCTTTCAAAATTATCTACAGCGTCTCTTACTCTCTGAGCCGCTTTATCCATATCGGGAAAATCAAGATAATGAGATTCATCAGCAGGTTCTAACCCGAAAAACTCCGCGGCGGAATAAACGTCTTCTATTCCTCTCGTATAGGCAAGCAGCACAGCGTGAGGGTCAATATTAAGGTCTTCAGCAGTCTGAATTATACATTCCTGATTAATCGGCATTATCTGCCATTTCTTTCTGTTCAATGCCGCCGCCTCCTTTCAGGATATTTTACCCCATATAAAACTAATCAATAAATTATTTTACCATTATTTTATAAAATAATCAATAAAAACATGATTATTTTTAATCATTATTTGCTTATAAAACCGAAAAGGCGCCGCTTTTGCGACGCCTGAACTTTATATTAAATATTAAATTGTATCCAGCAGATTATTTATGCGGCTGAGAGTATTATTCCTACAAGCATATTGCCGTTTCCTAAAATCCTGTCATTTTTATCTTTTGTATAATTGGTTTTAGGATCAAAACAGCCTAATTTTTCTCTCTTGATATTGTATGCCGTTTGTTTGCCTCTGCTGTCGGTCTTTATATAACCCACCTCTTTTGAGGCACGGTTTCTGATAACCATTTCTGACATAATAACCACAACTCCTTAAATATTAAATTTTTTAATCCTTTAAGTTGCCGTCGTGGTTAAACTTTTGCGGCTGAGCCGCTTTAATGAATTGTCCTGTCGTTCACCAGACGGCTTTTGAATCTTACAGGTAATCTCATATCAAAAGCCTCCTTTATGTTTTTTCAGAATCTCTTTCTTTAGATTCTTCTCTCTTTCCTTTTCTTTTTTCATCTATATTATAGCAGAAAATTCATAAAAATCTATTCGCAGAATAGACAAACTTGTAGATAATATTTGTAGATTGTGCATAAATTTATTTTTCAAGCGATTCAAAATGCGGACAATCAATCTTTTCAACTACTTCATCAGGAGCAACATATTTAACAGCGTTTGTAATTATACGCTGAACATATTCGTTATGGAAGCTGGGATTTGACTCATGACCGGGCTGGAAATAAAACACCTTACCCAGTCCCCTGTTCCATACATTACCGGAACGGAAAACCTCGCCGCCTGCAAACCAGCCGATAAAAATGAGTTCATCGGGCTCAGGGATATCAAATCTCTCACCGTACATTTCTTCAGACTCAAGCTCAAAATGCTCGGGAATACCTTTGGCTATCGGATGCTTCGGAAGAACAGTCCACATTCTCTCACGGTCGCCCTCTCTCCATTTAAGAGAACAGGTTGTGCCCATAAGCTTTTTGAAGGGCTTTGAAAAATGTGCTGAATGAAGGAAAATCATACCCATACCACAGAGAACTCTGTAATGTATCTTTTCAGCAAGTTCATCGGGAACACGTTCGTGTCTGCCGTGGCCCCACCAGATAAGTACATCAGTTGAATTCAGAACGTCATCGGGAAGGCCAAATTCATCCTCTTCAAGGTTAGCGACTCTGACATTTAATTCTTCATCTTTATCGAGAAAATCCTTTATTGCTCCGTTGAGTCCGTTTGGGTAAACGCTGAGAACAGACTCTCCTGACGACTCTGCCGAATGTTCATTCCATACTGTTACATTAATCATAAAAAGCGCCTCCTTAAATTTGTAATTTCAGTTTACCACTTACCGCCTTTTAAATCAATATATTGTTGACAAAAACCTGCACTTTTGGTACATTTATACAGAGGTGATTTCATTGAAAAGTATATTCATAATCTTTGTTATAAGCTTAGCCGTCAGCTACGGCTGGGGCATGCGCGGCATGCTTATAGGCGGTGAAAAAGGTGCCGCCCTACCCGGTGCGCTACTCGGTGCGTTTCTGGCTCTATTTTCCGGCAACGAATATATAGCTGAACGTTTCTATTATTTTGCCGCCGCAGGCGCAATCGGCATGGCATACGGCGGATTTGAGCCTTACGCTCAGACAATGAGCTTTATTCTGCACAGAGAGCGTCCCGAATTTAACCGTAAAAAGGGTTATCTCGTTCTGAGCCTTAAAGGGCTTCTCTGGTTCGGCATTGCGGGCGAAATAATGGGTATGTCATTCAGTGCTCTTACAGGCAGATATTACACCCCCGCTCAGATAATAGCGACATTCGTTCTCGTTCCGTTTGTTCAGGCACTCGGTGTACGCATATTCAACAAACCGTACGACCCGGATAAAAAGATTTATCCGAAGCTTAATCTTTCTATAAGTAGCCGTGAGGAATGGGGCGGAAACGTACTCATGCTCATAGGTCTCCTCGCACTGAGCATATACAACGGTGATTTCTACGCTGTCGGCTTCTCCCTTACAGGTATTGTATGCGGCGCAGTCGGCTGGTGCATTGCGATATTCTTATATGATATTCAGGCACATCCCATGAAGAACGGCAAATATATCTTCGGAAAGCTTCAGCCTTATATTGACGGCTGGAAGATTATGGAATACGCTCTCGGCGCGTTCACAGGCCTCGGCTTCGGTATTTATTTTGAGGCAACAAAAGGTACCATGCTTAAGGAAAGACTCGATATAATCAATCTCAGTGGCTTCTGGAATCCTTTCCCGGAGCATCAGGCGGCTGTTGCGTGGATTATTTTAGGACTTACATTCCTTACTTTGTTACAGTATTTCGGCAAAGGCAAGGAGCACCCGCGTGCGTTTGAAATATTTGAAAGAGTTATACTTTTCGCCGCTCCCGCTATTCCGATTCTGCTTGGCAACGGAATTTCAGCTCAGCTCACAGCTTTCACCGCAATAGCATTTGTAGCCGCCGAGCAGGTTGTATTTGACAGAGCGGAAAACCATAAGCGTCAGAAAATGCTCGGCGTGATATATGCAATCGCGATTATTCTCTGCATGATTGCTCAGATATTCTTTGAGCTTCCGTTCATCGTTTATCTTATTATGTACTGGATTTATTACATCATTGCAGACAGCGCGACAAAATCAATTAAGGATTTCAAGGGCGCTCTTCTCACAGTAGACGGCTATTTTCTGCTTCAGGGTCTTTGTCTGACACTTATTACAATATTTGCCCTGTAAAATCAAGGAAGTGTAAAAATGAATTTTTTCAAAGAATTTGTTTCCGACTGTGCCGGCTCGGCGGGCAATCAGCTTTGCTTTTTTCCGGAAAATGAAAATGATATAATGACGTCAAGATGCTTTTTTAAGATAACATCCGGCGGAAAGCTTGAATATTCTTTTCTGTTTTCAAATACTGTTGACAGTACATTCGGAGACGGAACCCGCTGCAGATGCAATGTTCTGCCGAATGAATGGTATATAAAAAGTCTGTCTGTTTCAAAATGCAGAGACTGCTCTGTTGAAGAAATGCCTGATAATAAAACTCTCGAAGAAGGATTCACACAGCTGACATTTGACGGACATAAGGAAAAGACGGTAACACCCGGTGAGATTTTTGCCACTGACCCCATATATCTTGAAACTGTAAAAGGTGATTTTCTCTGCTTTGAAATGAAATTCTGCGGCAGAATGATTCCTTATCACGAAGAAACACTTCTGCCTGTTTTCAGAAAAAATTACGGAGAATGGATTCCGAATGTTAAGATGCCTCTCCCCTGCATGATCGGCTGCAGAAGAAACGTCAAAAAAAGAATAACATTTATCGGGGATTCAATTACGCAGGGATGCGGAACTCCAAAGAATAAATACCTGCATTACTCAGCATTTGTCGCCGATAAGCTTGGCAGTGACTATGCTTTCTGGAATATCGGTCTCGGCTACGCGAGAGGATATGACGCGGCAACAGACGGTGCGTGGCTTAACAAGGCAAAGCAATCTGATATTGTTACCGTATGTTTCGGTGTTAACGATGTTCTGCAGGGATATTCAGCCGAAGAAATAAAAAAAAGCCTTACAACTATTGTAAGAAAGCTCAAAGAAAAAGATATTACTGTTATTATTCAGACAATACCTCCGTTTGATTATGATGACCGAAACACCAAGGTCTGGAAAAACGTTAACGAATATATTATAAACACACTTTCCAAAGAAGCTGACGGAATGTTTGATACGGTAAATATTCTTTCCGCAGGCGGTGATAAGCCGCAGATGTCCCTTTACGGGCCGCACCCAAATGAAAAGGGCCATGAAATCTGGGGCGACAGACTCTCTGAATTTCTGAAAAAATATCTCGATTAATAAGGTGATTATATGCTTTGGAACGGTTTTGAACAGACAGAATTTGAATTTGAAGGACATCCGGCGTGCGTAATTATACCGAAAATTAAAATTTATAAGCCTTCACTTATTCTTAAAACAGAGTATTTCAATGCTTTTCCCGAAACGGAAATAAAACTTCTTGAAGAAGGAAACTATCTGGGTTTTATTAAAAACGACAACCGTTGGGGCACTGACGCCGACATTGACAGAAAGGCAAGATTTATATCTTATCTTACGGAGAAATATTCTCTTAAAGAGAAATGCGTGCCCGTAGGAATGAGCTGCGGAGGTATTTTCGCCGTTAAGCTCGGTGCAAGATATCCCGAAAAGATTGCCTGTCTTTATCTCGACGCGCCTGTTGTTAACTATATGAGCTGTCCCTGCGGATTCGGCAGAGGAAATTCACTCAACGATAATAATGATGAAATTCTGAACGCATTGAGCCTTGAGGGTCTTCCTCAGCTTCTCGCTTACAGGGATATGCCCCTTGATAATCTGAAAAAGCTCGCTGAGAATAAAATCCCTGCTGTTATTGTTGCCGGAGACAGCGACACTGTCGTACCTTTCGAAGAAAACGGAATTTTCATAAAGGAAGTACTTGAAAAAAATAATGTTCCTGTTGAGGTTTATATTAAACCGGGCTGTGACCATCATCCCCACGGTCTTGAAGACCCGACGCCCGTTATAGAATTTATTAAAAGATATTTATAAAAGAAAAGAGAGAAGTGTATTTATACGCTTCTCTCTTATTCATTATGTATTTTCTGTCTTTTTTATCCCGAAAATGAATCTGAGAATTCCTCTCAGCGCTTTTGGACTTTTGATAAGAACTACCTGCATAGCACCCTCCGTTTATCGTGAGCAGAAAGCAATGCCCATTATTATAAGAGCCGCCGCAAGCAGCGCGATAATTACTCCTTTCGGGCAGCAAAATGCGACAATCAGACCGACTCCGAAAGCCGCAAGCATTACGCCCGGATTAAAACCATGCCGTCCTCCGCGACATCTCATAAAAAACACCGCCTCAGCCTGTAATAACGGCAACGCCGTCTGTTACATACTATGGCGGTTTTGTATTTTTGTTACATCAATCTCTTGAAATTATTATAAGCAGAGTGCCTTTTTTTACGGTAATTTTCCCCTGCGTTCCCTCAATGTAATTGCTTACACCGAGCGGATTATGAGAAAAAAGGTTAGCATTCTTAAGAGGATAATGAAAGCCCTCAAGAGTTACTCCGCTGACAGATGAATCGAAAGCAAAAACGGAAACATTTTCGCCCTCGTTTTTTCCGATAAAAGCTGTGTCATTTTTCAGGATAAAAGCAAAATTTTTATCGTCCGCCAATGCCGCTGAAGCGCCGTGCTTCTCAGCATACATAAGAGTCTGAATATTGGCAAAGGTATGGTCCATTCTGCCTCCTGTACCGCCGAGAATAAGGAAATCCTTTACTCCCCGTTTTATTCCCACTTTAAGCGCGGCCAGTGTATCGGTGTCATCCTTTTCAACAGGGAAAACGAGCGTCTCTGTATCAGTCTGAGGTCGAGCTGATGAATCATAATCGCCTATATATAAATCAGCTTTTACCCCTAATCCGTCAAGGTGACGCTGTCCGCCGTCGGCACATACGATAAAATCATCACTCTGAAACTTTTTCTTAAGTGTGATGTAGTCATTTATATCAGCCGCACCGATAATTACCCATCTTTTCAAAGCTGCCACTCCTTAATATTCTTAACCTCGTCATACAGCATTTTATAGCTGTCATGGCGTGAACGGCTTATTTCACCTTTTTCAACAGCATCTACAATCGAGCAGCCTTTATCTGCGATATGCGCACAGGATGTAAACCTGCAAGTGCCTATGTAATCATTGAACTCTCTGAAATAATACTGTATATCATCTTTGAGAATAACCTCGCCGCTCTCAAAATCAAGCGATGAAAAACCCGGAGTATCCGCAACATAGGCATCACCGATTTTATAAAGCTCAACCTGACGTGTGGTATGCTTTCCTCTGCCGAGCTTCATGCTGATTTCACCTGTTGAGCGCACAGGTGCAGGGTCAATCGCATTAAGAAGAGATGATTTTCCTACGCCTGTATTTCCTGCAAACGCACTGATTCCGTCAGCGATTTCAGCCTTTACCCTGTCAACACCTTCACCTGTAACACAGGAAACAGAATAGCATTTTATACCTGCAAGGCGATATATTTCTTCAAGTTCTGCAGACTCTTTAAGGTCGGTTTTTGTAAAGACAACTACAGGCTCAATATTATTTTTTTCGGCAATAACCGTGAGCCTGTCAATGATAAGCGTGTTTGGGTTGGGTTCACAGGTAGATGACACAATAAAAAGCTTATCAATATTTGCTACCGGAGGGCGGGAAAGAAGATTTTTTCTTTCTTTAATCTCTTCGATAGTATTCTGGCCGTTATCACGCACAGTGATAACAACGCGGTCACCGGCAACGGGAGTTATTTTTTCTTTTCTGAAAATTCCTTTTGCCTTGCACTCAAATATTTGTGCGGCGGCCTCTACATAATAGAAGCCGCCGATTCCTTTAATTATTAATCCTTCGTACTGCATTTATGCTCCGATTCCTCCAATCTGTTCCTGATGATTTGCAGGTTCAGTCGGAGATTCTGTAGGTTCTTCAATAGAATATGTCTTTTCGTTGCTTGTCTGCTGTGTAAGGAAATTAATATTGCAGGTATAATATTTCTGCCCGTTTATAAGCACCTCGAGAGAATCTGACGTGCCTGAGCCTCTGAGTGTTGCGCTGTAGGATGAGCCTACCATGAACACATTATCTTCCTTTTTAACGGAACTGCCGTTAAGCTTGATTTCAAGGCTCTTATAATCATAAGTTGCGGGAAGTGTAAATCTGAACATTAAATCAACATTGGGATCTTTACCCTTACTGACGTAAATTATAATTGATGTACCCTCGTTGACCTGAGTGTTA
Organism: Acutalibacteraceae bacterium; assembly: GCA_045641565.1. Classification (GTDB taxonomy): domain Bacteria; phylum Bacillota; class Clostridia; order Oscillospirales; family Acutalibacteraceae; genus CAG-488. The sequence continues at coordinate 26,700 of JAZUHE010000061.1, read as the reverse complement.
TTTGAAATGCTCTGTCTGATTACAACACCCTTTTCAACAGTATCATCATAAACTTCTTCTACCTTAACATCAAGCTTAAGTGATGTGAGAAGAGACTTGGCGTCAGCGCTCTTAAGACCTGTTACATCTTTTACAGTAACCTGTTCAATCGTCTCATCAGCGTTGATATTATATGTTACTACAACAGTGCTGCCCTTCGGAACAAGCGTTCCGCCCTTAGGGCTGATTTTTATTACCTTGCCGGGCTCATAAAGCTCATTCTGTTCCTTCTTTGAGCTGACAATGAGTCCGAGCTTATCAAGCTCACTGATAACATACGAATAATCCTGACCCTCAAGGCCTTCGGGAATGGCAATCTGCTCACTGTTCTGAGCAATGGTAAGCTTGATAACAGTCTTTTCCTTATCAATTCTTGTTCCTGCTTCGGGGTCCTGAGTAAGAACAGTATCCGGAGCGTAATCGTCATTGGCAACCTTGGTTATTTCAAACGTATATCCGTCCTTGCCATCATATTTGCCTTCGATATCGTTATAATAATTCATACCGATAAAGCTGGGCACCTTAACCTTTTTGAAATTGAAGCCCTCTTCAAGGCTGAGATATCCGAGATGATTAAGTATAAGTCCTGCGCCTGCAATAGCAACAATAAGAGCAATAATTATTCCGATAAGAACGGGAATAGTTCTGTTTTTAACAACCTCGTCATCATCGTAATCATCTTCATCGTCTTCTTCGTCAACAATTCTGACAGGCTGCTGCTTTCTCTGCTGAGGCTGCTGACTGCCTGTGTTTATCATCCGCGTAGGTTCATCGTCTACAAAATAAGAATAGTTAAACTGAACCGAGGGATTGCGTTTGAATTCCTCAAGGTCAAGAATCATTTCAGCCGCAGACTGATAACGCTCGTTGACATTCTTTTTCATTGCGTGCATTATTATCTGCTCAAGACCTGCAGGAATTGAGGGATTGATTTTTGTAGGAAGCTCCGGGTCATTCTGAAGCTGCATAATGGCAACTGAAACGGAACTGTCAGCCGTAAACGGAAGCTGACCTGTGAGCATCTCATAAAACATAACGCCTACAGAATACAAATCAGCTTTGTCGTCGGTAACGTCTCCCCTTGCCTGCTCGGGGCTTATGTAATGAACTGAGCCTATTGTGGAATCGGACAGAGTTCTGGTCTCGCTTCTTGAAAATCTCGCAATACCGAAATCCGTAACCTTAATCATTCCGTTTTCAAGGAGCATAATATTCTGAGGCTTTATGTCTCTGTGAACAATACCTTTATCATGAGCGTGCTGTAATGCTCTTAAAATCTGCATTACAAAATAAACAGCTTCTTTCTGGTTTATAACGCCCTGCTGCTCAATATATTCCTTAAGTGTAATGCCCTCAACATATTCCATTACAATATACTGAAGCTTATCACCGTAGCTGACATCGAAAACCTTAACGATATTGGGATGTGAAAGCACGGCTATCGCTTTTGATTCATTCTTGAATCTGCGTCTGAATTCCTCATTGGCAAGAAATTCATCTTTAAGAATCTTAACGGCAACAATGCGGTCATCAATATTATCGTATGCTTTATAAACCACCGACATGCCGCCTACGCCGATAATATCTCTTATTTCATATCTTCCGTCAAGGCGTTTGCCAACGTAACTATCCATAAAAATGCCTCCCTATCAGTCTGACAGTGCAACAACTGTAATGTTGTCTCCGCCGCCGTTTTCATTAGCGGTTCTGACAAGCTCATCTGCTATCTCGTATTTACTGCTTTTCTGTGCAATACCTAATATATCACTGTCACTGACGAAGTTTGTAAGACCGTCTGTGCAGATAAGAACAACGTCCTTTTCTTTATCAAATTCTTCCTGGAAAAAATCGACTCTTATTTCACTGTCCACACCAAGAGCACGTGTAATAACGTTCTTTTTAGGATGAACCCGTGCTTCCTCTTTGGTGATTTCGCCTCTGTCAATCATTCCCTGAACAACTGAATGGTCTGTCGTTATCTGATTAATATCATCAGATAATATGTAAACTCTGCTGTCACCCGCGCTGACGGTATAAACTCTATCTGAATAAATAATAACAGCTATAACCGTTGTACCCATTCCGTAAAGAGACTCATTTTTGCAAGCTGTGTCATATACTACGGCATTTGCGCTCTCAACAGCGGAAATAAGCAGATTCTTTATGGAATTATCTGACATTCCCGAGCGGAAGCTTGTAGCAATTTTTTCACTTATAAGCTTAACTGCAGAAGAGCTCGCTACATTTCCGCCTGCGGCGCCGCCCATACCGTCACACACAACAGCCCACGCAACATTTCCCGGAAGTTCACCGGCAGCGTAAGAATCCTGATTGCTGGAACGAACCATTCCTTTATCACTTTTGGCAGATATTTTCATTTTTCATTCCTCCCGTCGGAGTTTTGTTTTTCATGTCTTGAACGGAGCTGACCGCAAGACGCATCTATATCTGAACCGAGGCTTCTTCTGACTGTAACGTTTATCCCCCGGGAACGCAAAACGTCACAGAACTCACTGAGAGTTTTTTCGCTGCTTCTTTTATGACTGCTTTCTTCGATTTCATTTGCAGGAATAAGATTAACATGACACAGCATGCCTTTAGTAAGCTTCGCAAGAGCAAGAGCACATTCTTTCGTATCGTTCATTCCCGCAATCATTGCATATTCAAAAGAAATTCTTCTTGATGTCTTTTCTGTGTAGTCCCTGCAGGCCTTTATTAAGTCTGCAAGAGGATACTTTCTGTTTACGGGCATTATTTTCGAGCGCAGTTCACTCTCAGGCGCATGAAGCGACACAGAGAGAGTTATCTGAAGCTCACGCTCCATAAGCTCATAAATACGCGGAACGATTCCGCAGGTTGAAAGAGAAATATTTCTCATTCCTATATTAAGTCCGTTTTCGTCCCCCACAAGGGAAAGGAAACGCATCGCATTATCAAAATTATCAAGCGGCTCGCCCATACCCATCATAACAACATGAGATACGCGCACACCCGAATCACGCTGAGCGGCATGAATCTGACCGACCATTTCGCCCGGCGTGAGATTTCTGACACATCCGCTTTTAGTGGACGCGCAGAACATACAGCCCATTTTGCACCCGACCTGTGAAGAAACGCAGAGAGTGTAGCCGTATTTATATTTCATGAGGACAGACTCTATGTAGTTGCCGTCATGAAGTCTGAAAAGATATTTGACGGTTTCATCAAGCTTTGACGAACGCTTAAGCTCAACCTCACAGCCGTGAATAGGATACTGCTCACTGAGCTTCTGCCTCAGCTCCTTCGGAATATTGGTCATTTCATCATAATCAGAAACGCCGCTCTGCTGAAGCCATTTATATATCTGCCCCGCTCTGTATGACGGAAGTCCGAGATTTTTGCAAACCTCGGCAATTTCCTGTGAATTCATCGATTTTATGTCATCCTGAATCAACTGTCGTTCCTCCTGCGAAGGGCTGAGATGAAAAATCCATCGCTCGAATGAATATGAGGCATAAGTGTGAGGGTGTTTTCGTCTTCACTTAAACGCTCAATTTCGGGAAGCACCTTTACGGCTTCATAATCCGGATTTTCCTTTAAGAATCTGTAAAAAACGTTTTCGTTTTCTTCTTTATTAAGTGAACAGGTGGAATATATTAAAAGACCGCCTTTTTTTAAGTATTGCACAGCAATACATAGTATAGAATACTGTATTTCGGGCAATTTGTCAACCTCTGAGGCTGTTTTAAGCCGTATTTCGGGCTTCCTGCGTATTACCCCGAGTCCCGAACACGGGACATCACATATAATTCTGTCAAATTCGCCGAGTTCAGTGTTAAACACCGACGCGTCATTAGCCTTTGTATTTATTATATCAATACCGAGTCTTTCGGCACCGGACTCAATGAGTCTGAGTCTGCCTGAATAAATATCACAGGCAACAATTTCTCCGCAATTTTCCATATATTCCGCGGCAGTAAACGATTTGCCGCCGGGAGCTGAACAGATATCAAGAATCCGTTCTCCTTTCTCGGCTCCAAGTGCTTTGCAGCAAAGCTGAGAGGCGGTATCCTGAACATGAAAAAGTCCGTCTTTATATGACTGCAGTTCTCTGAGCGAGCCTGACTTTGAAAGCACAAGAGTGTTCTCATCAAAGCCTTTCTGTGCTTCGACACCTTCATCGCTGAGCTTTTTAATCAGAGTATCGCAATCTGTTTTTAATGTATTAACTCTAAGAACAGTCTCCGCCGCGCCGACGGAATTCTCTGCAATTTTCAAGGCGTTTCCTTCACCGTAGTATTCTGTCCACATTCTGAGAATCCACTCGGGGCAGGAAAACTCCACAGAGCACCGTTTTATTTTATCAGTACCGTCAGGGAGTATAAGTCCGTTCTGAGATACCTTTCTTAATACGGCATTAACAAGCCCCGAAGCAAAAGCGCATCCGCAGCTTTTGGTCAGCTTGACGCTTTCGTTAACCGCCGCCGACACGGGAATTTTATCCATAAAAAGAAGCTGATACGCGCCCATTCTGAGTATGACAAGCACTTGAGGCTTAAGCTTTTTAAGCGGCTGAGAAAGATATTTTTCAAGCTGATAATCAAGTGTTACGGTACGCTCTGTAACGCCGTAAACAAGAGCGGAAATAAAAGCTTTTTCTACAGATGAAAAAGCTCCGTCTTCAAGAGAAGCGTCAAGCGCAAGATTTGAATACGCTTTATCTTTATGAATTTTTAAAAGTATTTCAAATGCCGCCGCGCGTGACGTTTTCATAAGCTACCTTCTTTTGCCTGTAAATCTTATAATATAATATAAAAGCTGTGCTATTGATGTTGCAAGAGCCGCGACATATGTCATAGCGGCCGCAGAAAGGACTTTTTTAGCCCCGTCATATTCATCATCTGAAATAACAAGTCTGTCGTTTTCAATAACCTTAAGCGCTCTTTTGCTTGCGTTGAATTCAACGGGAAGAGTCACAAGCTGAAAAAGTGCCACAAGTCCGTAAAGAGCAAGGCCCACATATATCATCAATTCGCCGATAGAATCAAGCATGGTGAGAGCCGCAATAAACATACCCGCAAAAGCAATAAGCAATCCGAATCGTGAGCCGAAATTGCAGTACGGCACCAATAAATCTCTTATTCTGTTGGGCGCATAATTTTCTGCATGCTGAGCCGCGTGCCCCGCTTCGTGGCAGGCAATTCCCACCGCCGCGACCGAAGTATCCGAATATACACCGTCAGAAAGTCTGATAACCTTTTCCTTAGGTGAATAATAGTCAGTAAGCTCTCCGCCGACACGTTCAATTCTCACATCATAAATTCCGTAATGGCTCAGAACGGCTCTTGCCGCTTCTGCGCCCGTAAGTCCTCTCGAGTTGCGGACTGCCGAGTATTTTTTATAAGCGCTCTTGACCCTGCTCTGTGCCCATACGCCGAGAAGAATCACAGGGAGCATAAACAGCAAATACGCAAAATATCCGTATCCGTAAATCATTATGACACCTCTTATTTAAAGAATTTTCCTTTTTCTATGGGATTTCCCCTTAAATAATCTGCCGCATTCATTGCCTTTTTGCCCTGAGCCTGGAGAGTAACAATTTCTATTCCCTTACCGTCACCGCAGGCAACAATTATCTTTTTATCGTTCTGAACAATTTCCCCGGGTTCGCCGTTAACTTTGCCGCAAAGTGAGGTTTTATGAATTTTAATAACTTTACTGTCGAGTTCAGTTGTAGCGCAAGGCCATGAATAAAGTCCTCTGACTTTATTGTGAACACGCTGTGCCGATTCATTCCAGTTAACAGGACAAAGCTCCTTTGAAAGCATGGGAGCATAATTTGAAAGACTGTCATCCTGCTTCTCGGGATTAAGTCCGCCTTTTTCAAGCAGCTTTATCGTATCGCTCATAACCTGAGCTCCGAGAACGGAAAGCCTGTCGTGTAAATCCTCAGCTGTATCATTTTCACCGATTTCGGTTTCTGCGGTGAGAAGCATATCGCCTGTATCAAGTCCCACATCCATCTGCATAGATGTAACGCCGCTCTTTTTCTCTCCGTTGAGAACACACCACTGTATGGGCGCCGCTCCTCTGTATCGGGGAAGAAGAGACGCATGGATGTTGATGCATCCGAATTTCGGAAGCTCGAGCACTTCTTTGGGGAGAATCTGCCCGTAGGCAACAACGATTATAAGTTCGGGAGCAATTTTGCTGAGTATTTCAACAGCGTCGCTGTTTCTGAGTCTCTGAGGCTGATATACAGGGATATCATATTTAAGCGCAAGCTCCTTTACAGGCGGCGGCATCATATGATGTCCTCTGCCCTTCGGCTTATCGGGCTGAGTAAAAACAGCGGAAACATTATGGCCGTCATCTATCAATCTCTGAAGACAGGGAACAGAAAAATCAGGCGTTCCCATAAAAACAATATTCATAATCAATCCTCGTTTTCAAGCATTTCAATAACATTGTCTGTGTAAAGTATGCCGTCAAGGTGGTCAAGCTCATGGCAGAAGCATCTCGCCTTTAAATCTTCACCCTTATAAAGCACCCATTTGCCCTCACGGTTCTGAGCCTTTACAGTAACCCATTTAGGTCTGCGTGTTATTCCGTACTGACCGGGGATTGAAAGACAGCCCTCTGCCTCTTCCTGAATTTCTTCGCTTCTGTCGGTAATTTCGGGATTAACAAGCTCAATATAGCCGTCACCGCAGTCAATAACAACCACTCTGCGGAGAACACCTACCTGAACGGCGGCAAGACCTGCACCCTCTGCGTTATAGAGCGTATCTTTCATATCATCAAGCAAATCCCACAGACGCTTATCAAATTTTTCAACCTTGCGGCTGATTCTGCGAAGAACGGGATCTTCTTCTGTTACTATTTTTCTTAAAGCCATAATTATCACCATTTCCTATACAAGCGTCTGCGGATTTATATCTACATAAACCGAAACGTCGCTGAATTTTGAATTTTTACCGAATTTTATCATTAAATCAGAAAGTGCCTTACGGAACGAAGTGTTGTTTTTACACTTAAGAATCAGCCTGTAACGGTATTTATTGCTGATTTTTATTACTCTGGCCGGCATTGGCCCGAGAGCGATAACACTGTTATTCTTCATAAGCGGTTTAGCGTATTCAAAGAATACATCCGCCGCGGTGCGAACCGCTGTTTCATCCGACCCAGAAAAGCCTATTAGGCATATATCGCAGAACGGCGGATAGATAAGCATCTTTCTGATATCAATTTCTTCTTTATAAAAGCTGTCATAATCCTGCTTAGCAGCAAGGCATATTACTTCATTCTCGGGATTTATCGTCTGAATAAGAGCGGTGCCCTTATATTTTCCGCGTCCCGAGCGGCCGACAACCTGTGTAATAAGGTCAAACGTTCTCTCCTGACTGCGGAAATCATCATTAAAAAGCTGACTGTCCGCTGAAATAACACCAACAAGAGTGACATTTTCAAAATCAAGTCCCTTTGCCACCATCTGAGTCCCGAGCATAATATCGTATTCGCCGTTTGCGAACGCGGTAAGCTTCTCCTCATGGGCAAAACGTGACATCGTTGTGTCAGCGTCCATTCTGAGCACCCTCGCCTCGGGAAGAAGAGTTGACAGCTCGTCTTCAATTTTTTGTGTGCCGAATCCCGAATAGCGCATATCATTACTGCCGCACTCCAGGCATTTTGAAGTAAACGGAATTGAATATCCGCAATAATGGCACATAAGCCTGCCGTTAGCGTGGTGGTACGTCATAGAAATACTGCACGACGGGCAGGTAATTACATAGCCGCAGCTTTTGCATGAGGCATATGTATTGAATCCGCGCCGATTCATTAAAAGAATCGACTGCTTTTTATTTTTCAGATTGTCGTAAAGCGCCTTTGCAAGAGGCCTGCTTATGCCTTTGCTGTCATCGTCCGCCTCTGTGAGCATATCAACAATTCTCACCTCGGGCAGAACGGCGTCGGCGTATCTTTTGGTAAGTGATGAAAGCATATATCTTCCGCTTTTGGCGGCGGCAAAGCTTTCTACCGACGGAGTTGCAGACGCAAGCACAAGAACAGCCTTGTTTGCTGCACAGCGGAACCGTGCGGCATCCTTGGCGTTATATCTCGGAGACATCTCAGATTTATAGGTATGCTCCTGCTCCTCGTCAATTATGATAAGTCCGATATTATCAAATGGGGCAAATATGGCGCTTCTTGTACCGATAACGATATTCGCCTCTTTATTCTTTACCCTTTTCCATTCGTCGGCTCTCTGACCGACAGAAAGCGCACTGTGAAAAACAGCTATCTTTTTGCCGTAGCGTTTATGAAACAAATTGAGAGTCTGAGGCGTTAAAGCTATCTCAGGCACCATAACGATTACATTTCTGCCCTTTCGGAGCACATCATCAATAAGCTTAAGATAAACGCTTGTCTTGCCGCTTCCCGTAACTCCGTAAAGAAGTGAAACTCCACCCTCGCCCTTACTATACAGATTCATAATATCGTTAAATGCCGACTGCTGCTCATTTGTAAGCTCAATATCTGCAGGAGCTTCAGGGCTGTCGATATTTTCGTAAGGGTTTCTGCTTATTTCGTTGTCATAATACTCAACGAGAGCTTTTCTTTCAAGTGCAGAAACAACCGCGGGAGTAAAGCCTGTAAAATAGCATATTTCCTTTACCGAGGCTGTTTCAACATCACGCAGAAGAGAAAGAATCTCTTTCTGCTTCTGAGAAATTTTCATTTCTCCGCCTAGAGCGTCAAAGCCTGCAGGAGTAAGACGAACCATTCTGACGGTTTTATCTCCCAGTCTGCGGACAGCATCAGTATTTGTAATAAGCATGCCCTTTTTAGCCATGCGAATCAGAATATCGGCGTCGTTCTTATAACCGTATTTTGAAAGGATTTTAGCGCCTTCCTTATATCCGTTGGATTTAAGCAGGAAATCATAAACAGCTTTTTCATCGGCCGTCATTGATTCGGTATCCGCTCCGGGAGCTGACGTATATGTTACAACCGTCTTGCTTGTAATGCCGGCAGGAAGCACGGCCTTGAACGCCTCGAATACTGTGCAGAAGGTACGTTCTTTAAGCCACAGAATAAGTCGAAGCATCTCATCATTCACAAGCGGCGTTTCATCAATCAGCTTCGATACTGACTTGAGTCCTTTTGCAGACTGCACCTTTTCCGCTTTTATTATCAGCCCCTGCCTCAGCCTGTTGCCCGCGCCGAACGGCACCATTACCCTGCACCCTGGGCAAGCCTTAAGCTCCATATCCTCAGGCAGAAGATACGAGTATGCCAGGTCGAAATGATAAGCCGTATTCTCAACAGCTACGCTGACCGCTGTTCTTTCAGGCATACCGCACCATCCTTTTTATGTAATACAGAATAATCAGATATCGCGAATCTCTTCGGGTTCCTCAATTTTATATTCGCCCTTAACGATTTCATCTATTGCAATGCTTACGGGCTTCTCTGTGAGAATTATCTTCTCTTCCTCAGCCTCTTCTGAAATTTCTCTTGCTCTTTTTGCTGTTGCTCTTACAAGAGAGTAACGGCTCATGTGATTTGAAAGAACATCCTTCAAGTCGGGGTTGAATTTTAAATCTCTGTCCTGATTAAACATAATTATTCTCCTTAGAATTTATTTTTGTAAGGACTTTACAATATCGTAAAAGTCACTGACTGCCTGTTCAAGTTTATCATTAACTATATGATAATCGTAATTTTTACTGTATTCCAGCTCACGCTCGGCGATATCAAGTCTTCTGCGGATATCCTCATCACTTTCGCTTCCTCTGCCGCGAAGTCTCTTTTCAAGCACTTCAAGGCTGGGTGGAGCAATAAACACGCCAATCGCATCGGGGTACAGCTTTTTGATATTACCTGCGCCCTCTACCTCGATTTTAAGGATAATCGTATCACCGTTTTTGAGATGTTCGTCAACGGGAGCTTTGGGAGTTCCGTAATAATTAAGGCCGTATTTTGTATATTCAAGCATACCGCCGTTTTTAATACTGTCTTCGAACTCGTCTGCAGTTATAAAATTATAATCAATACCGTTTGTTTCGCCCTCTCTCGGAGCTCTGGTGGTGTTGGAAACGGATTTCCACACTCCCTCGGGATTAAGCTTAAAGAACTCGTCAAGAACCGTATCTTTTCCCGCGCCGGCAGGACCCGAAAAAACCACAAGTGTTCCTTTTTCAGACATTATCGTTTTCCCCCTCAATAAGCTCTCCTACTCTGTTGGCAAGGGTTTCAGTCTGAAGATATGAAAGAATAACCTGGTCACAGTCCGTGATAACAACAGCTCTTGTCTTTCTGCCGTGTGTGGCGTCAATCAGCTTGCCTTTTTCACGGTAATCCTGTATCAGACGTTTTATTGGCGCTGAATCGGGATTAACTATAGCCGTCATTCTCTCAGCGTTAAACATACTGCCGAAGCCGATATTAACAAGTTTCATATTTCACCTCTGCTGTATCGAAATTATTCGATATTCTGAACCTGCTCGCGGATTTTTTCTACTTCTGATTTAATGTCAAGAACTCTGCGCGCAATCTCTACGTCCTGAGCTTTGGAACCTATAGTATTTGCTTCGCGGTTAATTTCCTGAACAAGGAAATCCATTTTGCGTCCGATTGCCTCTTTTGATTCAAGGAATGTAAGAAGCTGAGAAATATGACTGCGAAGTCTTACAGTTTCTTCCGCAACAGCAATCTTATCTGCATATATTGCCGCCTCTGTAAGGAGTCTTGTCTCCTCAACCGTAGTATCGCCGATAAGCTCTCTCATTCTCGCAAGAAGCTTTTCGTTATATTCCTTAACAGTCTGAGGCGAACGTGCTTCGATAAATTCAACATTTGAGATAATAAAGGCCGCTCTTGATGAAATATCGTCCTTCATCTTTCCGCCTTCAACGCTTCTCATTTCTATGAATTTTTCAACTGCTTCCTCAGCTGTTTCTTTAACAGCCGCCCATATCTTTTCTTCGTCAGCCTCTTCTTTTCTTACAAGAAGAACATCAGGATAGCGGGAAAGATTTGCGGCATTTATACTGCCGTCAATTCCGTATCTCTCAGACATATCCTTAAGTGCGTTAAGATAACCCTCTGCAAGAGCATGATTAACCTCAACAACAACGGTATCATCTTCAAGATTCTCTATCTGAACATAGCATTCAATCTTTCCTCTTGAAACCTTTGACTGAACAAAGCTCTTGAGCTTCTCGTCAAGAAAGCCGTATGTTCTCGGGCATCGTGATGAGAATTCAAAATATCTGTGATTTACACTTTTTATTTCAACGGTAACGACCATAGAGTCAATGCTTTTGCTTGCTCTGCCGTAACCTGTCATACTTTTAATCATACTAAATCCTTTCCTGCCTGTTTGCCGCCGCAGCAATGCCCCTGAAGCAAAAACGGAATTTCGCCGTACAGCTTGTCCCCTTTTTGCTCAAATCCGAGCATCTCAGCAACATTAACAGCATTTTCTGCGGAATAGTATGCCGTGTAGGCATTTCTGTTTCCGCAATAATTCAGAGCACTTCTGATAAGGCCCTCATATGTCTCCGCGTCGCCGTCATAAACCTCGACGCAAAGAATCTCCATAGAATATCCGTCAAGATGAAAAACTATATAACCCTGCTCTTTATCGGATTCATCGTAAGCAATATATCCGATATTACGGGTATCTTCCACAAATTTTTCACCGAGCTCAGTATTCTTTACAGGTTTGAATATTAACATAAATCCGCCTTCCGGAAGAATTATTTTTTAGCTGTTTTCATCCCCGAGGCAACCATCAGCTTATGAACCTCGTCATCTGTAAGCTCACGCCACTTGCCTTGCGCAAGCATTCCGAGCTTGATTGTGCCCACAGCCGTCCTTTTAAGTCTCGCAACCTCAAGGTCAAGGGATTCGCACATCTTTCTTATCTGACGGTTTCTGCCCTCTCTGAGAATCATCTCAAGGACAACTCTGCCCTCCTGCTTCTCAATAACATGAACGTCAACGGGAGCCGTAACTCTGCCGTCAATTTCAATGCCTGTCGCGAGCTTCGTAAGCTGCTCCTCATTTATATCGGGACGAACGGTAACTCTGTATGTTTTAGGCACATGCTTTGACGGATGAGTAAGCGCGTTGGCGAATTCACCGTCATTTGTCATAAGCAGAAGACCTTCTGAGTCCTTATCAAGTCTGCCTACGGGGTAAACTCTCGCGCCCAGATCCTCTACAAGCTGTGCTACACATTTTCTGCCGCGTTCATCCTCCATGGTGGTGATAAATCCGCGGGGCTTGTGAAGCATTATATAATAGTGGGATTTCTGATATACCACCTTTTTGCCGCTGACGGTAACCGTGTCTTTTCTGGGACTCACCTTATCGCCCAGCTGAGCAGGTCTGCCGTTAACCTTTACCTTTCCTGCTTCAATAAGCTCTTCCGCCTTGCGGCGTGAAGCTACAGCGCACTGTGAAAGGTATTTCTGAAGTCTGATTCTATCATCAGTCATATTATTTTCTCCTGAAAAATTCTTTTAATTTCTGAAAAAATCCCTTTTCTTCATTTGCCGATTCGTATTTTACAGTTTCAACGCTTTCATCGCAGACAACAGGAGCTGATGCAATAAGCCTGTTTTTACTGTAATATCGCACCTCACCGGCAATCCTGCCTTTTATGACAGGAGCATAGAGGAATTTTTCTGTATAAATCTTTTTAGTATAGCTGTCTGCGCACAGAATTACATCTGAACACGATACAGATACAGACTTTTTATTGCCGCCTGCAACAGCAACCGATAGCTTTTCTTTTACTTTCAAAGGTCTGATTTTTGTAAATCCGTAATCAAGCATAAGCTTATGGTCATTCCAGTCCGACGGAGCATTCAGCGTAACCGCCACAAGCATAACGCCGTCTCTCTGCGCGCACGAAACAAGACATCTGCCGCTTTTTTTAGTGAATCCAGTTTTGATTCCGAGAGCACCGTCATAACTGCTAAGAAGCCTGTTATGGCCGTAAATTGTTCTCTCAGCAGACGGATTGCCGAAGCTGACAACAGCCTTTTTCTTTGAGCATATATTAAGAAAACGGGGATTTTTAACCGCTTCACATCCGAGAAGTGCCATATCGTAAGCGGTGGTGTAATGATTATCGTCGTCAAGACCCGAGGGCGTTACGAAATGAGTGTCATTCATCCCGATTTCTTTTGCACGGGCGTTCATCATTGAAGCGAATTTCTCCGCCGAACCGCCTACTGCTTTTGCGGTTAGATTGGCGCTGTCATTACCCGAAAGAAGCAGCATACCGTAAACGAGCCCCTCGAGAGTGACTTTATCACCCTCTTTAAGCCCCATGGATGTGCCTTCAACAGTAACTGACTCGCTGTCTGCCGTGATAACACGGTCAGGCGTATTCTGCTCAAGAGCGATAAGCGATGTCATAATCTTTGTTGTGCTTGCCATTGAACGGCGCCTGTATGCGTTCTTTTCAAACAGAATTTCGCCTGTCTGAACGCACATAACAACAGCACATTCAGCGCTTAAATCGCAGCTATCCAAGCCTTCCGCAGGAAATGCAAAAAGCGGTAATAAAACTATAAAGCTTAAAATTACAGATAAAACTCTTTTCATTCAACCACCGTCCATAGAAATATCTATGCACGGAGGCAGAAAAAAATCAATCAGACTTCTTCTTCAATTACGGGTTCTTCTTCGCCGTCTTTATTTGACTTGAATTTGTCAACGATGCCTGAAAGCTTGTCAACGAGCTCGGGAAGAGCGCCTACAACTCTTTCAACTGATGTTTCAGGACCCTCTGAAAGATACTTAACGGTTACGTTGCCGTTATTGATTACAAGGAATGCAACGGGTGTAAGTGTAACGCCTGCTCCGCCGCCGCCGCCAAAAAGCTCCTTGGATGCCTTGCTGGGGAAATCACTTCCGCCTGAAGCAAAACCGTAGGATACCTTTGAAACAGGGATAACCTTAATGCCCTCGCCTGCGTCGATAGGTTCGCCGATAATTGTCTTTGAATCCACCATGTCCTTGATTTTTTCAATGGTTGTGCCGAGGATTCCTGCTGCTGACTGTTCTTTCATTATATTTTTCCACCCTTCTGTGTTTTTTCTTTATCATCTACAGCATTTTTATCTGCTGCTTCTGCCATTTTATTTCCGGCGTCTTCAACTGCTTTTTTGACGCCATTTGAATCTGACTTGGACTTTGACTTCGCGTTTGAAATAAGAATCTTAAGAAGTTCAATACCGAGTGAAAGTCCCATTTTAATTGATGAACCGATAAGCTTTGACGGAATTACGAAAAGATGAAGAATAAATCCGCCCTCTGTCTTTTTGCCGAGGAAATCCGGCTGAACTCTGACAGAGCAGTTCTTTGCGTTAACGCAGTCAATAATATATCCGAGAGAAGGATAAAGCGCGGAACATATTTTACCGTATTTTATCGCGGTATCTGCGCTGTCGCCCTCCGCAACATTTATGCGAAGCCACAGCTTTCTTATATAAAAGCTTTTGCCGATTTTATGAAGTCCCTTTTTCAGCTTCCTTGCTATGGACTTTACAAGATTCAGAATACCGGGAACGCCCTGATTATCATAAAAGACCTTGATGAAGTTATCGCCTTTCTCTTTTGGCTCCTTTTCTTCTTCCTCTTCTGCTTCGTCGTCCTCGTCATCGTCTTTTTCTTCTTCTTTTTTCTTCTTATCTTTCTTTTTTTTCTTTTTCTTTTTGTCATCAGGAGGATATATGTATATCTTTATAAAAAGCCATCTGACATAAAGAACGAAGGATTCTATATATTCACCGTGAACATGGAACGGTATTGAAAGAATACCGATAAAGAAAAGTATAACGCCTAAAATAATCAAAAGAACCTTCAAAAAATCACCTCCGCATTATAAATTATTCTTCTGCCTGAGTATTATCTCCCTGTAAATCGAGTGAAAGCTGGTCGGGAAGCTCATCTTTTTTAGGAATATCCTCATGCTCGGGAAGCTCGGGAAGTTCATCAAGAGATGAAACACCGAAGCATTTCAGGAACTCAGGCGTAGTGCCGTAAATCAGCGGTCTGCCGGGCAGGTCAAGTCTGCCTTTCTCTTCTATAAGACCTTTCTGGCACAGAGTTGACATTACCGCAGAGCAGTCAACGCCTCTCACCTGCTCAACAAATGACTTGGTAACAGGCTGATTATATGCCACTACCGCAAGCACCTCAAACGCGGCGCCGGAAAGCGGGCTGTTCTTTTTAATCTCAAGAACGGCTCTTACATGAGACGCATACTCGCTTCTTGTACAGAGCTGAAATTTATCATCCATTCTTACAAGGCAGATACCGCTTCCTCTTTCATCAAGAGACGCACCAAGATTCATCAGAAGATTTTCGGCATATTCGGGCTCTATTTCAAGAGCTTCCGCAATTCTTTCATATTCAATAGGCTCACCTGCGGCGAAAAGAATCGCCTCAACTGCCGCCTGCATTTCATCAACCTTCAAAATAATCCTCTCCAAGCTCATAATCCGGGTCATCAGAAACCATTTCAATCTCCAAATCACTGCCATCACCTGTTACGGCAATCTTTTTATCTTTGGTCAGAGAAAGAAGAGCAAGAAATGTTGCGACCATCTCGGAACGGGATTCCGCGGATTCGAAAAATTCTTCAAACTTCTGCTTTTTCTTTTTAAAAAGCTTATGCATTATATACTTTACTCTTGCGGCAATAGGAACTATCTTATGCGCCACAATACCCGAGAACGCTTCAATGGGCGGCGGAAGATTTCTTTTGCCTCTTCCCACCGCTGAAAGATACGCCTTAAACAGCTCCAGCGGCTCATGAAGCCGTTTATACTTCATATCAGGCGGTATCTTTTCCGGCTGACGGGAAAGATGGTCTAAATCCACCTGCTCACTGAGCTTGCCTGCCATAATCTTGCAGTCCTGATACTCAAGAAGCTCACCCTGCAGCTCTTCTTTAAGGCTCTGTGCCTCTTCCTCGTGAACGGGAAGCAGGGACACGGTTTTAATATAGACAAGTCTTGCCGCCATCTCTACAAATTCGCTGGCAACATTCATATCCGCAAGCTCCATCTGACGGACGTAATCAAGATACTGCTCCACAAGCTGAAGAATCGGAATATCGTTTATATCAATTTTGTGCTTACTGATAAGGTGAAGGAGCAAGTCCATCGGACCCTCAAACACCTCTAATTTATACGAAATGGCTTCCATTTATAACTCCTGTTTACATTATAATCTTAATTGCCAGACTTTCAAACAAGCCGAGAACTGCATCTGAAACAAAGACAAGCGGTCTTGAAAGGAGACCTGTAAGAAGCAGAACAAATATAGCTATTGTAATATATCGCTCATACTGCAGCACCTTGAAATAAAGCTTGTTCGGCAGGAACGCGGTAAGAATTCTTGAACCGTCAAGGGGCGGAATAGGAATAAGATTAAAAACCGCGAGGTTCACATTTATCATAGCGCAGAAATAGAAGAAATAAAACAGCGCAACGCCTAATGTATTGCCTGATGTGACTCTGCTGCTGATAAAAACATATATAAATGTACAGACCAGCGACACAATAAGGTTTGAAGCAGGGCCTGCAAGAGCAATCAATGCCATTGCCGCTTTTTTGTTTTTCATTTTTGTTCTTCCCGCATTCACAGGCACAGGCTTTGCGTAGCCGAAGCCAACAAGAAGAATCATAATTGCGCCAATCCAGTCAAGATGGGCAAAGGGAAACAACGTAAGTCTGCCCATACGTCTTGCAGTATCGTCTCCGAGTCTGTCCGCAACAAAAGCGTGGGCAAATTCATGAACGGGAAGAATACACAGAACAACAAAAATACTGACGCAAACGCCGATTATCGCCTGTATCGGGTCTTCTCCCCTGATGAGATTCAAAAGCATCTGATTACCTCTTTACTGCGGTTACCACTCTCGGAATGCCGCTTAAATCATTAATAATATCTGTATCACACTTTGTAAGGAAGAACATCTGTGAAATATCCTCAGCCTGTCCCTCGCCGCACTCAACGGCAATTACAGTACCTGCAGGTGACTTTGATATCCATTCCTTAGCGATTATGTTGTAATAATCGAGTCCGTCCTCACCGCCGTCAAGAGCCATTGCGGGCTCGTGCTGAACCTCTTTCTGAAGTCCCGCCATTTCGGATGATTTAACATATGGCGGATTTGAAAGAATAAGGTCGGGCTTAACACTTTTGAGAATATCAGAGCACGCAATATCACCCTGCATAAGCTCAACATTTTTAACCTTATTCAGCTTAATATTCTTTTTAAGATAAACACAGGCCTCGTGAGACTTTTCAAGTACATATACCTTTGCCTTCGGAAAAAGCTTCGCTACACTGATTCCTATGCATCCGCTGCCTGAGCAAAGGTCGAAAACAACGGGGCTGTCCTTTCCCTGAAGCTTTTCCTTTGCGAAATCAACAAGAAGCTCCGTCTCGGGACGCGGGATAAGAACACCCTCACCGACTACAAAGGGATAACCCATGAATTCCCACTCACCGAGAATATAC
The DNA here is from genome assembly GCA_045641565.1 of Acutalibacteraceae bacterium. Classification (GTDB taxonomy): domain Bacteria; phylum Bacillota; class Clostridia; order Oscillospirales; family Acutalibacteraceae; genus CAG-488. The sequence continues at coordinate 9,126 of JAZUHE010000061.1, read as the reverse complement.
TGAAGCGGTTCGCCCGCAATTCTTCTGCGGATAAGCGAGAGAAATTCAACCTCTTCTTTTTTGCTGACTTTTTTGTCTTTTTTGAGGGCAAACTGATTTGAATCAATACCTGCCGCCTTTTCAACAAGCCAGCGTGCGTCAAAGAATGCATTTTCAATGAAAGCATAGTCGAGCATTTCAGCGCCCTGTCTGTAAAGTTCGTTTAACGTCATTACTCATCATCCTCTGCAAGTTCTTTCGGGTAAATAATTTCTTCACCGTTGTAGGCATCTTCGAGTTCGTTTTCAGTTGTATCTTCTTTTATCTCAGCAATACCGAGGCAGGCCTCAGTAGCGCAGATTGCAACCTCAATAATATCGTCTGTAGGCTCTTTTGTGGTTATTCTCTGCATCCAGAGACCGGGGGCTGAGGCGATTTTTACAAAAAGATTGTCGTGCTTGCCTGCATACTGCAGAACCTCATAGCCTATTCCGAGATACAGCGGAAGAAGCAGAAGCTTCACCACGAGCCATAAAAGTCTCTTGGCGCGAAGTGCCGGGAAAAGGAACGCAATAAGCGTTGAAATAAGCATACTTACAATAATTACAAGGAAAATAAAGCTTGTACCGCAGCGGGGATGAAATCTTGTCTGCTCACGGATGTTATCAACTGTAAGAGGAAGACCCTTTTCGTAGCAGAAAATTGATTTATGCTCTGCGCCGTGATACATGAACATACGCTTTATATCCTTCATATTGCTGACGGCCCACATATAGACAACGAGAATAATCGCTCTGAGTATACCCTCAATAAGCGGCTTAAGCCTTGTAATATCTTTTCCGGCAATAGCCTCAATTCCGTCGGCAAAAAGGCTCGGGAGATAGAAGAAAAGCAGGAAAGCAAGTGCAAAGCCGAGCACTGCGGCAATAGCGCCGATAACAGCCATCATCTTGGGCCCAAAGTGGTCGCTGAGCCATTTATCAAGCTTTGACATATCCTCTTCCTCATCGCCGATATCAAGAGAGGTTTTCTCTGCGGATTCCATGAGAATTTTATAAGTAAAAACCATCTGGTCGATAAAATTTATCGTACCTCTTACAAAAGGAATACGCGCGATTTTATATTTTTCTTTAAGCATATGCTGCTCACGAAGGTCAGTTTCAATGCTGCCGTCGGGAAGTCTGAAGCTCACGCCGAGGCCCTTGGGGCCAATCATCATTATTCCCTCCATAAGTGCGGAGCCGCCTATGCTGTATTTTTTCTTTTCTTCAGACATTATTCATCCTCCTGAGAACTCTTTTCATTTTCAGCGGCTATGGCTGCTTCATAGTCCCACTCTTCGCCAAGCTCAACGTGGTCAATATCAAAGCCCATAACTACTGTTGTTCCTTCACCGAGAACGCTGTAGATATCAAGCGTACCGTTGTGAAGCTTTACTATTTCATCAGACACGGCAAGTCCGATTCCCGAGCCGTGTACCGTCATATTTGTTTTATAGAACTTTTCCTTAACATGAGGCAGATCCTCGGCTGATATGCCGCAGCCTGTATCTGCAACGGAAATTTTAATTTTATCGTCTGCAATCTCTGCCGTAACGATAATCTTGCCGCCCTGCTTGGTATATTTAAGCGCATTATCAAGAATGTTCACAAACACCTGCTTGATTCTGTCAGGGTCGCCGTCCATAGGCGCCGGAAGGTCGGGCGCGTTATATATAAGGTCTATGCCTTCTCTCGTTGACCTGTCTTTAAAAGCAAAAACAGTTTCATCAAGCTCAGCGAGAACATCCATTTTTTCGATTCTTAAAGTAAGTCTTCCGCTCTGAATTCTCGAGAAATCGAGCAGCTCCTCAACAATACCCGAAAGGCGCGTTGCTTCATCGATAATGACGTTCATACCTCTGTGAGTAAGCGCGGGGTCGGAATCGCTGACCTGAAGTATCGTTTCACCCCAGCCCTTAATCGCCGTCAGAGGTGTGCGAAGCTCATGGGATACTGTTGAAATAAAGTCATTCTTCAATCTGTCTGCCGTGCTGATTTCGGTCGCCATATTATTGATTGACTCACAGAGCTCGCCTATCTCATCATCATAAAGATAATGGTCGATTCTGGCATCCATATTTCCGCCTGCTATAAGCTTTGTTGTCTCATTTATTTCCTTAATCGGCTTAACTATCGAGCTTACAAAAATCAAGCCGGAAATAAGAACAAGAAGAGCAAGGGAAAGGAAAACGATAATAATAAAGCTGTATATTGTAACGAGCTGACTGTCAACAGCGTCAAGGGACGTTATATATCTGACAGCGCCTCTTATTTCACCGTTATCAGCTCTGAGCACATTCGTAATGGCCATTACCTTTTCGCCCGAGTCGAGTTTACCTGTCCATTTTGAAAAAATAGTTGTTTCATTGTTGCCCTTTACGGCATCGTAATAATCAGGCATTTCCGGGTATACTGTTTCAAATCCGCTTGAGGAAATAACAACCTTTCCGTTTGCGTCTATAACCCATACTTCCATAGATGATTTTTCTGAAAATTCCGCAACATAATCTCTCGCGGCGGATTCAAAATCAGAATCGCCTACCAGATCAAAGTAGTTGCCTGCAATACCGGTTGAGTAGCTTTTCAGTTTATTATAAACCGTGTTGTAATAATAATTTCTTGCAAGCACGGTACACACGACGCAGATAACAAGAAGAATCGAAACAGTTATAACCGCCGACCTGAAAAACCATCTGTGAACAAGTCCGCCGCTGTATGAAAGCTTTTTGGCGTCAGTTTTTTTCTTATCCTTTTTTTCGGCTGAAGATAAGTTTTTTCCGTTCTCCGACATCGTGTCACCTCACTTTGCTTTAAATTTTATGTCAGTCTCAGCTGACCCACTTATAGCCCATTCCCCAGATTGTAAGAAGATGTTTGGGATTGGACGGCTCATCTTCTATCTTTTTACGTATTCTTCTGATATTTACGTCAACAATTTTTTCTTCACCTGCGTGACTTGTGCCCCATACTTTGTTCAGAATTTCAGTTCTGCTCAGAGTATTGCCCTGATTGCGGAAGAAATATTCCATAATCTGGAATTCAACCTGAGTAAGGTCAATGGGTATATTGTTTTTGGTAAATGTCATATTTTTGGAATTAAGCGCAAATTTACCCAAAACGATTGAATCATCATCAACAGCGGCACTTTTTTCAAGCATCGCTACTCTGCGGTAAATTGCGTCAACTCTCGCCATAAGCTCTGACGGTGAAAAAGGCTTTGTAACGTAGTCGTCCGCTCCGTTGAGAAGTCCGCTGACCTTATCCATCTCCTGAGTTTTGGCTGTGAGCATCATTATACCAAGAACATTATTTTTTTCTCTGAGCCTTTTGCAGACCTCAAGGCCGTCCATATTCGGCATCATGATATCGAGCAGAGCAACAGCAATATCTCCGGAGCAGTTTTCATACTGCTGCAGAGCCTCAAGGCCATCCGCCGCTTCGATTGTTTCATAGCCGGCTCTTTTAAGATTTATAACGATAAACTCTCTTATAGCCTGTTCATCTTCGGCTACGAGAACTCTTTTATTCATTTTCTTTCCTCCTGATTGTCGACCGTAATATTAAAACCTTCTTTGATATGCTTATCTTTAATTCCGAACTGTTCTCCGTCAGAGGTTATACAGTATTCATAGGCTTTGCCGTTATAATCCGCAAGCTTTTTGTATCCGTCGATTCCCGGAGCCTCTGCCGCATGAGAAACAAGTGAAAACAGCTGACCGCCCATATGCTCGCTTGAAGAAGCGTTCCATCTGTAAAAATAAAGCTGTGAATCAAGTCTGTTTACTGTTATTTTGCCTACCCAGCTGCTCGGAATATCAAGCCCGTAGCTCTCGGAGCCGTTATAGAATACATATTTCTGAGCCTTAAGCTTTTTACCGTTAAATTCAGACCAGAGAGTGTAATACAGGCTTTCATCCTGCAAAGCTCCGTTTATAACATATGTGGAGCCAACAACCTCAACACCGACAGGAATTTCATAATGTCCGTCATTATCAATATCCGCAATACTGCGTCTGCAGTTTCTCCATGTTGCGTTTGTTGTCTGAGTTTCAGCATCAAAAAGAGGAGCTGTGATTTTTTTTGCCTTTGAATCCCACACAAGGACTTCGGTTATCATATCGTGCTCATTTTTATAGGCGTCAATAAGAATGACCTTACTCTTATTGACAGAATCAATGTATATGGCGGAATAGCCGGAAATATTTCCGTCAACAGGAGTTTTATCTTTAACAATAAAATTACCGTTTTGATCAAATGCAACCACCTGCGCACTTGCGGCAGGCACAGGGTTATTTGTATCAAGGTAAACTGAAAACAGCTCGTCCATACCGTCAGAATCAATATCCGCCAACGTAACAAGATTATACTGATAAGAACCGAGTTCAACAAAGCTTTCTCTGTTATTTCTGGCAGACGGTTCATAAACCGTAAGCTGCTTGCTGAGGGTAAGAATATTCCAGCCGACAGCTATCTCCTTAACACCGTCATGATTCATATCATCAATTATTACGCAGTCAACCGACGTACCGACGCCGGAAATCTTTTTAATATAGTCCCACTGAGAATCATTCTTTTTGCGGAAGACACCGATATTAACAGTTTCTTCTCCCTCTTTCGGAGAGTAGAAAACTATCGCGTCCTCTTCACCGTCAGAATCAAAGTCATCAACAATAAACGCAGACTTATGCTCGCCCGCTGACGGTGTAACAAAATCCACTTCTCCGCCTACCGCCTGACCGAAAGCATTCTGCAAAGACTGATAGTCACCTGTAAGCCTCGGCGGCGCCATAAGCTTTTCGGGAGATTTTATGCTGAGAGTACAGCCGCTGAAAAGACACATGCACATTATTAAAAGCATAATTATCGCGGCAAATTTTATTTTCAAAGCCATTATCCCCCTATCATGTATTATAATTCAAATTATTATATCACAAAGCACATATGATTTACAACATCAAAAATAATAATTTTTTATAAAATTCACTGAAAGTTCATAATAAAATACATAATAAACACATACTTGCAAAAGCTGAGAAGTTAAATTCACTGCTTTCAAGAAATAATTGACAATTATAAGTATATGTTGTAAAATATAAAGATGTATATCGGTCTTTCATTCGGACCGTAAAAAAGGAGATGCTTTACAATGAACAACGAGAAATTCTACATTACCACGCCGATTTATTATCCGTCGGATAAGCTTCATATCGGCCACACATACTGCACGGTTGCGGCTGACGCAATGGCACGCTACAAACGTCTTAAAGGCTGTGACGTTATGTTCCTTACAGGTACTGACGAGCACGGTCAGAAAATCGAAAATAAAGCAAAAGAAGCAGGCGTAACTCCCAAGGAGTTCCTTGACAATATCGTTGCCGGTGAGCGCGGTGTACTTGATTTATGGAAGCTAATGAACATTTCCAATGACCGTTTCATCCGTACGACAGACGATTATCACTGCGAATCAATACAGAAAATCTTTAAGAAGATGTACGACAAGGGCGACATCTACAAGGGTGCATACAAGGGCAAATACTGCACTCCCTGCGAATCATTCTGGACAGAAAGTCAGCTTGTTGACGGCAAATGCCCCGACTGCGGCAGAGAAGTTCACGACGCTGAGGAGGAAGCTTATTTCTTCCGTCTGAGCAACTACGCCGATAGAATTCAGGATTTGCTTGAAAATACCGATTTTCTTCAGCCCAGAAGCCGCGTAAATGAAATGGTAAACAATTTCATCAAACCCGGTCTTGACGATTTATGCGTAAGCCGCACAAGCTTCAGCTGGGGTATTCCCGTTGACTTTGACCCCGGTCACGTTGTTTATGTATGGGTTGACGCTCTGTTTAACTATGCCACGGCAATGGGTTATATGAACGGCACTTATAATGATTTTGATAAGTACTGGCCCTGCGACGTTCACTTTGTCGGTAAGGAAATTGTTCGATTCCACTCAATCATATGGCCCGCAATGCTTATGAGCGTTGAGCTTCCTCTGCCCAAGCACGTTTACGGCCACGGCTGGCTCGTTATTGACGGCGGCAAGATGTCAAAATCAAAGGGTAATGTTGTTGACCCGTATGTACTTGCTGAAAGATTCGGCGTTGACGCTCTTCGTTTCTTCCTTCTTCGTACATTCCCCTTCGGAACTGACGGAAACTTCTCAAACGAGCTTCTTATAAAGACCATCAATATGGACCTTGCGAACGATTTAGGTAATCTTGTATCCCGTACCTGCGCGATGGTAGAAAAATATTTCGGCGGCACCCTCCCCGAAGACCGCGAAAGCGACGAGCTTGACAATGCTCTCATTGAGATGGCATCTTCTCTTCGTGCCAAGTATGAAGAAGATATGGAGAAATTCCAGTTCCAGGACGCTCTTGAGGATATCTTCACAGTTATCGGCAGAGCAAACAAATATATTGACGAAACAATGCCCTGGGCTCTCGCGAAGGACGAAAGCAAAAAGGCTCGTCTTGCGACTGTTATGTATAATCTTCTCGAAACAGTCAGAATCTGCAACGTTCTTCTTACTCCCTTTATGCCCGAAACAGCAGATAAAATCTTCAAGTGCATCGGTGCCTGCGAATGCTGCAGAACATGGGACAGTGCGGCTGTTTTCGGCTCACTCAAAGCAAACGCCTCTGTCAGCAAGGGCGAGGCTCTTTTCCCGAGAATCGACGTTGAAAAGGCAATCGCAGAGCTTGACGCTCTCAGAGAAGCGCAGAAAAAAGCGGCTCTTCCTGCAATCGAGCTTGAGCCGTATACAAAAGAAAAGGTTGACTTCGACACATTCTGCAAATCAGATATGCGCGCTGTTAAAATCAAGAACTGTGAAGCTGTCAAAAAGAGCGACAAGCTGCTTAAATTCACTCTTGACGACGGCTCGGGCACTGACAGAACTATTCTTTCCGGAATTCATAAATATTATGAGCCCGAACAGCTTATAGGCAAAACAGCCGTTGCGATTATCAATCTTCCCCCTAGAAAGATGATGGGTATTGAATCCTGCGGAATGCTCATTTCGGCTGTTCATACAGAAAAAGGCGAGGAAAAGCTCCATCTTCTTCTTATTGATGACGCTATCCCCGCAGGTGCTAAATTATGCTGACGGAATACAAAAATATTTTTGATTCCCACGCCCATTATGACGACGAAAAATTTGATGAAGACAGAGACAAACTTCTGACATCTCTTTTTGAAAACGGCGTAATAAATGTTGTAAACTGCGCGAGCGATTTAGCAACATCCAAAAGCTCGCAGGCCATTTCTCAGAAATATTCTCAGATTTATTTCGCCGCGGGAATTCATCCTCACGAAGCGGCTGAAACGGGCGGCAATGATTTTGATGAAATCAGAGAGCTTCTCAAAGACCCGAAGTGTGTTGCAGTTGGTGAAATCGGGCTTGATTATCACTATGATTTTTCTCCCCGTGACGTGCAGAAGCAGTTTTTTGAATATCAGCTGAAGCTTGCGAACGAATATGACCTGCCAGTTATTATTCACGACAGAGAAGCACATGAGGACACATGGGAGCTTCTGAAAAAATATCAGCCGAAAGGCGTTGTTCACTGCTTTTCCGGCAGTGTTGAAATGGCAAGGGATATCCTGTCAATAGGAATGTATATCGGCCTTGGCGGTGCGGTTACATTCAAAAACGCAAAAAAGCCTGTTTCCGTCGCCGCTGAGGTACCGGAAGACAAGCTGCTTATCGAGACAGACTGCCCGTATATGGCGCCTGTTCCTCACAGAGGCGAACGCAACAACTCACTGCTCATCCCCTGCACCGCTGAAGTTATCGGCTCAATACGTGGATGCTCAGCGCAGGAAATCCTCGATATCACCGCCGCAAACGCCAAAAGGCTGTTTAAAATCTCATAAAGTTAATCCGCATCAGAAAACAAAAATTCTGATGCGGATTTTTTATTACCGAACGTTATCTGCTGTATCAAAATACCAGTTATTCAAATCATCCAGAGGAAGATTCGAAAGCTGCTCTGCCGAAACAGTAATTATCAGACTTTTTACTTTTCCGGAAGATATTTCACACTTAATGTTACTGCTTGAAAGCTTCTTCAATGCTGTCGATAAAACTGTTTCCATATATGCGTTATACGCCTGCTCATAGTTTCTTTGAGATGATGACGTATCATAAGACGCAATATCTTTTTCCAATTTATCCTTTAGAAAAACACCGTTTACAATATACCTGCTGAGAAGCTCTTCTCCGAAATAGGCAACCTTGTCTTCATATAATCTTCTGCCCCATTTTTCACCAGACGGAGTACCTGTAAGATATAAATCTGTACCGTATTTTAACGAATCCCCCAACTTAAGAAGTTCTTTCATCTTTTCCGGTATCCGCTTTTCATTATCTGCTTCAACAGCCCACTCTCCGAGAGTCTTGCCCTTATAAACAAATGAGGTTATATTCGCCGTGGGCGGCCTGTAAACAGCAGAAACTTTAAATATTCCGTTCGGATTATTTTCTATCTCACCGCAAAGAGCACCGCCGATTTTAATTTTGTTTTTCCAGAGTATAAGACTCCCGCCCGTTGACGTGACTTCGCCTGACACAACCTGCTTCTTATCTGATGAATGTACATCGGTCTTTTTTTCGTTTTTTGAATTATCTACTGTTTTTTCTTCGGAAGTATTCATTTTTTCTGAATTATCAGCTTTTGATGTCTTTTCTTTTTCAGTGACGAAATTTTCAGACACAGCCGAATCGTTTTCTTTCTTTTTATAATTCTGTTCAACATCAAGACTGTTATCAGAGGAAACTACGTTGAATCCGTCAGAACCAGGACGTTCTTTTTTGTCTGTAGAATTTGAAATAATCTTAACAGAACAGATAACCGCCGCACAGCACAAAACTGAAAATACTGCGGCGATAATCTTATTACGTTTTTTTCGCTCTTTGATGTAATTATCTCTGCGTTCAAGCAAACTGTTAACCATTACATTACTGCTTTTCATATTCAAAGCCCTCCTTATCAAGCTCAGATTTCAAGGCCTGCTTGGCCCGATACAGCAAATTGCGTATCTGGCGTTCATTTTTCTTCAAAACAGCAGCCGCCTCTTTATTTGTAAAACCTTCAAAATA
>JAZUHE010000060.1:0-8253 GCA_045641565.1 Acutalibacteraceae bacterium | reverse complement strand
CCAAAAGATAATATACATTATCATTACAGAAAGGCAGTACCACGAATTGTTTACTATTGTTTTTTTACCAATTAAACTATATAAAAAAGTACTTAATGTAAATGTCTTTCCGCAAAGAATCTTTACCGGAATGTAAAAAATATGTGCTATGAGAAAAGGAATTATTACTTTGATAAAACGGTTACGTACAAAACCCGATAAATAATCAGATTTATGCTTGTATCCATATGCTATGCCGTATCCTGAAATGAAGAAAAAAACAGCAACAACATACCAGCCGGAATTCAAAATTCCAAATTGATTAGTATCAAAACAATTTGTACAGTGCCCAAGTAAAATCAGAATTGATGAAATTCCTTTTATTTCGGCAGAGCTCTGTGAATTAAAACCATTACTATTTTTTTTAAACAAAAAACTACCGGATAAAATAAAATATATTATAGTTGCAAGAACAATTTTCATAATACAATAGTTCCTCTATATTATCAGTTATAGTAAATAAACGTTTATTGTTTATTATTTGGGAAAATAATTTTATTCCGCTTTCCTGTATTCCAGTATATCCCCGGGCTGGCAGTCGAGAGCCGCGCAGAGCTTGGCGAGGGTTGAGATTTTAATTGCCTTTGCCTTGCCGTTTTTGAGAATGGAAATATTGGCCATGGTGATACCCACACGCTCAGAGAGCTCAGTAACGCTCATTTTTCTTTTAGCGAGCATAACGTCGATATTTATAATAATCTGATCTTCCATACAATCACCTCATATTGTCAAATCTGACTGTTCCTGCAGAGCGGCGGCACTTTTAATAAGCTGAGAAAGTCCCTCGGCGCATATTGCGATTGCTACGCCTATGCAGACAACAACCATGGAAAAAATAAATACAAGCGGATGGCTCATTCCGGGTCCCATACAGCCCATTATTATATTGCCGATGAGCACCCATGCCGCATCTGCGCCCGCGCAGAGAGCTATTCCGTGAAGCCTGCGCGCGTTGTTGAGGCAGAATGCCTGTCCTTTTCCGATATCTTTTGCGGTGAACCACGAATACATCAGTGCGGGAATAACGGGAACGGCTGTTGTCCATATAAACGCAAGCCACGGAACCTTGATTGCTGAGATTTCTTCCACCTCAGATACAAGGAAAATCAGCGACAGTGCCGAAAGAATTGCAAAAGCAAGCAGGCCCATGATAACGATGATGAACTTTAACCACCGTGCGATTTTTTTGTTTGTCATAACTATTCTCCTTTTTTCTTTGGGAATTTAAAAATATATTGAGCGGCGGCGCACAGAGCACAGCCGACAAAATAGCAGACGATATCTTCAAATGCAAAGGACGTCCCCATTACCGTTGACATTACAGGGTTATCTGAAAATCCAAGAAGCTCGACGTAGTTGAAATACTGACCGACCTCCACAAGACAGGCAAAAATAAAAATCCACAGAGGCAGGAGCTTTATTGTGTCGGGGAAAACCGCTCTGCCGAGGCAGTAGAGCAGAATCACCACAAGCACATCGCCGAAATAAGGGCGGATAAAATCGTCATGGCAGAAAACGGCAATTAGTGCTTCAGCGGCAAAAATTACCGCGAAAGCAACAAACCACAGGATACGTTTTTTCATGATATCTCTCCTTTACGGGAGGTATTATATAACATAAAATTTGAAAAGTCAATATAAATTTATTGTATTTCAATAAATTTATTGCAAAAGCGGCGTAAAAAAGCTGACATTCCTGATTATTCTGAAATGCCAGCTTATAGTTTTATTTGATTGAACCTGTTTTGAAGCTTTCTGACGGAGCATCTTTACATTCAAACTCAAAGGAGAAGCTTGCTCTGCCTTCGTCCATATCGAACATATTGTACTCTCCGGAAAGCTCAAAATCCATATAGTATCCGTACGGAAGAAGCATTTTTTCGCAGATTGTGTCTTCAGTTTTCTGATTCTGCGGTAAAGCGCGAGCAGTTACACTGAAATTGTGCTTTGAGTTGTTTTCAATGCACAACATTGTGTCTGCCTTATAAATCTTCACTTCGCTTTCATCATAAATCGGCTTCACGTCCCACGGGTCAGTATAAATATCCTCATCTGAATCTGTGACAAATCTGAATAATTTTTCATATTCTTCATCTGTGCCGCCGTAAATACATTCACCGCTGTTCTCATCGGTTATAGTCATATGGCTGAATACGATTTCTTTGACCGTCAGATCGGCGCCTGTGAAGGCATACCCTGTTGCATCTGTTGTCTCATAGCTGCTTACCGCTGTGTCAACAGTTGTCTGATAAGCTTCACTGCAGCATCCGTTTACTCCGATAACATCAAAGCTTACTGATAAATCCTTTTCAGTGTCGTTTGAAACAACAAAAAGAATTATCGGGTCCCCGGGGTCATCGCTTACAAAAGTGTCCTCATAAAAACCTTCTATCCATACAGAAACACCGTTTTTATCAATGATTATATTATCATTGATGACATTATAGTCTGTCAGCTCATAGTCGTCGGGTATGTTTAATTCGCCGTATACATAATCCCTGTCCATGCCGTAATCATAATCTGTCGCAGACATAATCGTAACAAATCCGACTGCTGCGATTATAATCATTCCGCAGATGAAAATAATTATTTTTTTATTATTTTCATCAAGAGAGCGCCAGAACTGCACAGGCTTTTTACTAAGTTTTGATGCAGTTTTCTTCACATTCTCGGGATTATATTCTGTTTTACGGGGCGCATTGTCTGAAGCACGGATCTGTCTGTTCTTTCTGTTGACTTTATTTATTTCTTTTTCAACATCATCTGTTTTTGATTCAAAATAATTTCTTATTATGACAAAGGCAATACCGGCCGCTGCAAGAATAATAATAACCAAAGCTTTAATATCCATATGCATCTCTCCCGTTTGTAGTATAAACTGAAACAGAAGCGGTTGTCAAGAAAAAACAAAACCCGCAGACCGAAGCCTGCGGGAAGTTAACTGTTATCAGTCGTTTGTGTAGGGAAGAAGAGCTATCTGACGTGCACGCTTAATAGCTGTTGTAAGAGCACGCTGATGAGCTGCGCAAGTGCCTGTTACACGACGGGGGAGAATCTTCTCTCTGTCTGAAGTGTACTTGCTGAGCTTGTTGATATCTTTGTAGTCGATATAATCAACTTTGTCTACACAAAAAGAGCAAACCTTTTTACGTCCTTTTCTGTTGGGACGGTTGCTTTTATCGTAAGCCATTTAAATAACCTCCTTAATTAATATCTGACGGCGATAATCAGAAGGGAAGATCGTCGTCTTCAGTAATTTCCTCAAAATCGCTTTCGCTGCCGGAAGCAAATGAGGGAGCAGGAGCAACGGGTGCTGCGGGAGCTGAGTAGCCGCCGGCTGAGCCTGATTCTGCCTTTGAACCGCAGAAGCTGGCTGTGTCTACAACAACTTCAACTGCCTTGCGCTTGTTACCGTTTTTATCTTCATAGTTACGGGTCTGAATGTTGCCCGTAACGGCTATCATTGAGCCTTTCTGGAAATATCTTGTGATAAATTCCGCAGTGTTTCTCCATGCGACACAGTCGATGAAGTCAGCCTGTCTCTGTTCGCCTGCTTTAGCAAAGGCGCGCTCAACAGCAATAGTGAAAGAAGCAACGGATACCCCTGTTCCTGTGCTGCGCAGTTCGGGTGTTGCCACCAGTCTGCCCATAAGAACAACATTGTTAATCATCAGGATTATCCTCCTTACTTCTTAATGATGAGAGCACGAAGAACACCGTCTGTGATTTTAACGATACGGTCGAGTTCTGCAGGGAATTCGGGTTCGCATTCATAGTTCATAAGAACATAGAAGCCCTCGGTCTCGTCTTCGATTTCATAAGCAAGCTTGCGCTTACCCCACTCGTCAACGCTCTCGAGAGTACCGTTAGCAGAAACAAGATTCTTCATCTTCTCAACAAGTGATGCTGTTGCCTCTTCGCCGTCTTTAACTGAGAAAAGGAACATAGTTTCGTATTTAACCATCTCTGAAGCACCTCCTTCTGGACATAATGGGCGCTTTCGCGCCAAGGATGTGGCATAAAATTTACCACGGACAGCAATTATAACAGATTAAACTGAATATGTCAAGAAAAATATTTATAATTTCTGTGGGAGCGGTTTTATGCATTTAAGTTGACAAATCCCGTAAAAAAACAGATAATATCTGTATTGATTAACGGCAGGTGAAATAATGAAAAGTATTTATGACAGAGTTTACAGACTCCTTGACGGGGTTACTCCTCTTTCTGCTGACTGCGGTCAGCTCTGCGGCAAAAACTGCTGTAAGGGAGACAGCAGGACAGGCATGCTGCTTTTTCCGAAGGAAGAAACAAATCTTGATGTGATTGAAGAAAACGGCAGACGGCTTGCCGTTTGCGGCGGTAAATGCTCACGCCATGACAGACCGCTGAGCTGTATGATTTTTCCGTTCTTCCCTGTGGAGGAGAATGGCAGAATAAAAGTCATTGCAGATTATCGGGGAATAAACATCTGCCCGATGATTGCTCATATTGATGAAATAAGATTCAGCAAAAGATTTATGCGGCATCTGCGCACTGCGGGTAAAATCCTTTACTCAGATTCTGAATGCGCTGAGTTCATGAGAGAAATTGCCGCGGAGATTGAAGACGCAAAAAATATTAATGAGCTTTTTATGAAATGACTGAGATTTAAAGTTTTGACTGCAATGCTGTATCGCAGCACATTGCTCTTGACGGATTTATTAATTTAAGCTATGCTTGATACATAAATTAACTGTTATAATGAAAGGGTGGTTTTTACGGATAAAAAGGTTTATTTAAGAGGCAGAGTCGGCACCTGCTGGTATAATTTCACAGAGAGTCTCGCATATGCCGTTCTTCACAGACATACACCCCGCAGCTGTAATTATTTCAAGCTGAGTTACGGGAATGAGAAGCGTCAGTTTATCAATATTTGCACAAGAAAAGACCTGAATGACAGAACGAAGCCGCTTTTCATTTATATTCACGGCGGCGGATTTATATCGGGAATTACCGATATGCGTGATACATATGTTGCGAACTGGGCGGATAACGGATTCTTTACCGCGTCAGTTTCATATACATATGCCCCCGAGAAGGTTTTTCCGTATCAGCTTCAGGAAATTTTCACAGCCCTTGACATGATTTATGACAACAGAGAAAAATACTGCTTTGATACAGACAGACTTGTTCTGGCGGGTGAAAGCGCAGGCGGATATTATATCATGATGCTTGCCGCTTTTGCAAAAGATAAGTCTCTTTTTGAAAAGCTGGGCATAAAATTCAATCATATTGATGAGTTTGACGTTAAGGCTCTTGTTTCTCACTGCGGATGCTTTGACCTCCCGAATCTGCTTGATGATGAAAAATATCAGTCAAAATTCCCCGATATAAAAATGATGGTAAGCTCTTTCCTCGGCATGAATATAAACGAGGCACGGGAATATCTTAAAACAGCTGACGGTCAGCTTTCGTTCCCCCATATTACGGCGGATTTCCCCCCTGCGTTCATCGTGTGGGCGGAAAGGGATTATCTCAGATACGAGGCCTTTGATTTCATAAGGCAGTATAATGAGCTTGGTATTCCTTTCGAGGAATTCAAGGCTGACGGCATAATCGGTCAGCACGCATGGTCTATTGCAACTATTGTTGAAAAAGGAAAAGTCTGCTTTGAAAAGGCGTATGCTTTTGTATGCGAACAGCTTAAGAGCTGATTGTTTATATATTGAAAAAAGCAATTTATGTGATATAATATTTTTAATTTATTTTTGGAGGAATATTAATGAACAGAACAGTTAAAAGCATTATCTGCTTAGTGCTCTGCGCAGTGCTTACGTTCAGCTGCACAACCGCCGCTTTTGCGGGCGACAGCTGGAACGAATACTGGCAGTCAAACAGCGAGGATATTACACGCGGCATTTATGTGGCCCCCGGTCAGACCGAGAGTGAGAGAACAATCAGATGGTACACTGATTCGGCAGAAGGCAACTATGTTGCGCTCAGCCTTAAGGACGATATGTCCGGCGCTGAGGAATACACAGCCACCGTTATCGAGACTCCTCAGGGCGACTACTCGGCAGAGGCATATATCGACTCTCTCGAGGGCGGCAAAACATATTACTATACCTGCAACTCAGAGGATTATACCTCATCCGTATACAGCTTCAAGACTGTTTCGGGTAATGATTTCTCAGCTCTTTATGTAACTGACGTTCATATCAGCTACGGCGAGGACGGTGAAGACAGCATCGAAAAGCAGGCAGGCAAATTCGCGGGCGTAATCTCAGAGGCAAAGAGCAAATCAGACATTTCTCTTATTGTCTCCGCAGGCGACCAGGCAACTCTCGGCAGAAGAGACGAGTACTGCGGCTTCGCGGCTTCAAAGGACGCCAAGAGCACAACAATCGCCATTCTTGAAGGCAATCACGACAGAAAGAATGTTGACTACAGATATTTCAACGCCAACCCCGAAACAGATGATTTCGGCGTAAGAAGCTATATCGGCGGCGACTACTGGTTTGTTAAGGGCGACGCTCTTTTCCTTATCATGGACGCCAACAACGCTGACGCGGTTTATCACCGCCGCTTCATAAAGAACGCGATAAAAGACAACCCCGACGTTAAGTGGAAGGTTGCAATGTTCCACCATGACCTTCTCGGTCAGAGAATCCCTCACAGAGAGAGCGAGAACAAGCTTCTCCGTCTTATCTGGCTCCCGCTTATAGATGAATTCGCAATCGACCTTGTACTTATGGGACACAGCCATTACTACACAATGTCAAATGTTGTTTACAGAAAGAAGACAGTTCTTTCCACAGCTGATGTAAGTGAAGTAACAGACGCCAAGGGCAGCATTTATATGGTTTCAGGCTCAATAAATCATCCCAGATCAGTCGACCCCGAGGAAGAGATTCCCGTAGGCGAAAACATCGGCAAATATGTCGATACGGAAGAGATTATTTATAATATCCTTGATTTCTCTGAGGATTCAATCGTAATCAAGAGCTATTATAAAGGTGAGGACGCACCGTTCAACAGCTTCACTCTTTCAAAGACATCTCAGCAGGGCGGACATCCGAAATATATTCAGAATCCCATAAACCCCGTAATCCGTGCCCTCGGCGGAATTTACGCTGTGTTCAACAACATCGGCGTGCGCAGTGACTTAAAGAAAAAGTACGATGTTGTTATTCCTTTCTTCGCATCACTTTTCGGCAATTAAATAATTTTTCGGGAGCCTCGAAAGCGGCTCCCGGTTTTTCTTGACAAATTTCATACTTTTCTTTATTATAAAAATAAGCAACAGAAAGGAGAATCGTGTATGAAAAATTTCATTAAAATTGTTTCAGCTCTCAGTGCGATGCTTATTCTTTTTTCAGCCTGCGGCAAAGATAAAAAAACATCTGATGATACCTCAAAAACAACCGCCGCAAACGCCGGACAGACTGTAACTTCGGAAGATGTAAAAAAGTACGATAAAACCGAAAAGAAGAATTCAAAAACATTCCCGGTAAATTTTAAAGAGAAATTCACTGACAAGGGCAAAAAAATAATTTCATCTTTTGGGAGCGGATTTGACTATAAATCAATCCTTGAGGATAACTCTGAAATCGACTTTAGATTAAAGCCGGATCTCAACAAATCAAAATACACAATAAAAAATGTAAAAGACGAACAGAACAGCACGAATACAGTTCAGTATTACAAAGGCAGCAAGCTTGTTTATGAGGTGCTTGAGGGCTTCGGCGAGGAATGTTACGTCAATTACACCAAAACCAAAAGCGGCAAGGACGCAAAGGTTTATTACTATCACGCGAACGGCGAAATCTTTAACGTTATTGTTGAAACTGCGGGCAGCAGAACAAGCTATGACCGCTTTGATAAATCAAAGAACAATGAGCCTCAGACAATTATTGTTGAAGCAAAGAAAAAGGGCGAGGGCAAACTTGAAGAAAGCGTTATGTACACAATCGACAGCGGCGTTGTTACCCTTGAAGAAGCGTGCTATTACGGCGACGGCGGTTATATGTGCTACACAAGCTGGATAGACGTTGACAATAAACTTGACGAGCATGAGGAAGTTAAATTTGCCGATGAAAAAGTAACGGTCAGTGCAGATGTCATGAAGCAGATAAACGCGAATTTTGTTTATGTTCTTCAGACGCTTATCGGGCCGCACAAGCTCACAAACAACGGCGGCAAATGGTATATGACTTCTGATCTGTACGTTCTG
>JAZUHE010000059.1:0-7585 GCA_045641565.1 Acutalibacteraceae bacterium | reverse complement strand
AGCAGTTTTTGATGAGAGAATTTTTTTGAAGACAAAGAAAATCCGCATCACGCATACTGGCGTATTCGGATGCGGATTTGATGCAGTATTCGGGAAAATTATCCGTCAAAAACAAAAGTATCCTTACGAGACTGTGCCGTTTAGCGCAGAACGAAAAGTAAAAAAATAATGGTATAGAAAAAAGCAATTCGGAGATAATGAAAAATTCTGAAATCTCTGAATTGCTTATTTTTATTTTGAAAAATTATGTTACTTTTCTAACCGCTTTTTCGCCCTCTCGCGGTATAACATACAGCTTCGGAACGAATAAAGCGCTTTCTGCATCTAAATTCGACAGCCCTTTACAAGACAATTATTTAACTGTTACATAAACGCCGTCGCCTGAGCCGAGAGTCATTTTGAAGCTGTCGGTGTATGTGGCTGTTCCGTTCTGATGATAAACTGTTGCTGTTTTTCCTTTGGGTACGTCAAATTTGAAATCAGCTGACTTTTTATCGTCAAGCTCTTCCATGTTTGCGATAATGTACGCTTTGCTGTCATCATCGCCTGTGAATGTGCCTACAAGAAGGCTGTCGCAGGAGGTGATGTTTCCTCTTTCGGAGAGAACCTCGCAGTTAAGTCTGCCGCGGGTGAAGCCTGTAGCGCCGAGAGTATTGATAAAGTATGTGCTTGTGTAATCGTATTTGCCGAATTCCTCGCTGAAGAGCTTAAGGTAGCTGTTTACCTCGCTGACAGCGTAATATGTTTCTGTGGGCTTGCCGTCACTGCCTATCATGTGAGAGTCTGAATCCCACCAGCCGTCTCTGCCGTAAAGGCCGTAGATAATAGCCTTTGAGCCGAAGGCAAGTGAAGCGTAAACCTGCTGGCTGATGTCTTCTGTTTCGTCGCACCAGCGCATATCCTTACCGTCAGCGCCGTCCTTTGTAAGACCTGCCGACTGGGGAATTACCCATAAATCACGACCTGTTTCTCTGCAGGCTTCCGCGAGAAGGTCGAGGTTTCTTATCCAGTTGTCGTCTGTGGATTTTACCGTTCTGCCGTTCTTAAGCTCCGCGCGATAGGGATAAATATCAACGCAGATGTAATCAGTACCGATGTTGTTGATGTAGTCTGAGGTGTAGAGCTTATAGCGGTTTACTGTGTCTGTGAACTGGTCAGAGAGGGGAGAGAAGATTTTCTTTGCGAATGAGAGCGATTCGTGTTCCGCGAGCTGATCTTCATTGGCGTAGCTGGGGAAGAGATTCACAAAGGGAAGCTTGCCCGGAAATTTGCTGTAATATGAATCAACGCACTGACCGACCTTTGCGTATTCTGTTGCCCAGGGCTCATCAATAACATTGTCACCCCAGAGAGCGGGATGGTCTTTATACGCGGCGGGGTCAGCGTTAATATAGCTCTGAGTCGCACCGTCTGTCATTTCAGCGTAGCAGTAGGGAAGATTGTAGCTCGTGGCAATAATTCCTACGTTACAGCTCTGCGCTGTGTCGAGATACTGCTCGTTTACTCCCGAGGCAACGATAAACTGAATGCCGGCGTCTTCGCAGTACTGCAGTTCGTCCTCTCTTGCGTAATAGCCGCCGATAATAAGTCCGCTGTTGTCAAAGCAGTATTCCTGCTTCACAGCCTGTATCGGCTCGCCCTCGGAGAAATTAATAACCGACGGGCTCAGACCTGTTATGGCGAATATAACCGACATGAAAAGAGATGTGATTTTTGCAAGTAAGTTAATCATATTTTTCCTCCTTGATTTTATCTGAAGCGTTTATTCCGCTTCTTCGATAAGTCCGTAATATCTTGCGTACCAGTAGGGGTGAGTGAAATTGGTGCAGGCTCTGAATTCCATGCCCTTGTCGTTGCCCGTGCTCGGGAATACGTTGTAGGCTGTGGGGTCTGAGGATTCACCGAGAAGCTTTTCAGCGTAGCCGATAACGCCGCTGTCGGCAATGAAACGGTTGCAGTCGTTGTCGATTATTCTTCTCTCGTGAGCGCTCAGAGGAGTGAAAAGCTGAGGAACCATACCCATTTCGGCGGGTATCATATTCCATTCAAGGTCGGGGCGGTAGCTGTTGTAAAGAGACCATGCAATCTGGTCCATGGGGTAATCAGCCAGCTCGTCAATAGCGGCGTCCGCGTCAAACATTTCGCCTGTTGCCGCGCCGTAAACGAAGTTGTAAAAAGCGTTGCGCTCTTCCTTTTCGTCGTTCCAGTGGTACGTAAGTCCCATAGAGAACAGCGCCTTGAGCTGCGGGTCATCAGTGTATTTCATGAGAAGCGAAATCATGAGGAAATCGTGATTGTCGTCAATGTGGCACAGATGACCGTCAAGAATTCTGTACTGCATAAGATTCATGGCGTAATGCTTTTCGTCAGCCAGATATCGGAACATCTTTTCGTATTTTTCGTCGTCTGTGATATGATATCCGACCTTGAGGAAGGTGAGTATCTGAAGAGAATTCGTGCCTTTCTCATACATCCATTTCTGGTCATTGTTGAGCAGGTCGGGGTTCCAGTTTGCCCATGTGGTGGGAACTCCGTCGGTGTCCACAAGTCTGAAATTATTGTCTAATATGTGGTCGAGAATCTTAGCGACCGTGGCCCTGATAAGAGCCTTGTCTTTATCATCCGCCGCAAGGTCGTAATAGTTGGCGTAGCAGTAGAAGTGACCGACAATCTCGTCTGAAGATGTTTCGCCGAGCCATTCGAGATTGTTGCCGTCAGCGTCTTTTATCATGTGCCATTCGCGGCGATTGCCTGTGCCGAAGCCGGGCTCGTTTTCGTATCTTATGGCTCTTGCGGGGAAGCCGTCAATGCCCGTGATTTCGGTGAGCTTAATCATGGCAAGAAGCGAGCGCCTTGCGGCTTTTCTGACCTCTTCATCACCTGTGCAGGCGTATTCAAAGCAGAGCGCCGCGGTGTAAAGGCCTGTTCTGTGGCCGTCATTGTCGGTTGAGTCAACGTGGCCCTCGTCAAGTGAGACAACACCCTCGTGCTCAAGAATTCTCGAAAGCACATAGCCGTCGGTTTTTACGTTGTATTTTTCTGTAAGAGCTCTGAGCTCTTTTGCCTTTTCCTCAAGAGTCATCATGCGCTGAGTGAAAACGCTCAGTCCCTTGTCTGTAGCAACGCAGAGCCTGCCGTCGGGGGAAACGGCTATTGCCGTCGCGTTGGGACTCGGGAGCCAGCGCTTATATCCGTAGTAGGAGAGTCTGCCGTTGTGAAGATGGATAAGACCAGTTTCGGTAGCGAAATATTTGTCGCCGTTCTGAGCGGAAACGATTCCGTTTATCTTCGCAGAGGGGAGAGATGGTATGGTCTTTGAGGTGAGCCAGTAATTGTTGTCGTCGTGAACGCACATACCCTTGTCCGTACCTGCCCAGATGTTTCCTATGGAGTCTGTGAAAAGGCAGGTTACGTTATCACTGGGAATCTCGGTGGCCTCAGCCTTGAGCTCACACCAGTGCCAGCGCTTGCCCACAAGAGAGTAGAGGCCGTTGTCAGCTGTGCCTACATAGACACGTCCGTTTTTATACGGGGCGATGCAGCTGCCCTTTCCGGGTACGCCGATGGTGACACTCCAATCACTTTCACCCTCGTATTTTTTATAAAGAACAGTCTCAGTCAGAATCCATAAAGCGCCGTCTTCAGCTTCGCAAATGTCCGTGACAGGTGAAGAGAATTCCTGCGAGGAAATCTTCTTTTTACCCTTGTATGTCAGCAACTTTTTGCCTATACCTAAAAGGAGATTATTGTTTTTATCAAAATATATTACGGAAACAACGCCGTCACAGCCGGTGTTGAACTGAGTGAATTTTTCGCCGTCAAAGGAGTAAACTCCGCAGTCGGTGCCGGCGTAGAGAACACCTTTTTTATTAAAGCATATCGCCGTGATGCTGTCTGAGCCGAGACCGCTCTGAGAGTCAAAGACCTCTCTTGTCAGCTGAGGAAATCTGCCGACTTTATATGTAGTGTAATGCTTTGCCATAAGACGCTCCTTTTATTTCTTTCTGTTGTCCTGCTTTACGCCGAATCGGGGATAGGCAGGGTCTGAATATACGGAATTGAAGGTGTCATCAGAGAGAACCTTCGCGGCGACATGAAGCGCGGAGTCATTGTAGGCGATGCCGTCGTGGAACTGGTCTTTGAAGTACCATACCGTGTCGGGAAGAATGCTCTTTGATGCGTCGATGATTCCGTCGGGTGAAATATATCTCGGGTCTCTGCCTTCGGGAGTGAGCTTTTTGCCTAAGGGCGCAAGCTCCGCGCCGAGAGAAGCGGAGGAGGTGTTGATAACGCCGTCGGAGCTGAGGTCTGTTTTGACTATGGGCATGAGCTGAAGTCCGTAGCCGACAACAGCGAAGAATTCAACGCCGTCACCCTTCATTTTCGCTACATTCTCAGGGAAAGCGGCCTGAGCCTTATAGAATCTGTCAGTCTGCTCTTTGAGAGAAGCATATTTTTTATCCTTAAGATATTTTTCCGAAAGCTCCGGATAGCGCTGAGGCGGAATAGTCGCCCACATTGCTCCGCAGGAGTTGACAACGGAGTCATTCAGAGCGGCAAAGGCTGACTCAATCAGCTTATAGCCGACCTTCTTGGGGAGAAGACCGAGCACCTTTTCGAGCATATCCGCGGTGGAGCTGGGGAACATGAAGCGGACAAGCGAAAGAGCGTTGTCAATATCGATATCCATATCAATGAGTGAGGATATAATCGGAGTACCCTGAAGAGCGGGCACGAAATACATGACTCTCTTGATATCTTTATAACCGTAGGCGTCAAAATAAGCTATGGACATGGCGCCGCCGAGACTTATGGGTATGATGTTTACCTTGTCGCAGTTGTGCTTCGCCTTGATTTTCTGAATGAACGCGTTAAGATCCTCAGCAATTTTATAGGGCTGACCGAAAGAATTGAACGCGAAGAAATACATATTATCCTCGGTGATAATATGACTCAGATGCTGAACGGGAACCATTCTGTATATGTAGTTTCTCTCGTCCTCGGTGCATTCCGCGAGGCTCTGAGGATAGTCCACAACGTGAACGTTGTTCTTCATCGTTCCGTCATTGTTTGTGGTGACAGGGTCAACGATGTCTCTGACAACCTCGCCCATTCTTTTGCAAAGGCCGCAGTCGCCTCTGAAAAGAATCGACCTTATCATCGGAAATTTCAGCTTTTTAACAACTTCGTCGGTGTCGACGTCAAGCTGCCAGGCCATCTTTATTTTTTTGCCGTTGTCGTCAAGCAGCTCCATTTTTGACTGCCCGATTCCGGGGATTATGACGCAGGGAGTATATTTCATAATTAATTCGCCTCATTTCGACTTTAATTAAACTGATTATATCACGCCGCGGGGATTATATCAATATTTAACAAAAAAACTGTTGCTTTATTATTTTGTTTTTGATAAAATATTTTAAAAGCTGTATATTAAGAACGGAGGTAATATTGTGGCAAAATGTCCTAAATGCGGCAGAAAGCTGCATATTTATGACTGGCGGCCGGAATGTCCCGGGTGCCATGTAAATCTGGTTTATTATAATTCCAACGAAAATCTTCTCGCGGAATCTGAAAAGGCGGAAATTGAGCACGCTAAATTCCAGCCGAAGATTGACAGAGCCAAGACGGCTACCATAGGCAGCAAAGAGGGAATCATCCGCATGGTTCTTTTCCTCATTCCGATTGCCGCGCTGTTCCTTCCGTTATTTAAAATTGCGGTGTCGGGCGAAGCGAAGAATTACAACGCAATTGATGTTTACAACGCGTTTTCTTCACTTGATATTGCGGCGCTTATCAGTAATATTTCTCCGCTTGTTATCGCGGTTCTGCTTCTCGCAATTCCCGCGGTGTGCTGCATTGTTTTCACAATTATGCAGATTGCCTCCTGCAGCAAAAAGGGACTTAAAAGAAATATTGTTCTTTCCTGTATATCAATCTTCCTTGTGCTCGCTTCAATCATAAGCTTCTGCGTTTCCTCGGCAAAGCCGTGGCAGGGTTATCTGTCTTTAGTTGTCAACGAGGCCGGTACCGCCGCTGTTAAGGGCGACCAGAACGGGGTTGATGAGGCTGTGCAAAAGCTTTACAGCCTTTACGGTGAAGAAACTGTTAATGGCATGATGCTTGAAAGCACAATCGCGGAAGCCGAAAATGCAATTGAAAACGGAGAAAAGCTTCTCGGTTCAGCCGAAGAATCGGGACTGACCAAAGAAGAACAGAGCGCGCTTGAAAAGAGCATTGATGACGGCAAAAATATTCTGAGCGGCGACAAAATTGATGCCGCTTCTCTCAAGGATGCCGCAGATAAAATCAACAGGGCTTATAATACATACACTGCTTTGCAGGCGGCTGTTGATGCCGCTGAAAAGAGCGGACTTGAAAACGAAGACGGTGTTTATTCAGACGAATGCCTCAAGGTAATTCTTGCCGAGACAGAAAAAGCAACAGACCGCCTTCAGAAAGCTGTTGACAGAGCCAAAAAAATCGTACCTGACGGAATACTATCCGAAAGAAGCTTTGATAAGCTTAATGGTGCCGTTTCTGCCGCACAGGAGTGTCTTGACACACTTAAAGCAGGAAAAGCGGTTGTTGAGCTTACTGACGATGACGGCACGGGTGACAAAACCGAAAAAGAGCTTGCAATCGAAACAGCTCAGTTTGTTCAGGATAAATTCAATGACCTGAACGATGCGGTCTGCCTTTTAGCCGATGCTTCGGCAGTTTCACCTCTTGTTGATAAAGCGGCGTGCGATATAGGGGCTGATGAACTTGAAGAAAGCGAAAACATCAGCGTATCTTTAGGAGCAGGTATTTTTGTTCTTCTTGCGCTTTACATCATTCAGCTTATATACAATATCATTCTCAATAAAAAAGGAATTGAAGTCAAATATACAGAATGTCTCATAGGCGGACTCCCCAGTGACGAATATTTCAAAATGGTTGAGGACGGCGTAAGTGAGCTTGAAATCCGCAAAAAGATGGTTGACTCACTGACAAAAATGCAGGACGAAGTAAGGGCAAAAGCCGCCGAAGAAGAAGCGGCCGCTCTTAAAAAAGCAATGGAAAGAAAGTAAGAGGGAGGTGCAGATATGGATATTAAAGAAAAAATCACTTCTGAAAAAGAAGAGTTGAAAAAAGTAAATGATCAGCTTAAAGAACTCGTTGATGTTGACAGACGTGTTATCCCGAGAAAAGAAACCATCGGATATATGTTCTTTGACGGAAGCCGAGGGTTCAACATTGACGGTCATAAAGACCTTTTTAATGACAGTATTCTTAAAATCAGTCTTCCTCTTCAGTCCATTTATAATGTTATAGGCGGCGTATGGGATATTCTCGACGATTTTATTGTCAGTGCTGTTATAGAAAAAACCCGTACACGCTGGGGCAAGTTTATTCCCCATATCTTTATCGGCGGTCTTCCCTATGCGCTGATAGCCACAATTTACTGGCTTCTTCCCGTTATTCTTTCAAAGGGAACCGTCAATGATTTCAACAGTATTTCTAAATTTGTAATATTCACACTTGTTGATATGTCAATGGAAATGCTCAGAAATTTCCGTGACGTAGGAATCGGCGGATATATTTC
>JAZUHE010000058.1:0-6555 GCA_045641565.1 Acutalibacteraceae bacterium | reverse complement strand
GGCGACGGCTGGGCATACGACATCGGCTTCGGCGGTGTTGACCACGTTCTCGCTTCCGGCGAAGATGTAAACATCATGGTATTCGATACCGAAGTTTACTCCAACACCGGCGGACAGGCATCAAAGGCTTCCAACATCGGCCAGGTTGCTCAGTTCGCAGCAGCAGGTAAGGCAATCGCCAAGAAGAGCCTTGCTGAAATCGCAATGAGCTACGGTTATGTTTACGTTGCACAGATCGCTATGGGTGCTGACCAGAATCAGACACTCAAAGCACTTCAGGAAGCTGAAGCTTATAACGGACCTTCACTCATCATCGGTTACGCTCCCTGCGAGATGCACAGCATCAAGGGCGGCATGACAAACTGCCAGGCAGAGATGAAGAAGGCTGTTGACTGCGGTTACTGGAACATGTTCCGTTACAACCCCGCACTCAAGGCAGAAGGCAAGAACCCGTTCACAATCGACTCCAAGGCTCCCGTTTCAGAGGGCTACAGAGCATTCATCATGAACGAGGCCCGTTACTCAGCTCTTACACGTTCCTTCCCCGAGAGAGCAGAACAGCTCTTCACAAAGGCAGAGGATACTTCAGTTGCAAGATATGCACATCTCCTCAAGCTCAAGGATCTCTATGCTCCCGACGCTGAATAATTAAAGCAATATTTAAGACCTGCGATTCAAGTGAATCGCAGGTCTTTTTATATTCGTGGTATCTTTTATCTGATTTTCTGCTACTGAGCCCGAGCAGTCGTCACACAGATATACTGAGATTTGGCGAGATGAAGCCTCCCTTGTGGGAGGTGGCAAAATCTTTGATTTTGACGGTGGGGGTAACCCCCTCAGTCTGCATTCGCAGACAGCTCCCCGGAGGGGCGCCTTTAATCCATCAGATTCTGTTTTATCTCCGTGCTAACTGCCTATGCGTTTTTATTTCATCGCCTTGAATACATTCTCTTCAAATTCATTGGCGGTTCTTGCTCCGGCGCCGCCCTCGAATGCCGAATTCTTCATATAAACCGCTGTAATTCTGTTTGTCGGGTCAATCCAGAAATGCGTTCCGTAAGCGCCGCTCCAGCCGAAAGCTCCCACAGGAAGGCGTTCATAGCCGTCCTCTGTAATAACTCTTACGCCGAGGCCCCACTGCTGGTCGCCTGGCATGATATCCTTTGAAACGCACGGAGTTCTCATAAGCTCAACCATTTTCTCATTGAGAATTCTCACGCCGTTTGAGCCCACACCGTCATTGAGAAGCATCTCGGCAAACAGCGAATAATCCTCAGCTGTCGAGGCAAGTCCGCCCCCTGCCATAAAGTATTCCTTTGGATTATTGCTGAACACACTGCCGGGATGTGTGGACGCGTTAAAAGGCTTACCGTCTTCTGTGCGGTTATGAACGGAAATAAATCTCTCCCACTGCTCATCTGTAGGCACAAATGTAGTGTCCTTCATTCCCAGTCTGTCAAACAGATTAACCTTAAGATACTCGTCATAAGACATTCCGCTGACGAGCTCAATGATTCTCGCCGCGATGTCAAAGCCTATGTTGTTGTATTCCTGCGCTGTACCGGGGTCAAAGCTCAGCGGCTTATCCTTGAGAAATTCAGCTAAATACGCCAATGACCTGTCCTTCGCGGGAATCTGAGCGTAAAGCGTATCACCGAGAGTACCCGAGCAGATACCGCTTGTGTGTGAAACAAGCTGATAAACCTTAATGCTGTTCTCTGCCTTTTTAACAGGAACAACCTCGCCGTCTCTGACCTCGCCCACATACATGTTATCGAATCCGTCAAGGTAATCTGAAACATCGTCATAAAGACCGATTGTGCCCTTCTGAACCTCCATAAGAAGCGCAACCGCCGTAACAGGCTTTGTCATGGACGCTATTCTGTACATTGCGTTCTTTTCAAGAGGGATATTGTTGTCAATATCCTTTAAGCCGAATACGCCCTCATAAACACGCTCGCCGTACTGATTAACGAGAAGCTCCGCGCCGCCGACCTTGCCGCTGTCAATATCGCTCTTAAGAGTCTTTTCTATTCTGCTCTTCAGCTTTTCAGCGTCAATGTCCTTAGCGTAAAGGCCGTATTTTTTGAGCATATCGGGTGAATAAATACCTGTAGTTGCCTGAACGGTATCTCTGTCAAAAATCTTTCCTGCCTTGCCCTGAATTGAAATATAGAAATATTTCGCGTTTTCGGGGATTTTAATATTGGCTGTGTTTCCTAAATCAATTCCCTTTCTGTGCTTCCATTCCTTTTTAATCTCCAGGCCGTCATATTCAAGCTCGCTGTTTCTGTAATAAACATAAGCCTTAATGTTGCTAACATCCTCGGGAACATCAAAAGAAACAACCGCTCTTTTGCCGTCAAATGAAATATCGGTGATTTTTATATTACCCTCGCTCATGCCTGTCTGCTCATTGGCGAATCTGAGAATCTCCGGCTCATAAGCGCCCTGATTCTGACCGTGTTCAAAGTTCTGAGCATAAACAAGATTGCCGTTCTCGGTGTAAAGAGCAGAAGCCGTGGTACAGTTCGCTGAGAAGAACGGGTCGCTGTCGCTGTTGACATAAAGAACAGGCATTTTAACCTCGCTCATAAGATGAGAAGCGTCCCATACATCAGCGTAATTTCCGCTGTTCGTAATCGGACCTATGGCGGCGGTGCTGTTTTCAAGGAATCCGCTGCCGTAAACAGGAATCGCGAAAGCAAATCTGCTGTCGTAGCACATGGCTACGCTTGTAGCCATACTGCCCCATGAAATACCTGTAACGCCGATTTTATCTGTAATAACTCTGCTGTCCGCGCGCATAATGCTGTTTGAGAGGATAACGTCGGCAACATATTGGTAGAACCACTGCTCTGTTAAGGGCTTATCCGAATCAGTAAAGAACTCATTCATCGGCATATGTGAATCGGGATTTACCGACCACTGCTCATTCTTACCTGTGTAATAGCCGTCATCGGGCTGCTGGGCGAATCCGTCAACGGAAATCGCCGCATATCCGTTATCTACCCAGTACTGCACCCATTCGGCATAAGCGTGGCCCGCGCCGCCGTGAACGAGAACCATCGCAGGTACGGGATTTTCGCTGCTCGCGTTCTCGGGGAATCCTACATAGGCAAAGACCCTGCCTGTTTTGCCGCCGAATTCCTCGCTGTCAAAGAAAACAGCCTGAATTCTGTCATCATCGGCAAAGGGCTTTTTAGCGCTGCACTCCTGTATTTCGGGAGTTCTCTGCGCAACCTTTTTATAGAGCTCTTTGAGCTCGTCGGTTTTTTCGTTGCCGGTTTTCACTTCATACTTTGTCATGTATAAATCCATTGCTTTCGCCTCGTTGTGCTTGAATGATATTCCGAAAACGGAGAGGAGCATCATAATGATACTCATAAAAAACGATGTGATTTTTGTAAGCATTTATTTCACCCCAAATAAATTTTTAAAGAAGACAATAATCTTATTAAAAAGCTTCTCAATCCAGAGCTTCACTCTTGTGATGAACTTCGGCTTAGCGGAATGCAACACGCACTGTGAAACATTCGCGTTATATTCCGTCTGCCCTCCGGCGGTGTCAAGACCTATAACCGTTCCCTTGAGAGTTCCCGCCTTTGAGTAATCCCACGTTTTGAATCCGATATCGCCTTTAAGCGCGGGGGAATCCTTACTGAGAGTGAAGTCATAATTTCGGGCGTCGTTAAACAGCGGATCAGCCGCCTTCGACGTATTCACATATCCTTTATTAGCGGCCTGACTGAATATCATAACGTCAGCTGAATCCGCGCGCCTCGGTGAGAAATAGAGCTCACCGCCGTATGTACAGTCCCACATGACATTTCTGTTGTCAATCAGCTTCTCGATACCTTCAAGGTCGCTGTATACCGGCACCTTGTTATCCGTCAGGAAAATGTTGCCGTTGTAATTGTTCATCGAGGTGAAATACTGAATCGTACCGCCGGGATTGACAATGCTCTCACCGCAGAAAGCAACAATATTGTTGGTGATTGAGTTATTTCTCGCAATCGTTGCGTTAAGTCCGGATGATGAGCAGTTAAAAACGAGATTATTTTTAATAATCATTTCGGACGCTCCGGCGTCGGTGTATATTCCGTCGCCCGCGTATCCCTCGGGTCCCTGATAGCAGAGCACGTCGTGAATCACGTTGCCTGTTATCTGCGTTCCCGTCTGAATTCCGAGCATATAAATGCCGCCTAAATCGGACATCATGCCCTTGCCGATATTATAAATCAGATTGTCTCTGAGCCTTATCTGTCTTGTGATGTGGTCGCCGAAAAGCCACATCCAACCGCAGGAAATACCTGAATAATATCCGTCGTGAATCTCATTGTTCGCCACATCGCCCGTATCGCAGTATGTGATAATAACGCCCGGTGCGCTGTGGAACTGCAGTCCGTAATTGCTGATTATATTATTCTTAATATTTATGTCATGAGTGCGCTCAGATGAGTCAACACTGCAGTTCTGACCGCCGATAAATACGGCAGAAGCACCGATTTTATCAAAAACACAGTTCTCAACCGAACAGAATGATGTATTGTCCGCGAATTTCACTGCCGTGGTGCCGATGTTTCTGAATTCGCAGTTTTTAAAATGAATGTTGTCCGAATTCTTAACGTAAACGGCGCCGCAAACATCAATAGCGCCCTGAGGCATATCCATGTCAAGGCCTTCCGTCCAAGTGGAAACATTTATTGTGCAGTACTTTTTGTCGGCATATTCCCAGCCTGTATTCTCAAAGCAGATGCCCTCAAACGTAAGATTACTGCATCCGTCAATATTTATTATTTCTGCTGTGCCTGTTGCGTAAAGCTTTAAGCTGTCGGCCTTTTCGCCCTCAAAGGGAATATAATAAATCCTGTCTTCACTGCTGTCAAAGCACCATTCGCCGGGCTTATCAAGCTCATCTTTGACATTCTCAAGGCAGAAGCGGTCATTTTCAAAAATCGTCATGGCGGCATATTTCACCATTGAAATTCTGCCTGTGGCGGCGTCGAATCCGCTCATTCCCGTAACCTCGTCGTGCCACTTGTGGGGGATATGAACCGTCACGTCATTCATGTTTGACGGAGCCTTATCTATATCGTTCAGATCAGCGTTGAATGAGCGCTGACCGAGCGTTCCGTCAGCCCAGAGAGTTGTTTCCTCAGTCCACAGCGTATCATCGTCGTTAAGAGACTTTACATAAAAGTATCCGCTTTCGGGAAGTCTCGCGTTCACAAGCTCCCTGCTGTCACTGAAAAGTCCCGTTATTCTTTCACCGCAGGCAGACGCTTCAAAAGCTCTGACTCCGTTGACGGTGGTCGTCTTCCAGTCGGTTACGGCTCTGTCGCCTGTAATTCTGACCTTTTCTCCTTCAGCCGCTTTAAATATAACATTGTCTCTGTCCGCCTCTGTAAATGAGCAGAGCTCGCTTATCCTGTAATCTCCGCCGTGGAGCGTAAGAGTAACAGTTTCATTTCCGCCGAACTGATTTGCGCTTTTAAGCGGATTCACACTGTCTGAATAAACATCTGCGCTGACAGAATTATCGGCCGCGCTGACAGAAACAGCGGCAGGCATAATCATCACCGCAGCCATTAAAAGCGCTGATAAACGCCTGAATTTTTTCATTTGCAGCACCTCTGAGACATTTTTATTAATTTTAACATAAAAATATTTTATTATCAACATAATTAAATGTATAATACAGTTTATTTTTGATTGATTATGTTGAATCTTTATGATATAATAGACAATAAGGGATTTATTGTATTGGAGAATTAATATGGCTTTTGTAAAAAAAGAAAAAACGGAAAACACTCATCCGAATAAAATCGGAATAAAAGAAGGAATGGGATATATGCTGGGTGACGCCGGCAACCTGTTTGTGCTCACCTACGTTTCCTCGTTCCTCAAGGTTTTTTATACGGATGTTTTAAAAATCGCACCGCAGAAAATTGCGAACCTCTTCCTTTTCACAAGATTGTGGGATGCAGTTAATGACCCCATGTGGGGAAACATTGTAGCAAAAAGAAAGCCCGATAAAAACGGCAAATCCCGCTCGTATATTAAATGGATTGCCGCGCCTCTCGCGATATCCGAGCTTCTCTGCTTTATCAATGTGCGCGCGTTCACTCAGAGCGAGGCACTGCTTCTTCTCTTTGCCTACATAACCTACATAGCTTTCGGTATGCTTTATACCGGTATAAACGTACCCTTCGGCTCTCTCGCGTCAGTCATAACAGATGACCCCGACGGCAGAACGCTTCTTTCCACATTCCGCACAATCGGCGGCGGAATCGGCGGAGCCGCTCCCCTGCTTCTCGCTCCATTCGTTATTTACAGCAAGGTTGACGACGGCAAAGGCGGCACTTATAACGTAGCTGACTCAAAGGGTATGCTGATTTTCGGCGTAATCATGGCCGTATGCTCAGCGGCATTCTACTTCATGTGCTTTGCAGGTACAAAAGAGAGAGTTCCCTCTGAGGCAGACCCTAAGGTTGACATTAAAAAGACCTACGGTGCAATGCTTAAAAGCCGTCCCTTTATAGTGCTTGCTCT
>JAZUHE010000057.1:0-6949 GCA_045641565.1 Acutalibacteraceae bacterium | reverse complement strand
GTAAAGCAAAAATTGCTTTTACAACAGAAGAAGATATTGATAAAAAAGCAAATGGTGATTATCATCTGTATTTTCAATGAATAACGTCTGCAAATCCCGGTTTGTCGGACAAAAGAATTACCCGCCGAAAGGAAACAAACTACTTTTCGGCGGGTTTTGCTTTGTCACAAAACATCCTTATGCGATGCTGTCATTTGCCGGCAGGCGTTTTTTTCTGTATCGCAGTGTAAGCGGATGAAAGTAAAGCCTCCCTCAGTCTCGCATACGCTCGACAGCTCCCTCAAGAGGGAGCCATGATAGTGCGTTACCAAGAGAAAGATATAGATTTCAGCCTGAGCTCGAGCACAAAGAGCCAAATAAGATAAATTTACCCCGACTAAAAAAACAATCCCTCAGTCACTCCGTGACAGCTCCCTTTGCACAAGGGAGCCGAAAGTGTGCATTACTGAGAGATAGATTTAGAATATCTTCTTTATTAAGTATGTTTTATTCAGCGGAGAAAATTCAACGGAATTTCAGATTTAACAAAGACAGCACCAATATCATAATCATCATATACATATATGTTTTTATTCCCGAACGAGATTTTTTGAATTGTGGTTCCGTCTACATCTATAAGCATTTTATCTTTTTTTGCTGATTTCAGCTCCTTGCATATTTTATTGCAAGTTTCAATAAACTGTTTTGAACTGTTATCAGGATGAATATTATATTCAAACATTTTGTTTACCTCACAATTCAAACAAATCGTTAACTGTTTGTGCTTACCGAGAGAAAGATTCAGATTACAGCCTGAGCTCTATTGCAGAGTGTCGAACAAGATAACCATTACCCAGACTATAAAAAACGACTATAAATATCGGGAATATTCGCTGACAGCGAGCTTGTCACAGCGTTCGTTTTCGGGGTGACCTGCGTGACCTTTGAGCCAGATGAATTCCACATCGTGCTTTTTCAGCAGGGGAAGCAGCTGCTCCCATAAATCAACATTGAGGGCGGGCTTGTTGTCGGATTTCTTCCAGCCCTTCGCTTTCCAAGAATATACCCAGCGCTGATTTATCGCGTCGCAGACATATTTTGAGTCTGTGTGAAGCGTAACCTCGCAGGGCTCTCTGAGCGCTTCAAGAGCTCTGATAACCGCGGTGAGCTCCATTCGGTTGTTGGTGGTTTCCTTTTCGCTGCCGGAAAGCTCCTTTTCCGTCTGCCTGTATCTGAGGATTGCCGCCCATCCTCCCGGGCCGGGATTGCCTGAGCAGGCGCCGTCTGTAAAAATGTCCAAATGCTTCATAATATGCCTCTTTTGAATTGATGAATAAATCATACCATTATTTTATAAATATTACAAGGAATAATTATATTTTTAAAATTAGGTCTTGAATTTTAAGTCAATGTGTGATATTATGCTTGCAACGATAAATTAAATGATAGAGGCGCATCGCATTATCAGTAGCTGATGTTTAGGGATTACGGCAAAATCTATGGCATCTGTGAAAGGAATCGTTGCCGAAGGCAGTTTAGCCAAAACTGTACTGGTGGATGGGAGAATATCTCATTTACTGTCGCATTAGCGGAGAGCTATCTTAATTATTTCATTTTATATGCTTTGTTATATGGAATAAGTAGGGTAGCCGATTAATTCGGCTATTTTTTCTTTTATCGGGAAAACTTTTTTTAAGGAGCTATTTAAAATGACGGAAAACAGTATTTTCAGAGGAGCTGCGACAGCTCTTATTACACCTCTTAACGAGAACGGCGTGGATTATGAAAACTTCGGCAGAGTTATCGACTGGCAGATTGAACAGGGCATAGACGCTCTTGTTATCTGCGGTACTTCGGGCGAAGGCTCAACTCTTTCTGACGAAGAGCACAGAGAAGCTCTTGAGTTCGCTGTTAAAAGAGCGAACGGCAAGGTTCCGATGATTGCGGGTACAGGCTCAAATGACTGCGCTTATGCTATTGACCTTACAAAGTTCGCCTGCGAAATCGGATATGACGGAATGCTTCTTGTTACACCTTACTACAACAAGGCTACACAGAACGGCCTTATCAAGACATTCACAGCTATTGCCGATGAGAGCACAAAGCCCTGCATTCTTTATAATGTTCCCTCAAGAACAGGCGTTAATATCGAACCTGCTACATATGATGTTCTCGCTGACCATCCTATGATTACAGCTATCAAAGAGGCCAACGGCAATATTTCAAAGATTGTTGAGACAATGTCTCTTGTAGGCGACAGACTTGATATGTATTCGGGCAACGACGACCAGATAGTCCCGATTCTTTCAGTAGGCGGCTCAGGTGTTATTTCCGTTCTTTCAAATGTTCTGCCCAGAGAAACCTCTCTTATGTGCAAGATGTTCTTTGACGGAGATATCAAGGGCTCTCTTGATATGCAGCTTAAGCTTCTTCCGCTTATCAATTCTCTCTTCTGCGAGGTTAACCCCATCCCCGTTAAGGCGGCCATGGCGGCAATGGGCTTCTGCGAAAATATTGTACGTCTTCCTCTTACTCCCATGGAGGACGACCACAGAGAAAATATGCTGGCTCTTATGCGTGAGCAGGGGTTAAAGGTATGATAAGAATTATTTTAAACGGCGCGTGCGGCAGAATGGGCAGAGAGGTCGAGAGACTTGTCTGCGAAGCCGATGATATGACCGTCTGTGCGAGAGTAGATAAATTCGGCGACGACTGTTATAAATCCATTGACGAATATACAGGTGAAGCTGATGTGATAATCGACTTTTCACATCACAGCGCGGTTCAGGAGCTTATGCAGTATGCTGTTGAGCGTAATTTGCCTGTAATAGTCGCGACAACAGGCCACACTGAGCTGGAGGCCGCTCTAATTGAAAAGGCGGCGGAGAAAACCGCGGTTTTCCATTCAGCGAATATGTCTTTAGGCGTTGCGCTTCTTGTCGAGCTCGCTAAGAAAGCGGCTGTGGCCATGCCCGACGCCGATATCGAGATTGTTGAAACTCACCATAACAGGAAGCTTGACGCTCCCAGCGGTACGGCTTTGATGCTCGCTGAGGAACTTAAGGATACAAGAGAAAATTCTGAGCTTAATATCGGCCGTTCAGGTCAGTGCAAGCGCGAAAAGAACGAAATCGGAATCCAGTCTGTAAGACGCGGAAATATCCCCGGTATTCACGAGGTTCTTATTTCAACTGATAATCAGACGATTTCTCTTAAGCACGAGGCTCATTCGAGGGCGTTGTTTGCAGAGGGCGCTGTTTCTGCCGCGAGATTTATGGCAGGCAGAGAAGCGGGGCTTTATAATATGAAAAACATG
The DNA here is from genome assembly GCA_045641565.1 of Acutalibacteraceae bacterium. Taxonomy (GTDB): domain Bacteria; phylum Bacillota; class Clostridia; order Oscillospirales; family Acutalibacteraceae; genus CAG-488. Next base: position 3,654 of record JAZUHE010000057.1, on the reverse strand, counting down.
ATAGAATAAGGTGATACCATGATAAGAATAGGTATTTGCGGCTACGGCAATCTGGGCAGAGGCGTAGAGGCTGCTGTTAAGAATAATACGGATATGGAGCTTGTCGCTGTTTTTACAAGAAGAAATCCTGACGGAGTTCAGATAAGAACAGAGGGCGCGGCTGTTTATTCTTTTGACAGAATCGCCGAATTCAAAGATAAAATCGACGTAATGATTAACTGCGGCGGCAGTGCCTTTGACCTGCCTGTTACAACTCCCGCCATAGCGGAGCTTTTCACGGTTATTGATTCGTTCGATACCCACGCCAGAATCCCCGAGCATTTTAAGGCCTGCGACGAGGCGGCGAAAAAGGGCGGCAATATCGCTGTTATTTCCGTCGGCTGGGACCCGGGTATGTTCTCACTTAACAGACTTTACATGAACGCTGTGCTCCCCAACGGAAACGATTATACATTCTGGGGCAGAGGCGTCAGCCAGGGACATTCGGACGCCATAAGACGCATTGACGGTGTTGTTGACGCGAGACAGTACACAGTTCCCGTTGAGGGCGCAGTTGAGAGCGTCAGAAACGGCGAGAATCCTCAGCTTACCACTCGTCAGAAGCATACAAGAGAGTGCTACGTTGTGGCAGAGGACGGCGCTGACAAGGTACGCATAGAAAACGAAATCAAGACAATGCCCAATTATTTCGCGGATTATGACACAACCGTTACATTTATTTCCCTCGAGGAGTTAAAACGTGACCATATGGGAATACCTCACGGCGGCAGTGTTATCAGAAGCGGTGTGACAGGCTTTGACAATACCACAAAGCAGACTATTGAATACAGTCTGAAGCTTGAGAGCAATCCTGAGTTTACGGGAAGCGTGCTCGCGGCGTACGCAAGAGCGGCATACAGACTTAAAAACAATAACGAAACAGGCTGCAGAACCGTGTTTGACATAGCTCCGGCTATGCTTATTAATGCGGAACCCGACGAAATAAGAGCGCACATGCTTTAATGCTGAAAAAATAAAGGAAGATAAAAATGATTTGCCGAAATCTGAGCGTGAATGAAAAAGGACATCTTGAGTTTGCGGGGAAGGATACTGTTCTCCTCGCCGAAAAATACGGCACTCCCGCATACATTATGGATGAAAACAGAATAAGAGAGAAGTGCAGAATTTATAAAACCGCGCTTTCTGAGAATTTCCCCTGCGGTTCAATGCCTCTTTTTGCCAGTAAATCTCTCTGCTTCAAGAGAATTTACGAAATCGCTAAGGAGGAGGGCATAGGCATCGACGTAGTTTCATCGGGCGAGATTTATACCGCTTCCAAAGCTGGCTTCCCCATGGAGAAGGCGTATTTCCACGGAAACAACAAGACCGACTGGGATATTGCTTTCGCGATGGACTGCGGCGTGGGATATTTTATCTGTGACAACGCCGACGAGCTTGCGGCTGTTAACGCCGAAGCGGAAAAAAGGAAAATCACCCAGAAGATTCTTATAAGAATTACTCCCGGTATTGACCCTCACACTCACGCCAAGATTTCAACGGGCAAGGTTGACTCGAAATTCGGCGCGGCCATAGAGACAGGGCAGGCAAAGGAGCTGACACAGCTCGCTTTGTCCCTCGGCAATATTGACCTGCAGGGCTTCCACTGCCATATCGGCTCTCAGATTTTTGAATATGAGCCATTCTGTGACGCGGCGGTTATTATGCTCGGTTATATCGCCGAGATGAAAAAAGAGCTCGGATTTATCACCAAGGTGCTTAATTTAGGCGGCGGAATGGGCGTAAGATACGTTGAGTCCGACCCCGAGATTGACTACGCGGCCAATATAAAAGGAATCGCTGAAACCGTAAAGGCTCTCTGCGAAAAGTATTCTCTTGACGAGCCGGTGATTCTTATGGAGCCGGGCAGAAGTATTGTTGCCGACGCTGGCCTTACACTTTACACCGTGGGCGGCACCAAAGAGATAAAGGGCTTTAAAAATTATGTTTCCGTTGACGGCGGAATGCCCGACAACCCGAGGTACGCTCTTTATCAGTCAGACTACACGGTGGTGATTGCGGATAAAATGAACGAAACGGCAGATTATCAGTGCACCGTTGCGGGCCGCTGCTGTGAGAGCGGCGATTTGATTCAGGAGGGGGTAATGCTCCCGAAGCCGCAAAGGGGAGATATCCTTGCGGTTATGACAACAGGCGCCTATAACTACGCCATGTCTTCAAATTACAACGCCATATGCAAGCCGCCCGTTATTATGATTGACGGCGAAAATGATTACGTTGCGGTAAGGCGTGAAACCTTTGAGGATATGACAGTGTGCCAGAAATAAAATAAATTAAAAGTTCGGTCTTCGAGGCCGGACTTTTTGCATATTGCATAAAATCTCTTGACAATGCATATTATGAATGGTATAATATATAATTATTTGTTATACCATTTTAAATGAAATTTAAGGAGGTCGCAACATGAGCGGCGGTTTACTTCACTGCTTTGATTATTTCAGAGAGATGAATATATGGGCTCTCATAATGAAGCTGTTGCTGGCGGTTTTTTTCGGCGGACTGATAGGCCTCGAAAGAGGTCAGAAGCACCGCGCGGCAGGCAGCAGAACATATATGCTTGTGGGAATCGGTGCTGTGCTTACAATGATGCTCAGCCAGTATGAGTCCTATCTGCTTACCAACAACTGGGCAGAGATTTCAGCGGCCATAGGCATAAAGACCGACGTATCCCGTTTCGGCGCTCAGGTTATTAACGGTATTGGCTTCCTCGGCGCGGGAACTATAATCGTCACAGGCCGTCAGGAGGTTAAGGGCCTTACCACGGCCGCTGGTCTCTGGGCGTCCGCCTGCATGGGCCTTGCCATCGGCGCGGGATTTTTCGAATGCGCCATAATCGGCTTCGCGCTTATTATTGTGACCACAACTCTCTTTAATAAAATCGGTGCATGGATTGTTGCCAACGCACGGAATATGGATTTGTACGTTGAATTTGCCGAAATGGAAAATTTAGGCGAAATAATCAACACAATCAAGGGCATGGACATACAGATATTTGACGTTGATATTCAGCGTGAGAAGCAGTCTAACGGCGTCGTTATCGGTGCGGTGTTATCGACGAGACTTCCTAAAGGCGGAACACATTCACAGGTTATGTCGGCCGTGTCAAAGTTTGATTTCGTTACGCTTGTTGACGAGATATAAGGGGGCGGAATAATGCTTAGTTCACTTGATTTTTTAAGAGAAATAACAACTCTTTCTGTTGCGTTAAGAATGCTTGTCGCATTGCTTTGCGGCGGAGCGATAGGTATTGAAAGAGAGCATAAACGCCGTCCGGCAGGCTTCAGAACACATATTCTCATATGCCTCGGCGCGGCAATGACAACCATGACCAGTCAGTTCTTATATCTTCAGATGGGTCTTTACACTGATATAGCCCGACTTGGCGCGCAGGTTATAGCGGGCATAGGCTTCATCGGCGCGGGTACGATTATCGTTACAAAACGCCGTCAGGTCAAAGGACTCACCACTGCAGCAGGACTTTGGACCTGTGCCATAATCGGCCTTGCGATAGGCGCGGGATATTTTGAGGCAGGCGTAATCGCGACAGTTCTCATCCTCTGCGCTGAGATTTTCTTCGCCAAGTTTGAGTACTGGGTG
>JAZUHE010000056.1:0-22221 GCA_045641565.1 Acutalibacteraceae bacterium | reverse complement strand
TGAACGATTTTTTGTAACAGATGACATTAAACATTGTCCGGAGTATGAAACACAAATTGCTCCATGTACAAAACATTCAATTTCCATATCCGACGGAATTTTAGCTCGAATTTCAGCAATATCATCAAGAGAAAGCTCTCTTGCGGTTACTATTCTTTTTGCGCCGAGATTATAAAACACGTTTGCTGTCGCATAGTTTGTAATACCCGCCTGAGTTGATACATGAATATCAATATCAGGAGCGATTTTTTTAGCAATATCAAGAGTTCCGAGATCAGAAATTATCAACGCGTCAACACCGCAGTCAACAGCTCTCTCTATAAAAGACGGGAGTCTTGACATTTCATTATTACGCGGAACAGTATTACAGGTAAGATACACCTTCACGTTCTGTTTATGCGCAGATTCAACCGCATCAGTCAGTTCATCAAACGAAAAATTAGATGGGGCGGTTCTCATACCGAATTCGGCACCGCCAACATAAACAGCGTCTGCACCGAAATACAGTGCCTTATCAAAGCGTTCTCTGTCCCCTGCAGGAGCAAGAACCTCAGGTATATTAATAAAATTATCAGTCATTTTAATCCTCATTATTAACTCTTTGAACAACACTGTAATCGTAATCAAACTGATTTTTTGTTTCGGCAAGATAAATTTGACCATTCTTATCATGCTGGAAGAAATAATAGTTTGTATCAGAAGGATGAAGCGCAGCTTCTATTGCATCAACTCCGGGATTACTTATTGGTCCGGGAGGAAGTCCTTTGTTTTTGTCAGTTGCGTATTTATTAAGATAAAACGTCTTCTGGGACATGGGGAAGTTTTTGTTGTCAAAACTATTGGAAATATAATCGTAAGTTGATTCACAGCCCAGTGTAGGATAATTCATTGAATTTTTAAGTCTGTTATGAATTACAGAAGAAACATTCTTCATCTGACTGCTGTTTGCAGCTTCTTTCTGAATGATAGAAGCAATAGTAATAATTTCATCCATTGAATATCCGAGTTTATCAGCCTGAGCCTGATATTCTTCTGTCCAATGTGTATTAAATGAATTGAAAAGCTTGTCTATAACAAAATTGGGGTCTGATTCAACGTAAAAATCGTAAGTATCAGGGAAAAGATAACCCTCAAAGATCTGATATCTGTCTTCATTCTGAGGTACATTTGCAAGGAAAGCATAATCGTTCGAATGCATATCCATATAACTCTTTAATACAGAATAAAGAGCTTTTGCATTACAAACCTTGTTCTTTTCGAGCTTTTCAAACATCTGAGTAATTGTCCAACCCTCGGGGAAGCTGACAGTTACAGTCTCAGTTGTCCTGTTCTGCTGAAGGCACTTGTTAAGCATACCTTCAACGCCCATACTCTTTTTTAAAGTATAAACGCCGGGTTTATATTTATAATTCTCATTATCAAAATGTCTGAATTTTGCAAAGAATTTGCAGAACCCTTTCTGACTGATAAGTTTATTATCTGCCAGAATATCAATAATTTCATCACATGAAAGCTCTTCATCGAGCTTTTCTTCACCGCTGCTTGTCTGTTTATAAATTCGTACCTCAACGGCATCATCAGACGATGTTATAGCGAGTATATCATTAATTGTAGTAATTGAAATATATGAAGCTAAAGATGTAAAAAGAATTATGCAAGCAAACAGAATAACAGCGAAACGGCTGCCGATTGATTTAATATTCTTTTTAACATTTTTAATATTTTCAGATTTGTTTTTATCTGACTTAGCAGATGTTTCATTGCCGGACGGTGTTACAACTCGTACATTTCTGCCTTTATAATTGGAGAAATATACTGAAGAACTGTCGGCAGGCTTCTGCGAATCAGAAAGTCCTGAATTATTGTAATCATCTTCATCAATGTGTATAACAAACTTTTTCTTCTGATTCTGTGCAGTATTGGTTCCGCCGAATGAAACAGATGAATCACTCTGAGACTTTTCTGAACGAGGCTCGGTTTTAGGAGCTGCCTCAGAATTAACAGACTTAGAAGAATCGATATTCTTTTTTTCTGAAGAATAATATGATAAAAGTGAATCAAGGTCTATATCGTTTTCATTCGGTTTTCTTTTATCAGAATCCATAACCTTACCTCCTTAAAATTTTATCTGGGACACTGAAGTGATGCACGAAGTGCCGCAGCTTTTTCACAGCCTATAAATTTTTCTGAGATTTTCAATCCGAAATCTACAGCACTGCCCATGCCCCTGGCTGTGATAATATTGCCGTCGCAGGCAACAAATTTGTCACTGATTGATGCTCCTTTAAGCTCATCTTCAAATCCGGGGAAGCAAATTGCCTCTTTGCCTTCAAGAAGACCTTTATGCCCGAGAATAGACGGAGCAGCACAAATCGCACAGATAAGCTTGTTATTATCCGCGCAATAATCAATAAATTTATTAACTGTCTCATTTGCCTCAAGGTTTAATGTTCCAGGCATTCCGCCGGGAAGAAGTATACCGTCAACATCATCGCTGATTACGGCTTCATTTTCATCGAGGTCGCAAAAAACAGGTATATTATGCGAGCCGCACACGATTTTAGTGCCTATTCCGACAGTTTTAATATCTATATCAGCTCGTCTTATAACATCAATAGCTGCAATAGCTTCAACTTCTTCAAATCCTTTTGCAAGAAAAGCATAAAGCATACAGAAAATCACCTCTTAATTACATTCATAATATTTTACACCTATTGTATTAAAAAGTAAATACTATTTATTGTTTAAAATATAAATTTATCGATATATTTATCAATTTCCTCACCGATAGAATCAATGCTTCTGGGTTTATCACCGTCGGCACAGTTAATTCTTATCCATCCCATTGCTTCAGCCGCTTTTTCAGCCGCTTTTCTGCAGCTTAAAAGATAACTGATATTGGCTTCATGTATGTCTTTTTTGGTCTCGTCGCCCTTATATCTTTCAGACATCATTCTTTGAGAAATTTCAATAGGCATGTCAAGGTAAATTACAGCATCAGGCTTCGGTATTCCGATTTTGTTGTATTCAAAATCTTCAAGCCATGCAAAGTAATTATTCCATTCTGTTTCGGGCAGTTTTGTTGCCTGATGATATGCATTTGATGTTGTATATCTGTCTGCTATAATGAGTGTATCAGAATCATAATAAGATTTCCACTTAGTCTTATAATTTGCAAATCTGTCTACGGCATAAAAGCATGATGCGGCGTAAGCATTAACGTCCTGCGGATTTTTTCCAAAATCACCGTTCAGATATTTTTTTACAGGTGCACAGCATTCGCTGTCGTAGTCAGGAAGCTTAATCTGCTTGATTTTTATATCATACCGTTCTTTAAGCTTATTAACAAGACGTTCAATCTGTGTCGATTTGCCGCTTCCGTCAAGTCCTTCAATAACTATAAGTTTTCCCATATTTCAATCACCCTAAACAAAATATGTATTGTTAATATATCTTTATGAATTATATCATATTATAATCAAAAATCAAATATAAACAGGAATAATTTACAAATACTTTATAAAATATTTATTAAAAAAAGAGCAGCAAAAATGCTGCTCCTGGCTGGGATGGCTGGATTCGAACCAGCGGATGAGGGAGTCAAAGTCCCTTGCCTTACCCCTTGGCGACACCCCAGAATATTTAGCTAAAAAAAGTGCGCAGTCAATTTCTCGACTCCGCGACAATAAAAAAATATGGGGTGGGTAATCGGGCTCGAACCGACGACCTCCAGAGCCACAATCTGGCGCTCTAGCCAACTGAGCTATACCCACCATATATTTGGCGCGCCAAAAGGGACTCGAACCCCTGACCTACTGCTTAGAAGGCAGTTGCTCTATCCAGCTGAGCTATTGGCGCGCATAATGGAGCGGGTGATGGGAATCGAACCCACACGACCAGCTTGGAAGGCTGGAATTCTACCACTAAACTACACCCGCGTCTTGACGACTTTGTTATTTTATCACAACATATTTTAAATGTCAACAAATATTTTTAAAAATAGGAAAATTTATTTAAAATAAATATGATTTAATATTTTTTATTGAATTAACTATAATTATATGGTAAAATATGCTTAATAAGGAGAGGATTTTATGACTGACTCATTAATTGATTTATCTCTTATTGTTCCCTGCTATAATGAAGAAGGAAATGTTAATCTGTTTTTTAATGATGTTAATAAAGCATTTGAAAATAAAGGCTTCACTTACGAGTTTGTTTTTGTTGATGACGGAAGTAAAGACAGAACATATTCAGAGCTTAAAAAGATTTATGACAATAATCCGTCACATAACATTCAGGTTATTTCTTTCAGCAGAAATTTCGGAAAAGAATCTGCAATATATGCCGGTCTTTCAAATGTAAAGGGAAATATGGCATGTCTTATTGACGCTGATTTACAGCAGAGGCCCGAGGTTGTCCTCGAAATGCTTGAAGTTATGAATCAGGATAACACAGTTGACTGCGTTACAGCTTTTCAGCAGGAAAGAAAAGAAAATAAAGCCATGTCCGGTGTTAAATCACTCTTTTATAAAGCAATAAACAAGATTTCTGATATTGACTTCAAAAATGGAGCGTCAGATTTCAGACTTTTTAAAAGAAATGTTATTGATGCAATTCTTCAGATGCCGGAATATCACCGTTTTTCAAAGGGACTTTTCAGCTGGGTTGGATTTAATACAGTTTATATTCCGTATAATGTTGAAGAACGAGCTGCCGGTGAATCAAAATGGAGTGTATGGAAGCTTATAAAATATGCTGTTGACGGTATTATTTCTTTCTCCACGTTTCCGCTTAAAATATCAACTTTTGTTGGTATTTTTTCAGCAATTATTTCTGTTCTGTATCTTGTAATCGTTGTTATTCAGAAAATTTCATTCGAAATAAATGTTCCGGGTTATGCGACTATTGTTGTTCTTGTACTGTTTATCGGCGGAATTCAGCTCTTCTGTCTTGGTATTCTCGGAGAATATCTTTCTAAGATTTATCTTGAAGTTAAAAAAAGACCTGTTTATTTAATAAGGTCTCATATCGGTAAATAATTTTCAGGAGCAGAGATGCTCCTGATTTCTTTATAATAAAATCAGTTGAATATTAATTCACAGTATGATAGAATTAATTATAACATTTTCTGTGAGGTAAATGATATATGAATAATATTATTGTAGCAGGCGCAGGCCACGGCGGACTTATTGCGGCTGCAAAGCTTGCAAAGCAAGGTTATAATGTAACAGTTTTTGAAAAAAAGAAACGAGAAGAACTTGGTCATGACTGGGAAGACAGATTCACTTTTTCTCTGCTCTCTCGTCTCATTGAACGAGAAGAAAAAGATTTTCCTGATAACAGCTGGAGATACCGCGGTGACTGCGCTTTTGTAAGCCCTGCTAAAAGGAAAAAAGTTATTATAAATTATGATGAAAACTCACGTCAGAAAATTATGTGGCGTGTCCCTCTTCTTGACATGATTATTGATTACGCCGAAAAATGCGGCGTTAATTTCAGATATGAAACTGAGGTTATTTCACCCGTTGTTGAAAACAATTATGTTAAAGGAATTGTAACTGCTGACGAGAACGTTGAATGTGATATGCTTATTGATGCCGCAGGGGTATTTTCGCCTGTAAGAAAGAATCTTCCCGATGATGCTGAAATTGAAAAAATGCCGCGCAGAGGAGACTTATTCTACGCATACAGAGCATATTATAAAAGAGATGCTTCAGCTCCCCTGCCGGATGTTCCCTTTGAAGTATATATGTATCACGAAGGTGAACGCGGACTTTCCTGGTTCTGTACTAATGAAGATAATGTTGATATACTTATCGGCAGAATCGACCCTGTTAATGACGAGAAAATCGCTGAGCAGCTTGATATTTTCAAAGAAAGTCATCCGTGGTTTACAGATGAAATCCTGCATGGCGGCAAGTACGGCATAATCCCTGTCAGACGTCCGCTGACATTGATGGTATACAACGGATATGCTGCTGTCGGCGACAGCGCATTTATGACAACTCCTATGAACGGAATGGGCATTGACCTTTCTTTACAGGCAGGAGAGCTTCTTGCAAAAACAATCATTAAATCAAACGGTGATTATTCAAGAGAAAAGCTGTGGGATTATAATAAAAAGTTCCATTTACTTTACGGCGGTGAAACAGCTAAAAACGAGGGACTAAAAAACTCAATACTTTCAATTCCCAGTGAAGGCGTCGATTTCCTGTTTGAAAACGAAGTTATACAGTCGTCAGATCTTGCTGGTGCAGGAAAAAACACAAAGCTCTCTGCTCTTTTAGGCAAATTTGTACGCGGAATGAAAAAACCGCCATACTTCTTTGCAATTATTAACGGACTTATTAAAGGAAGCAAAGCCTCAGGTACATACAAAAAAGCTCCGAATGATTTTGATATAGAAAAAATAAGAATCTGGAACAGGAAAATAGAGAGTCTTGATATAAAAATACCGTAAAAAAGCTGCAGATATTCTGCAGCTTTTTTATTTCTGAGCATCAATTTCTTTGAACTGCTGTTTTAATTTTTCAGGTGTAAATATATTACTTTTCCCATTTACAGCAGAGTTCATAAACATATTTTTTCTTAAATTTAATCCGTTATACCTTGAAGTGACATTAATATAATCCTCGGTCTTATCATCTTTACAATTTAAAACATAATCAGTAATTTCAATAATATATTCACTATCATAGATTATATTTTCAATTTTAACCTGAATAAAACCTTCGTTACTCTTTAAAACTTCAAGCTCACTGTTGTTACAATATATGTTTTTAAAGCCTTTTATATTTTTGAATGATAAAATACAGTCTCTTTCTGGAAGCAGAGATAATTCTCCGGCTGTTTTAAATGAGAATTTTAAATCACTGCTGTTATCTTCAACATTAAATTCGGTAAGAGCATATTTACCGTCAATATAATCAGTGCTTTCCCCGTCATCCTCATACATATAAAACGTATTATTACCGTTAAAAACAAGTATTTCCAATAAATTCGGAAGAGATATATCATTTGAAAAACATTCAGCTGAAAGAGGAATTATTGCCCCTGATTTTGCGAGTACGGGGATTGAATCAAGCCCGCGGAACATTCTGATATTCTGACCGCCCTGATATGTCTTTCCTGTAAATATATCAGTAAAACTACCTTCGGGAAGCCATACATCAACTGAGGCTGTATGTGTATTATTGTCGCGCTGTGATGTTATCGGAGCTACAATCAGCTCACTGCCGAAATAATACTGATTTTTGCAGTTATAAGCATTTATTTCTTCCGGATATTCATAATACATCGGCTCAATTAAAGGACGCCCCTGTTTATGACATCTGTAATTCATAGTATATATGTACGGCAGAAGTCTGTGTCTGAATCTAAGAGCTTCTGAAGCGTAATACTCAACTTCTGCGGAATGTTTCCACGGTTCCTTACCCATAAGCTCATTATTGCTTGAATGAAGTCGATTCACAGGGCTGAAAACGCCAAGCTGAACCCATCTTAAATACAGTTCATCATTCTTTTTACCGCCTCTGTGCCCGCCGATATCATGACTCCACCAGGAATATCCTATATTTGAAGCTGTAGAAGTAAAATATGGTTGAAACTTTAATGCGCTCCAGTAAATTGCCGTATCACCCGAAAAGCCGAGAGGATATCTGTGGCTGCCGGCGCCGGCAAATCTTGAAAGTATCATCGGTCGTTTACCGTTTTTGGCTGAATCTAAAAAATGATAATGATTCAAAGCCCATAGTGGATCAAGGCCGGGAATTTTGGTCTTACTCCCCTGCTGCCAGTCAATCCACCAGAAATCAACGCCATCTTTTTCATATTTATGATGAAGAAATTTAAAATAGCCTTCAATAAATTTCTTATCAGTCATATCGAATTCAATCTGTTTTTTACAATCAGGGTCAATGCCCATAAAAGAAGCAAATTCTTTATACTGATTTTCGAACCATCTTACACCCATACTCGGATGGACATTAAGAGTGATGTGAAAATTCATCTGCTTTAACTCATTTAAAAAAGCTTTGTAATCAGGGAAAAGATCAGTATTCCAGCTGTATCCCGTCCATCCTTGAATAAATTCACTCGGATTTTTCGGTTTAAAGCTGTTTTTTGCGTCCTTGCCGAATTTACCGACCACGTCAACCCAGTGCCAGTCCATATCAACAGTTGCGACTGTAATCGGAATTTCTTTATCAATGAATTTCTGCATTAAATCGAGATATTCTTTTTGAGTATAAGCTTTATATCTGCTCCACCAGTTACTGAGTGCATATCTCGGAAGAAGCGGCGTGTGGCCTGTTATATCGTAAAAAGCAGACACTGCGGCACGGTAATCATGATAAAATGCAAAAACATAATAATCTTTTTTACGGGGAAAAGCTCTTACTGAGCCGTCAGACTCAATAACAAGACTTTCAGAGTCATCAAGTAAAGCAACACCGTTTTTGGAAATAATTCCGTCACCAAGCGGAACGCTGCCGTAAGTCATATCAAGCGTGCGTCTTGTACCCTTAAGATTTCCTTTTTTAAAGTTTTTAACAGTTTTTCCGTCATTAAATATTACTTTTTTAAGTACACTGTTTTTTGTATTAATAAAAAACTGAACATCTTTTGTTTTAATTATTACGGTACTTTTTTCATTATTTACTTCAAAATCAGGTTTGATAAAATTTCTGAACCAGACGGATTGTGTAGGCATATCGCAGAATTCAGCGTTGTCAGAAAGTTCAACTCTGATAAGTCTTGAAAATAAGACCGTTATTCTGACATTTTCAAAAACAAAAATGCTTTTCTCATTTGCTTTTGCATCGGTTTTTATAGAGAATTTTTCTTCAAAATATCCCATAACAACACATCCTTACAGAATCATTTCACCAAACTGTTCTTCACTTATTACAGTAACTCCTAAATCAGTGGCTTTTTTCAGCTTGCTTCCTGCCTCTTCACCAGCAAGAACATAGCTTGTCTTTTTCGAAACGGAAGAAGCTGTTTTGCCGCCGAAACTTTTAATTATTTCAGAAGCTTCGTTTCTTGTGTATTTTGATAAAGTACCTGTTAATACAAACGTTTTACCCGAAAATCTGCCGTCTTTAACTTCTTTCAGATATTTCATATTAAGACCGTGAGCCATTAATGAATCAATCAGCTCTCGATTTGACGGAGTTTTAAAATAATCTGAAACGCTCTTAGCCATAATTCCGCCAAAACCGTCTATTGACGCGAGCGCTTCTTCATCTGCATTTATAATTTCAGACATTGTAATAAATCTCTGAGCAAGAAGTTCGGCGGCTTTCTGACCTATATGACGTATTCCGAGGGCAAAAATCAGCTTCGAAACATCATTTTCTTTAGACTTCTCAATAGCTTTAATAAGATTATCCGCAGAAAGCTTTCCCATCCTGTCAAGAGATTCTATCTGTTCCGCTTTGAGAGAATATATATCTGACGGAGTCTTTATTAAGCCGTTATTAACAAGTAATTCTGCAACTGACCAGCCAAGACCCTCAATATCCATAGCATCACGTGAGCAGAAATGTATTATATTTCTTAGAAGCTGAGCAGGACAGTCTGTGTTTAGGCATCTGATTGCCGCTTCTCCCTCTTCTCTGTAAACGGGTTCACCGCAGGAAGGACATAAATCGGGCATTTTATAAGGAACGGCACCTTCCTTATGACGTGAAACAGATAAAACCTCAGGTATAATATCACCGGCTTTTCTGACTGTTACGGTGTCGCCAAGGCAGATATTTTTTTCTTTAATAAAATCTTCATTATGAAGTGTTGCTCTGCTGACAGTTGTACCTGCAAGAAGAACTGGAGAAAGAACCGCGGTCGGAGTCAGAACGCCTGTTCTTCCGACATTAATTTCAATATCTTCAAGAACTGTTTCTTTTTCCTCAGGCGGATATTTAAAAGCAATCGCCCATTTCGGGAACTTTGCTGTAGAGCCTAAAGAGACTCTTTGAGAAAAATTATCGACCTTTATGACGGCACCGTCAATATCAAAGGGTAACTCACCGCGCTTGTCACCGATTTTCTGAATTTCGGCAATAGCTTCGTCAATAGTGCTGCATCTTGTATAAAATGGTATGGTTTTAAAGCCAAGCTCTTTAAGATAATCAAGGGATTCCTTATGGCCTGTAAGCGTTTTGCCTTCAATCTGCTGAACATTAAAAACAAATATGTCGAGCCTTCTTTTAGCGGTTATTTTAGGGTCCTTCTGTCTGAGTGAACCTGCTGCGGCGTTACGGGGATTTTTAAACGGAGCCTCACCCATAAGCTCCTGCTGCTCAACAATCTCCGTGAATGTTTTTCTGGGCATATATACTTCGCCCCTGACTTCAATCTTAGTGAGCGAATCTTTTATTTTAAGCGGTATAGAACCGACTGTACAGAGATTGGCAGAAACATTCTCTCCGATATTTCCGTCGCCTCTTGTTGAACCGATTTTAAAGATACCGTTTTCATATTCTAAAGATACAGAAAGACCGTCAATTTTAGGCTCTACAACGTACTGAGCCTCAGGTACAGTATCTTTAACTCTCTTGTCAAATTCACGGAGTTCGTCAAAACTGAACGCATCCTGAAGTGACTCCATTCTGACAATATGCTCAACAGGTTCAAACTGACCGTCTGCCTTGCCTCCGACACGTCTTGTAGGAGAATCAGGCGTGGAAAGCTCCGGATATTTCTCTTCAATATTTTCAAGCTCTCTGAGCATCATATCATACTCATAGTCCTCTATTTCAGGATTATCTTCAACATAATATTTACGGCTGTGATAATTCAGACTATCTCTGAGTTCTTCAGCTCTTTTTTTGCTTTCTTCAAAATCTGCCATACAATCATCCCTTATTGATTTATAAATATATTATATCAAATATCATTATAAAACTCAATATAAAACAAAAACTTCAGACAATAAATGTCCGAAGTTTTGAAATACTCTCTGATTAAATAAGCTTTTCGTCTGTTCTGTGTTCAACGGCAAGTGAGTTAAACAGATTATTATATTTTTCCGACCATTTCTTAATATCTTCAATATTATAATCGTTTGGAAAAGACACTTTTGTTTTCTGAAATTTTGCCGCGTTGCCCGCAACAGAAACAAGCTTTTTGAAAAGCTCATCGTTATTCTTTATTTTTTTGGCTTTTCCAATCAAACTGAATCCGCCGCTCATAATTATGTCTACAATAGACGATTCATTGACGTTGAATGAAATATCATCTGCCGACAGAATTTCTTCTTCAATAAGAAAAACAATATCTTCAGGCTTCATTTCATTCATCATTATTTTAAACAGAGCGAAGCTGCAGCAGGAATTGCCGATTTCTTTATAATACTGCTTTTCATATTCCCAGAGTACTTTAGCTGAATATGTTTTATTTTCATCAGCAAGAACAGCGTCAGCAAGCATTTTACCAGCCATGATGCTGTTGGTAATGCCGGAACCGATAACGGGAATTGTCATGCAGGCACTGTCACCGATTGCCGCATATCCGTCGGCAACAAATACAGCGAGCGGCTGACGAACAGGTATATCGGCGATATACCCTCCGTGAAGTATTTCTTCACCGATATGAGGAAATACAGTGCGCAGATTATCAACGGCTTTATGAGCCATTGAAATATTGAAATCTCCGAATCTTCCGATTAAAATATCCGCACTGTTCTCATTGGTTATACACCAGCCGAGACCGATATCGCCGTCTTCGTTAAATAAAACCTGATAAATATTTTCGGGGTCAGGAAAATCAGAATTTTTATTATAGTAAGCTCTGTATGCATGCAGTACTTCGCATCCCGCAAAGTCCTTCTGAATCTCAAGATAATCAGGAAGGCTGTTTTTAACGGGTGAATACATACCCGCGGCGTCAATGACAAGGTCACCATAATAATCGCCTTTATCTGTTTTTATGCCGCAGACTCGGTTGCCAAAAAGAAGTGCGGAAAGAATATTTGTTTCATATTGAAATTCAACTCCCGCCTTTTCACATAAAGAAATAAGGTGATTATAAATATCTTTTCTGAATAAATGCAAAGTATATTTCCCTGACTGTTTAGGCTGAGTAAAGCTCAGATACGGGTCAAGAGACGGAACAAACGTCATTGGAACTCTGTCTTTCATTCCTGAATCGGGTATAGGAATATCTGCATATGAAAAGCATTTATAATCAAACGAATCCTGCCAGTCATAGCCTAAATTTTCACGCTTATTTTTTTCAAATACTGTTACATTTTCACCTTGAAGCGCAAGATGATAAGCCGAAACAAGTCCTCCGTGCCCTGCCCCTGCAACAATTATTCTCGACATCGTTCAAAACCTCTGTTTCATTTGCTGCTGTTTCTAAGTTCAACAAGATCATCATAGTTAATCAGCTCAATGCCTTCGCTTTCAAGAATTTTTCTTGTCTGCGGGTCTGAGAAAACCCTGTATTCCCATACTCTGTTCCACCAGCGTGCGGTAATAGCT
Source organism: Acutalibacteraceae bacterium (assembly GCA_045641565.1). Lineage (GTDB taxonomy): Bacteria > Bacillota > Clostridia > Oscillospirales > Acutalibacteraceae > CAG-488. The sequence goes on along the minus strand of JAZUHE010000056.1, from coordinate 9,733 downwards.
TTAATTTCATCTGTTTCAAGTGACGGATGAATATATGCCTCACTTACGCCGTCGGGAATATTGACGAGCCTGTTGATAACGAATTTTTTAAATGTATCAAAATCTTTATATGCCTCCTGCGGGCATTCGGGATAAATAAGATAATCAAGGATAGGTACCTCGTACATATCCGCAATATTAGAGTAATTTCTGACAAAGCGTTCATACATGGAAATAGGCAGGTCAAGACCTTCGGGAATATAATCTGAATGCGGAAATCTGTACATTCTGAAAGGAAGGTTAAGCTCACTGCACAATTCAAAGGTTTTGGGCATTAAATCGAAGTTGCCGCAAAGACCGTAAAGAGCAGCCATATGTGTATCAAGATGAGAAACGCGCAGACCGAGACTCTCAGCCTTTTTAACCTGAGCACGAATTTCATTCTCAACATCCTTAATCTCACACTGGGCCTCAAAGTCTTCACATTCATGATGGAAATAGCCCTCCGGATCACGAAGCGTTTCTGCAGTTGACACAGGTCCCCAGCGGTATCCGCCCCATTCACTTGTAAATGTAAGATGTACTCCAACAGAATACTGCTTATGCTTCTGACACCATCTGACGGCATGCTTCGCCCAGCCGCAGGGCATCATCATAGAAGCAGAGGTTATTCCTCCCCTTTCAAAAAGCTCAAATGTAGCCTCATTCTGAGAAAGGCACATTCCGAAATCATCTGCATTGATAATAAGATAACGCTTTGTCATAAATTGCCTCGCTTTATTTTAAAATTCCGTTTGATTTAGCATAGTCATAGAATGTTCTGATGCTCTTAAGTCTGCATTCGGAAAGATTATGATTTCCTCTTGTAACATAAGTCATGGGAACGCCCTGAAGCTGACAGAGATATTTAGCACTTGCCATAAATCCACTGTCAATAGCCTGGTCGAGAAGAATAATATGCTCATATGTCTTCTTTGCAGCTTCATAATCCTTAGCAACAAAAAACTCATCATACATCTTTCTGAAAAGACCTGCACCGCAGGATGTAGGCGTAGCAACAACGCCTCTTGCGCCTGCTTCATAAGCTTCGAGAAGATAAGGAATATTTGCCTGCATAACGCCTGTTTCGCCCTGAACGGCAATCTTATCCTTGATTAAAGGCATGGTGCAGGTTGTATCTTTAATACCTACAAATCTGCCTGTCTTCGCAAGCTCACCGTATGCCTTGCCGGACATCTTATGGGGCTGGAATCCGGGAAATTCATAAAGAAGAATGGGAAGAGTCGAATGCTCAGCGAGCTCATTAAGATATGTAACAACTCTTTCGTCATCGTTGCCGTAGCCCTTTGTTACAAATACAAGGCCTTCAACGCCTGTCTGCTCCATACGCTTAACTTCTTCAATCTGAGCGTACCATGAGGGCTCAAGGTTTGCTGTAGCGAAACAGGGAACGCCGTTAGAATGCTCAACAGCTGTTGTGGCTATCTTGATTCTTTCATCAAGAGTAAGCTCAGCCATTTCAGAGCTTCCGCATACAGGGAAAAGAAAATGAGGATTATTAGCCGCCTGCCACTCTACATAAGAAGCATAGCCCTTGTAGTCAACGGATTTGTCTTCATTGAATGCTGTAAGCAGCAAAGCATAGACGCCTCTGTACTTTTCCATGTTTTCGATTTTCATAATAAACACCTTCTGAAATATATAAAATTATAAAAGACTGTTTTATTCTTCTTGATTTTCTTCTGTCAGAAAATCAAGAAGTTCCTGTGTACCCTCGCCTGTTACAGCGCTGGTTAAAAATATTTTTTCACATCCGGCAAGCTCAAGAAGCTCAACAGCGTCGTTAATCTGCTCTTCTGAGGCAATGTCAATCTTGCTGACAACGCCGACAACAGGTACGCTGAAAAAAGCCGCCTGACCGGGTGAAAAACGGAATCTCTCATCGGTAGCATCCTGTAAAAACAGAATCAGGTCACTATCCGCCGCGGTAACGATAATTCCCTTATAAAGCTGACGGTTTTCAAGATATTCACCCGGAGTGTCTATCGTGTTATTGATAACACCGATAGTCTGAGTTTTCTGATATTCTATTTTCATACCGTTCAGCCTCTGACAGAGAGTGGTTTTACCGCAGGTGCTTGAACCGATTAACATTACTTTTTTCATAATTATGTCCTTGTAATCTCAGTAGAAGCAAATTTCAGAATATTGGATAATGTGGCAAGAACGTCTTTAAGCGCCGCTTCAACGCTCGCAACATCACCGCATATAACAAGCGAACCGCTGAATCTGTCAACAAAAACAATATCAACATCAGCAGCCTTGGTTGCTACGTCAGCGCCGATAATCGCGGCTTCACTGGGCGTAATTGTCATAATTCCCAAAGCCCCGCGCTTTTTGCTTACAACGCCGAGCTTTTTATATAAATCATCCTCAGGGTTTGCGATGAGGTGAGCCATAGTAACCTGCTTACCCGGCACAAACTCCTGAATAATTCGCTGTTTATCTTCAAATGCGTCTGACATTTTATTACCTCTGATTACATAAGTGAATCAAAAATTTCAGGTCTCGGATTGGGAATTACAACGCTTGAAACAACCATGCCCTCCGCGTTGGGGGTATTAATACCGCAGTTAACAGATTCATTAACAGCGGCAACCTCGCCTGTAAGTATAACAAAAGACTTACCACCGATTCCTGTTCCGAGTCTTACATCCATAAGATTAACCTCAGCAGCCTTCACAGCGGCATCGGCCGCATAGACAGCGGCTGTAACGCTGAAAAACTCCATAACACCAATCGCATTGGTGGTTACAGGTGAAACCGCGGCGTTGATAGCGGCGATAACCTGAGGATGAACCCTCGGGATAACGCATTTATCAACAGTATTTGCGCCGCCGATAAGAGCACCTGCTTCAATAGAAGCTGTAACAGCGGCTACTTCACCGGTAAAGAGAATGTAATACTTACCGGGACATCCGGCACGTGCAAATAAAAGTTCAGTCTCAGCGGCCTTTAAAATTGCGTCGGCTGCCTCGATTCCTTTTGCAATGCTGTTTAACTCAAGAAAACCTATTGTCTCATACATAACTCTTCACCTACTTTGTTTCTATGATAATCACATCACCGACAGATTTAACAATACCGTCAACAGAAGCGTGGATATTTGCTCCCATCTTGCCCTGAGGGCAGGCGGCAATCAGCTGACCGCATTTAACGCTGTCGCCTGATTTTATAACAGGCTCAGCAGGTACGCCGATATGCTGTCTGACGGGAATTTCAACTGAGGATGGTGTGAATTCTTTGCAGTTCTTAATTTTATAGTCGTAATATGCTCCTGTACCCGCGCGGTTGGCCGCACGCTTCGAGGGGATTTTTCTGTATTCCCTGTTCTGGTCGGGAGTATATACTGTATCTGATTTCGGATATCTGATTCCTTTTTTGGCAAGCTCTTTCTTAACAAGAGAATTTACCTTTCTGGGCTGTAACTGCATCGGGCACGCAAAAAGCTCGCAAACGCCGCATTCACAGCAAAGCAAAGCGTTGATTGCCTCGGGGGAATCAGCAAGTTCTTCTATAGAGCCGCAGGCAAGCTTACGCATTATCTTATGCGGTTCTATGGGATGGCCGAGCATATGTCTCGGACAAAGCTGAGTGCAGTATGTGCACTGAATACAAGCCGACTTAGCTCTGTTGACAGTGTGCTGAATCGGCGTCTGATGAATTGACGGAAGCCGACTTCCGTTTGGAAGCAGAATAAAACCTGATGTCGTTTTAGTAACAACAGCCTTTGCCGCTTCTTCTTTAGTGAGCGGTTTGCCCATCATTGGGCCGCCGCAGATTACAAAGTAATCGTCAATATTAGCTCCTCCTGCCTCGTTGAGACAGTCGAGAAAGCTCGTTCCGAGAGGAACGTGAAGAACCGTAGGTTCTCCTACTTCACCGGTCATGGTTAAAAACTTATGAGTAAAAGGTTTATCGTTGATTGCTTCATATATGCCGAGCATAGTAGCAACATTAGAAACAACACAGCCGACGTCAAGAGGAATTCCCGAAGCGGGAACAACTCTGCCTGTTACCTCATGAACAATAACCTGTTCATCACCGGCGGGATAAAAGCTGTCCATAGCATGAAGTCTTACTTTTGAACCGAGAGCAAGAATCGCAACCTCAAGAGAAGCGATTTCTTCTTTATAAGCACTTTTAAGCGCAACAGTACAGTCTGCTGCACCTAAATGCTCACGCACGGCGTCGCAGGCTGAAATAATTTCTCTTGCATAATTGCACATTATGTAACGGTCGGTTCTCAGAAGAGGTTCACACTCAGCCGCGTTAATTATAAAATGCTCAACCTTGGCGTTATACTTAAAGTGTGTCGGGAAACCCGCTCCGCCGCAGCCGACAATACCTGCATTAAATATTTTTTCGGTTAAATTCAATTATTTCACCTGCTTCTGTGCAATCTGTGCCGCTTCGCGGTCAACTTCAAGTGTATCAATAATACCGACAATAACGCAGTCAATAGCGATATCGTCTCTTCCGAGCGCACGTCTTGCGGTGCTTCCGCTTACTACAAGAACCTGCTCGCCTACTCCCGCTCCTACAACATCGGCGGCCACAAAGGTGTCTCCGTCTGTTTTGTTGGTTTCAACTTCCTTAACCACCATAAGCTTCTGACCGAGGAGTGTTTCTTCTTTTTTGGTTGCCCACACATGGCCTATAACCTTACAAATTATCATGGGGCTACCTCCTAATCAACAAATTCAACTTTTACTTCGGAATGATTGAAAATATCTTTTGCCGAGGGTGTAATTACAGTTCCTCTGCGCAGTCTGACAATACCGCCCGAGCATTTATCGCAAAGAGATAAAGCCAGTTTTTCGGTTATTACCTTATCGACGGAATTATCTTCTATAGCGTCTTTATTAAGATTCTTACCGAACCACTGCTCACGGATAACCTCAACGCCGAAGGAACGGATTGTGTTTACATATCCCTCAAGCATGGCGTAAAGCTTCCTGTCGGCGGTTTCTTTATATGCTCTGTGCGGCAAAGCGGATTCAAGCAGGTAAACTTTTTTACCGTTAAGAAGCGCCTGAATAAACGCACAGAGTATCGGGCCGGAATCTCTGCCCAGGGCGCAGTCCGCAAGCTGACTGAAGCTCAGTGAAGCAATAAACAGACAGTCATAGCAGGAAATATCGCCTTTATAAGCGTCGATATCGGCGAATCTGTATTTATCGGCGGCAAACTTAGGTAAGGAAGATACATCTCCAGCTACAAGCGCAAGAGGTCTCTTATCAACATTACCGTTCCCGTCAACAGATGCTATTTTATTTTCTGATAATACCTTCAAAACCTCTTTGGTGATAAGCTCAACCAAAGCGTCGTAAGATAAATTTTCCATAATCATTCCTCAATAATTATAATGAGAGTTTGCCTGTGGAATCTTTTCCGAGACAGCAGGCGTTTGCTTCGTCAAAATCAATATGCATAGCAAGCGCAAACTTGGGGCTGACGCGGATAAGCACATTTTCAAACGTAACAGGGCGAGGAGTATTTGTTGTAACTCTTACGCTCTGATTGTCTTTAACGCCGTAATATTCGGCGTCTGACGGAGTCATGTGTATATGATTCTGCGCCACTATAACGCTCTGCTTGGCGTCATATACGGCATTTTCGCTTACAAGATAAACGTCGCCTGCTCCGGTAAGGTCGCCCGAAAGGTTAACGGGAGCCTTAATGCCGAGAGAACGGCAGTCTGTCATTGAAAGCTCGACCTGAACAGCTTTTCTTTCAGGACCCAGAACAGCAACATTAGCGATTTCACCCTTTGCTGTAACGAGCTTGAGGCGCTGTTCACTTAAGAATTCACCCGGCTGGGACAAATCTCTTTTTTTAGTAAGAGTGGTGCCTTTACCGAAAAGACATTCAACTGCCTCTTTGGTAAGATGAACGTGCCTTGCGGATGATTCTATCGGAACGGGGTTCTTCTCCCCTGTCATATCAGCCAGAACACGGCTGACTATGGCTCTGATTTCGTTTTCATTCATAACTTTACACCTTTAATCGTACTGACCGGCTACTTTTTTGCAGAAAATAATATAAACACAGCTGCTGAGTCTGTTGAGAGCTTCAACAATATCTGTACGCAGCATTTTATCATCCTGAGTAAAAGCGTTAACCGCACAAAGCTCTGTTTCTCTGACAAAAGTACGCAGAGAATTCAGCGCAACACAGATTTTACCCATAGTGTAATGGGGAACCGAATGCTGTATGCCGAACTCCTCGGTAAGATGATGAGAAACATACCGTAGTCTTTGAGAATTCATACCGAAAATTTTGATTTCGGGTACAGGTTCATCCTTAACTTCACAAGCGAGAAGTATCTGAACAAATCCCATTACCTCGTCAAGCTCTTCGGCGATTTTTTTATATCCTTCGTCAAGCGCAGTTATCTGCGTCTGCATAATAAGCGCTTCAAGACTGTCAAGCTTACCTCTGAAGAGAATGCGCGGATGATTTTTATTAACAAGAATGTTTTCACGCAGATGAGTCATATGCTCAGGCTTTTCGGAATATCCTTCGCCTGTTTCATAGTCAACGAATCTGCTGCTTCCTGTTTTTGGGATAGGCGTATAGCTCATAACTCCCCTGCCGAAGCTTCCGCCGGAATTTTTATTACAGCGAAATTTAAGCTCTATGCCGTTATCGCGTATAAATTCCTTCGCAAGCGGAGTAATAAACGTACCCTCAGATACAGTAATACTGCCGTTGGTTGAAACAACCCTGCCTGAGCGTAAATCAGCTTCGGTCAGAATCTCCAATGCGCATCCTCCTTTCTTTTAAAACAGGTAAACTCTCGGCGGCAACTGCCGGTGAGCCGTTAAATTACTGACGGTCGCAGTTATCAAGTGTGGGAAGTATATACTCTACTTCGTTATGGGGTCTGGGGATAACGTGAACAGAAATGAGCTCGCCGACTCTTGAAGCAGCTGCTGCGCCTGCGTCTGTAGCTGCCTTAACAGCGCCAACGTCACCTCTGACCATAACGGTTACAAGACCGCCGCCAACGTGTACCTTACCGATAAGGTTAACGTTGGCTGCCTTAACCATTGCATCCGCAGCCTCTATTGAGCCTACGAGTCCTTTTGTTTCGATCATACCGAGTGCCTGTAATGTTGCCATGAGATTTTCCTCCTAAAAATTATTTTTTTTATATTTTGAAAGGCATTGCCTTATCAAACGAATCAGTTATTGCCGAGACGGCGAAGTATTTCTTTTGTGATATCTTCAACTTCCTTGGAAGATATTGAATTATTTGTGCAGCAGGATTTTGCAGCCGAACTGTCAACATGAGCGTTCTGCTTGCTGCGCTTGATATATTCATCATATCCTGCGTTTATCGGTTCATTGAATGAGCTTCCGTAAACGCTCTTTTTAACAGGTGCTGATGCAACCGGAGCGGAAACTTTTTCGGGTACGGGATTTATTCCTCTTACCTCTTCGAGCTCTCTTGCACCGAAAGCTACACGTCTGATGTTTATAAGATTAAGGGGTGAAATGTTATCGGATGTTGCGCTTCCGCCTACAGCACCGCAGCCGAGGGTAAGTGCGGGTGAAAGATTTGTTGTTGCACCGACACCGCCCAGCGCACCCGGAGTATTGACAAGAAGTCTTGATACGGGCTTCTTAAGCGCGAACTCCTTGATAACATCCTTATTCTGTGAATGTATTGTCATTGTATGGCCTACACCCTCGTTATAGAGAATCTGCATACATCTCTCGCATGCGGATTCCCAGTTGCTTTCAATATAAAAAGCAAGAATCGGGCAAAGTTTTTCTCTTGAATAGGGATTTGTCTTGCTGACTTCTGTCTGCTCTGAAACGAGAACTCTTGTTCCCTCAGGGATTGAGAAACCAGCCATGTCGGCGATAACCTTTGCACTTTTACCGACGATTTTGGGATTCATGGTACCGTTTGCTCTGAGAATGAAACCGGAAAGCTTCTTTGTTTCCTCAGCGTTAAGGAAATAACCGCCCTGACGCTTGACTTCAGCAACAACTTTTTCTTTAATGCAGCTCTCTGTAACTATACTCTGCTCAGATGCGCAGATAGTGCCGTTATCAAAGGTCTTACTGTCAAAAATTCTTTTAACAGCGAGAGGAATATCAGCTGTTCTTTCTATAAATGCGGGGCCGTTGCCGGGGCCGACACCGATAGCTGGATTACCCGAGCTGTATGCGGCGCGAACCATTGCTTCACCGCCTGTTGCGAGGATAACGCCTATATCCCTGTGCTTAAGAAGTGTATTTGTCGCTTCAATAGTTGTAAGACTGATTGCCTGAACGATATTATCGGGAGCGCCTGCTCTTTTAGCGGCAGCCTGTATGATTTTTACTGTTTCAAGAATGCAGTTTTTGGCATTTGGATGGGGACTGACAACGATAGCGTTGCCTGCTTTGATGGAGATAATGGATTTATACATGGTTGTTGACGTGGGATTAGTTGAAGGAATGAGTGCCGCGACAATGCCCATCGGTACACCGACCTCGATAATTCCTTTATCGCAGTCTTCACTGATGATTCCCACAGTCTTCATAGTTTTACAGCTGTCATATGTAATGGTACTGCCGAGAAGATTTTTAAGCACCTTGTCTTCCCATACGCCGAAGCCGGTTTCTTCAACAGCCATCTTTGCCAGTGTCTGAGCGTTGGCCGCGCAGTCTTTGGCTATTTCGCAGATTATACGGTCAATCTGCTCCTGTGAAAAGGAAGCGAGCTCTTTCTGAGCGATTTTAGCGTTTGCGACTAAATCTCTTACTTCCTGAATTGATTGTAAATCACGATCCAAACCCATAATTATATCTCCTTTTCTATATCTATCGGATTATCTGCCATCTTGCAGATTCTGTCTGCGAAAGCTTCGCAAGCCGCCTTGCACGCCGCCTGGTCACCGGTGAGAAGTCCGCCGGCAAAGTTGGTTTCTGACGGAGGCCCGTAAAAGACTCTCATTTCAACTTCTGCCGCTTTCAGTGCCGCGTCCATTCCGCAAATTGCCTCTGAAGGCGCCGCAATCAGATAGGCCATAGCAGTCCCCTCGGGCACCTCCGCCTGAGCGGAAAGATACGAGCCCGTCCTTGAAATGCAGTGAGCAAAATAAACGATTGAATCGTCTTCATTTGCGCTGTAAAAAGCCGCGTCATTTTCAATATAGCTCACAGCGGCGTTAACTCCCGAGCGAACCTCCGCAGGGTCGGGAGAGCCTAAAATTCCGATGAATTCGCCTGCCAGCGCCGTTGATGCATTTGACGAGCCTGCATACATACTGCGCGCATAAACAACACAGCAGTTTGCTTTTTTTGTGGCTTCGTCAAGTGCGGCATAAGAAACATCGTCACAGTCGGTAGTGATTATTCCGAGGCTTCTGACATTTTCGGAAGCTTCAAGCTTCTTTAAAAGAGCTTCATCAGCGTTAGGGATAATCTGAACACTGAGAACTTTAGTCTTTAGTCTGTCGCCTGTCAAAATCATTCCTCCCTGCATAATCTGTTGAAAAATTTTCTTAAACAGCTTTCAATCCATACACAAATTTTATCAATTTTAAATAGTTTAAAAAGCTTTGTAACCAATAAACCGATTAACGAACACGGAACAAAAATCATAAAAGTATACATAAGTACTTTCAGAACAAGAATTCCCGTCGCATAATCTGAAAAATAACATAATTTTTGAGATATAAATCTATTAAAT
>JAZUHE010000055.1:0-63181 GCA_045641565.1 Acutalibacteraceae bacterium | reverse complement strand
TTGAGAGCGGCAAACATACCGCCCGGCCCGAAGCCCGCGACTACAGGACGCAGAGTGCCGCTTCGTCTGTTTTCGGGTACCGAATAGGAGAACGGAGTGACAACAGCGGCCTTTTTACATTTTGATTTTGAAATTATTTTTTCTTCATCTCCGTCGACAGTGACGTCAACGCTGTAGACAAAAAACAGATTCTCTTTCTTCCGTGAGTCAAGGGACTTTTTTGCTATGCTCAGAGACTTTATCCGTTCTTTGGGGATTTTTAAAGCCTTTGCCGCGCATGAACAGAGGTCTGCCTTGTCATCGTCGACCGGGATTTTTATTTCGTTTATTCTTATCATATTACATTTATTATATTAAAGAGTTAAATATTTATTAACAAATGCTGCACAGATTTTTCCAAAATAACAATTATTATACGTTAAAGCGGAAAAGGACTATGTCTCCGTCTTTCATAACGTATTCCTTACCCTCACTGCGTACAAGACCTTTTTCTTTTGCGGCGGCCATGGAGCCGTTGGCAATAAGGTCGTCAAAGGCGATAACCTCAGCACGGATAAAGCCGCGCTCAAAGTCGGAATGAATTTTACCTGCCGCCTGAGGAGCTTTTGTGCCGTTCTTTATAGTCCACGCTCTGACCTCGGGAGTACCTGCGGTCAGATATGATATAAGTCCTAAAAGAGAGTAGCTTCTCTGAATAAGCAGGTCAAGACCGCCCTGTTCGACGCCCAGCTCGGCGAGGAACATTTCTTTTTCTTCTTTATCGAGAGAAGCGATTTCAGCTTCGATTTCTGCGCAGATGGGGAGAACCTCGGCGTGTTCACTCTTCGCTATTTCGCATACCTTAAGGTAGCCTTCGTTGGAATCAAGACCGTTGGCGAAATCTTCCTCGCTCATATTGCAGGCGTAAATAACGGGCTTGGCTGTGAGAAGAGCTGTTGTGTCGATTATTTCCTGCTCGTCCTCATCGCATTCCACATTTCTCGCGGGGATTCCGTTTTCAAGAGATTCCTTGAGACGCTTGAGGAAGTCAACCTCTTTGGCGAGAGATTTGTCACCCTTCATGGCCTTTGTGCTTCTGTCAAGGCGGCGCTCAACAATCTCAATATCTGAGAAAATAAGCTCGAGGTTGATTGTCTCAATATCTCTTGCGGGGTTGATGCTGCCGTCAACATGGATGATATCATCATTGATAAAACAGCGGACAACGTGAATTATAGCGTCAACCTCACGGATATGGGAAAGAAACTTGTTGCCGAGACCTTCACCCTTTGAAGCACCCTTAACAAGGCCTGCGATGTCAACAAATTCGATTGTTGCGGGAGTGGTTTTTACGGGATTATACATTTCTGTAAGCTTGTCAAGTCTCTTATCGGGAACGGCAACTACGCCTACGTTGGGCTCGATTGTGCAGAAAGCATAGTTTGCAGACTGAGCGCCTGCGTTTGTGATTGCATTAAAAAGTGTGCTCTTGCCAACGTTGGGCAAGCCGACAATACCTAATTTCATTTTTAAGACATCCTTTTATTCATTAATAAGATTATTATAAAGTTCTTCTGAATGATTTTCTGTATCGAAGAAAAGGCCGTTCATTCTGCTGACATATTTTTCATCGGGAACACAGTTATTCTCAATCAGAGCGATAACGTCGTCAACCGCTTTTTCACAGGTGGTTGAGAGCTCGCCGAATCCGTCCTCAAGCGGAATATCAAGCTCACGGTAATGATTGAGGCCTGCGTCAAACAAATCCTTATCAGGGACGAAATAAAGCACGGGCCTTTTAAGATAGATAAAATCAAAAACAAATGACGAAAAGTCTGTGATAAAAATACTGTATGAAAATTCGTCAACTGTTTTATCGGCGAGACGTACCGTTTCACCGTCAAGCTTATAGAGTTCATCATAACATCTGAAATTGGGATGAAGCTTGAAGTCAAGAACATATCCGTTATCCTTAAGAGCCTTGATGAGTCTCGGGTCTGAAAGGAATTCTGATGTGACTTTGTAGAACTCTGAATTCAGGAAGCTCTTTTCCTTGGGAATCCAGCCACCCTTGCCGTCAGACTGAACAAGGAATTTTCTCCAGCTGGGGGCGAAAAGAATTTTCTTTTCCGCTTTTTTTGTTCTGTCAATGTGGTCATATCTCGGCATTCCGGATTTTATCAGGAAGCTTTCGTCGAAGCAGTAATTGTCTGTAAGATTGCGTTCCTCAAATTCGGTGGAGATTACCTCTTTGTCGAGTATCATTCTGTCAAGAGAATACATTGTAGGCAGATGAGCGTGAAGCACACCGTGCTGAAGATAGATTATATCAAAGTTTACCATGTCAAAGAAATATTTCATAGCGCCGTAGGGATATGAAAGCATATCGCGCTGACCGTAGAATGAGGTCAGGAATTTATCAGCGCTTAAAGCGTAAAGCCTGTGCTTTAGAGAACCGTAAGGAATGAGATATTTCTTAAGCGAAGAGTCAAACCAACCGCTGATATCTGTCTGCGGATTATAGATATAATATCTTTCAACACCGTCATTCTTTTTAATATCGTGAAGGAACTGATAATATGCGTTGTCCTTAACGGTTTTTGAAGAATCGCAGTAAAGCCAGATACGGTGTTTCTTTTTATAATTCGGTGCCTGCAGACGGGTAAGAGTGTTTCTGTAACCGATTTTCGGCGCAAAAACAATATTTCTGGCAAAGCTCTTAATGTGATTGAATACATTGGCGCGCTTAAACGAAAAGAATGTTTTGCCGGCGAATTCGTTGTATCTGATATTCATGCCCTCACAGATATATGAATATCTGTGAAGCTTTCTGCTGAACGGATTAGTAGCGGCGAACGTGAAATGAGTCTGATATTCTCTGCCGTTCAGGAAAGTGCGGAAGCCAATTCTGGAGATATCTTTTATCGGGCGCTTGATTACAAACATTTTATAATTGTTTGTTTCTGTCTGAGACGCGCAGAGGCTGAGTGAAGAATATTTAAGCTCGAGGTCAACGGTTTCTTCTTCTTTGCCGTAAAAGACGGCCTGAGCTTTTATATCATCGGTGAAGTTTGCCGCGTTGCATTTTATTGCGCCGATAAATGTAAGCATTCCGTTTTTAATATGAAATTTTGTTAAAAATATTTCAAGATAGTTGAAGCTTACAAGCTCCTTATCATTATGTGAAATATAATAACGGTCTTTTTCTGTAACTACTTTGACTTCGTCGCCGTATTTAAGCTGAAAGACGTATGATTTATGGGCGTTAACAAGAGTCGGCAGGCTGATAATAATATCGTCATCAACCTTTTTAAGCAGATTGATAATACGCTGACGCTCTTTTTCAAAACGTTCGCCCTGATACTGATACGGCCAGAGAACGTTGCCGCGAAGCTTCCAGTTGAAGTCATGGAGAAAATACGCCTGAACATAGCCGGGCACGGTTTCTTTTGAGAAAAAGCTTTCCCAGAGCTCCATGGTTTTTTCATAAATAAAATAGGGGTGCGAACGCTCCTGAGTTGCTCCGGTGGCGTTTTTAACATATATGTAGTATGCCTTGTCACAGTAGCCGATTTTATTCTTTTCAGAGAGATTTGTCAGAATATATTTCTGGTCCTCGTGAAAAATCATCGAGGTATCAAATTTATAGTTGTTTTCGCCTCTGTTTTTAACGCAGATATTCATATGCGACTGAACAAAAAGCTGATAATCAGGGTCAGTCAGATCATAAATACCTGTTTTATGAATATATCTGTATCTGAAATGCTTGCTCTCGGTCAGTTTGCCGTCTTTTTCAATCATCTGATTGTATGTTATAATATCGACTTCGTCATAGTGCTTATCAAAAAATGAGACTATGTTTTTGATTGATTTTTTAGTAAGCCAGTCATCAGAATCGAGGAAGAGGATATACTTGCCCTTTGAATTTTCGATTCCGAAGTTGCGCGCATTTGATACACCGCCGTTTTCATTATGAAAAACACGGAAAAAGCTGTATTTTTCAGCGTAGCGGTCACAGATGTCGGGACTGCTGTCAGTCGAGCCGTCATCAATAAGCAGCACTTCAATTTTTGATTTATCAATCGTTTGCTCTATTATTGAGTCAAGACAGTGCTCAAGATATTCTTCAACATTAAACACGGGAATTATGATTGAAACATCAAACTGAAAATCCAAGGTCTATCCCTCCGTAAAATTTGCCGAGTAATTATTTAAAATAAAAATATATAAAATATCACTTTATTGTAACATATTAAATCATGATTATCAATCGAAAAAAACAAATTTTTGCGATGCAGGCAGTTTTTATTATAAAAAAATAAAGCCTGACGGCAATGTCAGGCTTTTTGAAGTTGAAATTATTCAGCAGCTTCTTCTGTTGCTTCTTCAACAGCTTCTTCTGCAACTGCTTCTGCAGCTTCCTCAGCGGGTGCTTCAATTTCGATTGTTTCTTCCTCTGCGGGGAGAAGCTCACGGATTGAAAGGCTTACGCGGCTCTTTTCAAAATCAACAGCTGTGATTTTAACCTGAACCTTTTCGCCAACCTTAAGAACGTCTGCGGGATGCTTGATATGCTGGTTAGCTATCTGAGAAATATGGATAAGACCGTCAATACCGGGGATAACGGTTGCGAATGCACCGAAAGCGGTAAGGCCTACGATTTCAGATTCGATAACTGTGCCTACGGGATAATCTCTCTTAAGGATTTCCCAGGGATTGTCTTCTGCTCTCTTGTAGCCGAGAGAGATCTTCTTGTTTTCCTTGTCAAGAGCCTTAACGAAAACGTTGATTTCCTGACCTACTGTAAGAACATCTGAGGGATGCTTGATTCTTCTCCATGAGAGCTCTGAGATATGTACCATACCGTCAACACCGCCGATGTCAACAAATGCGCCGTAGCTTGTAAGTGACTTAACAACGCCGTCATAGTTCTGGCCTTCCTCAATCTGTGCCCAAAAAGCTTCTTCCTTAGCCTTGCGCTCATCTTTAAGCACGCTGCGGATTGAGCCTACTGCACGTCTGCGGGGACGGATAACTTCGATGATTCTGAGCTTAACCTTTGTCTTGAGAAGATCTTCAAGAGAATCGCCCTTTGAAGCTGTTGCGAGTGAAGCGGGAACAAATACGCGAATACCGTTTGTAACAACGATAACGCCGCCCTTGATAACTTCTGTTACAGTACCTTCAAGAACTTCCTGTGTTTCCTGTGCTTCTGCCATCTTGTCCCATGCGCCCTGAGCGTCAAAACGCTTCTTTGAAAGCATGATTGTGCCTTCCTGGTCGTTTGTCTTCATGATGATAAGATTGATTTCATCGCCGATTTTGAGCTCTTTCATGGGATCTGCTGTAGGATCTGCGCTGTATTCGTCAGCGGGAACATATCCTGTCTGCTTTCTGCCTATGTCAACCTGGATTTCACCAGCGGAAATAGCTGTAACGATTCCGCGGACCTTCTGGTCGTTGTTCATATTTTTAAGAGACTCTTCCAGTGCCTCAGAAAAATCCATTTCGTCAATAGATTTTGCCGGCTGAGCAGCTTCCTGCACCTCCTCTGTCTGAGCCTGCACTGCAGTCTCGATGATTTCGTTTTCCTGTTCGTTTAAAATTTCGGACATGGTTGTTAGTACCTCCTTTATAATACCGGCGGGAGTGGATGCCCCCGCAGTAACACCAATACGATTGAAGCCGCTCAGGTCGATGTCCTGTAATTCAGCAGCGGTTTCAATTAGATAGGTGGGGCAGTTGACCTCGCATACGGATTTAAGCTTTGCCGTGTTTGAGCTCTGTCTGCCGCCTATAATGAGCATGGCGTCGCATTCACCCGAGAGATGAAGCGCTTCACTCTGGCGCTCATTAGTCGCATTACATATTGTATCAAAAATAATTGCGTTTGTATAGTGTTTTTTTATATTTTTTAAACAATTTTCCCATTCTTTTATGCTAAAAGTGGTCTGAGCAACGCAAATTATGCGACTTTTTGTTATTTTTTCGGTTTTTTGTATGATATTTTCAAGTTCCTGCGAGTTTATGAAGGTGAAAATCTCACCTTTGCAGTAACTCATGATACCTCTCACTTCAGGGTGATTTTTGTCGCCTGCGATGAAAACAGCGGTATCTTCGTCGGAGTTTTCTCTGACAATTTTATGTATTTTTTTAACAAACGGGCAGGTGGCGTCGCAGTAGCTTTTACCTGCCTCGTCCAGTCTCTCAAGAATTTCACGTTCAACGCCGTGAGTTCTGAGCACAAGCCTTACGCCCTCGGGCAGTTCGTCGGGGTCGCTGATAATTCTGACACCGCGGCGCTCAAGGTCTGCTATTACCTGCGGGTTATGTATTATGGGGCCGAGAGTGCAGACTTTTTCACCGTCTTCCACCATTTTATAGAGCATATCCACCGCGCGGTTTACTCCGAAGCAGAAGCCTGCGGTTTTTGCAAGAAGTATCTCACGCATGACCTTTCCTCCACAGCTCAATGATTTTATTCATAACATTATCTGCTATAAGCTGATAGTCGTTTCTGCCGGTTTCTTTTATGCCGAGCTCTTCACAGCTGAGAGGCTTGCCGAAGCGGACTGTAAGCTTTGAAAAGAGATGCCCTTTCTTTTCATTATATAAGCTGATGGGAATAACGGGGCACTTACAGCGGCTGACAAGGAAACCGATGCCTGCCTTTGCTCTTTTGGGCAGGTCGGCTTCAAGGTTGCATCTGCCCTCGGGGAATATTCCGAGAGAGCCGCCGGATTTGATTATTTCCTCCGCCTTTCTCAGAGAGGCTCTGTCGGAGGTGTCTCTCTTGACGGGAAAAGCGTTCATCTTTCTTAAAAACGCGGCGAGAAGCTTATTCTCAAAAAGGTCGCTTTTGGCCATGTAATAAAGCTCTTTTCTGCTGCCCAGACCCACATAGAACGGGTCGAGAATTGTGATATGATTGGCGGCAAAAATATAATTGCCGTCAGCGGGGATATTTTCTGTTCCGACGAATTTAACTCTGAAAAGCAGATGCATCAGAGGCTTATTGTATTTAATAAAATTCAGAGCGAATTTGTTAGGTTTAAGTTCCATTTATTTGTCCAGTTTTTCCTTTACTACGTTTAATACGGCGTTGAGGCTGCCGTCGAAATCATAATTGCTTGTGTCAACGATAACAGCGTCATCAGCCGCTTTAAGAGGAGCGATTTCACGGTGAGTGTCCTGATAATCTCTTTTAATAAGGTCGTCAAGAACATCCTCGTATTTTACATCGGAGCCTTTTTCAACAAGCTCCTTGTAACGGCGCATAGCTCTTGTTTCGGGTGAAGCGGTAAGGAAAATCTTAACCTGCGCGTCGGGGAGGACAACTGTTCCGATATCTCTGCCGTCCATGAGGCAGTCGTTCTCTTTCGCGATATTTTTCTGAAGGTCAAAGAGGAATTCTCTTACCTTGGGAATTGCGGAAACATTTGAAGCGCCCATTGAAGCCTCGGGAGTGCGGATAGCTTCGGAAACATCCTCGCCGTTGAGGAAAACTTTCTGCTCGCCGTCCTGAAAACCGAGAGTGATTTTAATATCGCCGAGAGTGGATATAACCTTTTCGGCGTCCTTTGTATCGTAGCCTTTTCTTATGGAATAAAGGCCGACGGTGCGGTAAAGAGCACCTGTATCAACATAAATATAACCGAGCTGTTTTGCCGCGCTTCTCGCGATAGTACTTTTGCCCGCGCCCGCGGGGCCGTCTATTGCAACATTAACTGACATAATTTTACCTCCGTATTATACGTTTTCACCGGCCAGATGGCCTGTGGAAAAAGCTATCTGAAGATTGAAGCCGCCTGTATAGGCGTCAACATCAATAACTTCGCCTGCAAAGTACAGATTTTTAACAAGCTTTGATTCCATTGTTTTCGGATTTATCTCGCCTGTTTTAACTCCGCCTGAGGTGACTATCGCCTCGTCGATAGAGCTGAAATCCGTAACCGTGAGTTTAATATCCTTGAGAACCTGAACGAGTCTCTGACGCTGTTCCTTGGTTATCTGATTCACCTTTTCCGTCGGACGGATTCCGCTGAGCTTAACGGCAACGGGAATCATCTTTCTCGGAAGAAGTCCGCCCAGTGAATTGATGAAATTTTTATTATTATTCTCAGAAAAATCTCTTAATATTCTTGTGTCAAGCTGCTCGAGGTCAAGCCTCGGCTTCATGTCAATATGTATCTCGTATCTGCCGCGCTCCATTTCTCTTAAATGAGAGCTGGCGGAAAGTATCATCGGCCCCGAAACACCGAAGTGAGTGAAGAGCATTTCGCCGAAATCCTCATAGATGACTTTGTTCTTTTTAGTGTCGAGGACTTTTATCGAGACATTTTTTAATGAAAGACCCTGCAGGTCTGTGCAGAAGCCTTCGTGACATTCGAGTGACACAAGCGACGGCTTAAGCGGAACTATGGTATGGCCTGCCTGACGGGCGAGGTCATAGCCGTCACCCGAGGAGCCTGTCGCGGGATAGGATTTTCCTCCCGTGGCGATAATAATCTTGTCGGCGAAAAGCTTCTCACCGTCAAAGGTTTCGACGCCTTTAACCGTTCCGTCCTCTATAATCAGATTTTTCGCTCTGCCTTTGACAATCTGCGCTCCGTCATCTGTGCCGAACGCGATAAGCGCGTCAACAATATCGGCGGCTCTGTCTGAAACAGGAAATACTCTGTTCCCTCTTTCTGTTTTAAGAGCTACGCCCATATCCTCAAAAAGCTCCATTGTGTCTGACGGCATAAAGCGTGAAAACGCGCTGTAAAGAAACCTGCCGTTTACAGGTACGTTTGATATGAGCTCGTCAAGAGAATTGCAGTTGTTTGTGACATTGCACCGTCCCTTGCCCGTTATCATCACCTTACGGGCAGGACGCTCGTTTCTTTCAAGCAGGGTAACATCTCTGCCTGCCATGGAGGCAACACCTGCGGCCATAAGGCCTGCCGCGCCTGCACCTATTATAATAACATCTGACATTTCAGTATCTCCAAAATCATATTGGAAGTATTCTACTATATTATTTAAGAAAATGCAAGAATATATTATTTGTCTATTTAATTGACTTTGAAGCACTTAAAATGTTATAATTTTTAAAACTGATTCCGGAGGAAAAACAATGACAAACGCTTCAAACGTATTATGGTATAATCATCCCGCAAAGACGTGGGTTCAGTCCATGCTTCTGGGTAACGGCAGTCTCGGCGCGGCCCTTTACGGCAGGACAGATACAGAATGTGTAGAGCTTAATCTTGACACGCTGTGGTCGGGATATCCCGATAAGGAAGCTCATTTTAACGGCGGAGACCCTTATGAAACATTTAAAAAAGCCCGTGAGCTTTCACTCGCAGGCAGAAATTTTGAGGCGCAGGAGCTGATAGAGGAGGACTTTTCGTCTCACAACAGCCAGTTCTATCTGCCTCTGGGTAAGCTGATTATCACATCAAAAAGCGGCCTTAAGCCGAGAAATTATAAAAGACAGCTTGACCTTAAAACCGCTGTTCATACGGTTACATATACACTTGGCAAGGCGTTTATGGAGAGCGAGGCTTTTGTCAGCGCACCGAAGGATGTACTTGTCATAAACACAAAAAGCATCGGCGGAGAGAAGTTTGACTACAGCTTCACAATCACAAACGAGATGAGACACGAGGTTTGCACCGACGGCGAGTTCATGATTCTCAAGGGCATCTGCCCGTCTGAGATTTATGACGACGGCTCAGAGGTTTATCTCGAAAACGAAAAGCGCGGCATGGAATTCTGCGCTGTAATAAAAATCCTCACAGACGGTGAACTGAAATACAATAAAAATAATATATCCTTAAGCGGCGGAACGTATTTTACGCTTATTCTCGGAGCTGACGACAGCTTTAAGAAATGGAACGAGATACCCGATAAGGAATATCTCGAGCCCTGCAAGGCAAAGGTAAGAGCCGCGGCAGAGGAAACAGTTGAGGCTCTCAAGGCTGAGCACGTTGAAGACTATCAGCAGTATTACAACCGCGTATGTCTTGATTTGGGTGACGGAAAGAAAGAAAATACGGTTACATCGTCACGACTTCTTGAGTTCATGAGAAAGAAGGACGATATTGAGCTGTACGCTCTGCTGTTCAATTTCGGCAGATATCTCGCTATTTCCGGCTCAAGACCGGGAACACAGGCAATGAATCTTCAGGGAATATGGACATACAGAAAAATATCACCGTGGAGAGCGAATTACACTGTAAACATCAACACTGAAATGAACTACTGGCCGCTTCTGCCGTGCAATCTGCCCGAGCTGTGCAGACCGCTGAATGATTTTATCGGCGAGCTTTCCGAATCGGGAAAGAAAACAGCGAAAAGACTTTACGGCGCGAGAGGCTTCACCTGCCATCATAATGTTGACATCTGGCGCATGACAACTCCCGTTAACGGCAGCGCTCAGTGGCTTTTCTGGAATATGTCGGGAGCATGGTTTACAAGACATCTTTTTGAGTATTACGAGTACACCGGGGATATGGAATTCCTTAAAAATGAGGCTTATCCTGTTATTCTCGAGTCGGCAAAATTCTGCGTTGACATCCTTGTGCCCGATAAAGACGGATATCTTATCGCGGCGCCCTCAACGTCGCCCGAAAACCAATATATTGACAATGACGGCAACGAGGTTTCGGTGAGTCAGACAACAACAATGACCATGAGCATTATCAAGGATAATCTTCAGAACGCCCTTAACTGCGCCGATATCCTCGGCGACAGCGACCCGTTCCTTGATGAGATAAGAGAAGTGCTCCCGAAGCTGCTTCCGTTCAGAACGGGCAGCGACGGCAGACTCCTTGAGTGGTATGAGGAAATGCCTGAGAGCGAGATAAAGCACAGACACGTTTCGCATCTTTACGGACTGTTCCCCGCGAATCTCATTGACGTTGACCGCACACCCGAGCTTGTTGAGGCGGCGAAGAAGACTCTTAAAAAGAGAGGCGACGGCGGTACGGGCTGGAGCCTCGGCTGGAAGATAAACTTCTTCTCGAGACTCCGTGACGGTAATCACGCGCTGAAGCTCCTCAACAATCAGCTCAGATATATTCCCAACCCCGAAACAAGGGGCAGAGGCGGCACATATCCCAATATGCTTGACGCTCATCCGCCCTTCCAGATTGACGGCAACTTCGGTGCCGCGAGCGGTATAGCTCAGATGTTTATTCAGTCCTTCGGCAGCAGAATACTTGTTCTGCCCGCTCTGCCCGACGAATGGAAGAACGGCTCTGTAAAGGGACTGCTCGCAAAGGGCGGCGCTGTTGTGGACATTGAATGGAAAGACGGCAGACTCTCGAAGCTTACTGCCTCGGGCAACGGCGAATTTGAATTTGTTTACGGCGGCAGAAGCGTAACTGTTAATCTTAATAACGAGAAAAAGGAAATCGGTGAGCTTATATGACGGTTGACCTGTATGATTTTGACAAGACGGTTTTCCCTGTGGATTCCACGTCGGCGTTCTGGCTTTTCTGCCTTAAAAGACATCCTGTGATTCTGAAGCATCTGCCGAAACAGATTATGGGCGGCGTGAAATACTTCTTAAAAAAATATACTCTTACTCAGTTTAAAGAGCAGTTCTTCTGCTTTCTTGAGTCGGTTGACGGTGAAAAGGAGGCTGAGGCCTTCTGGGAGGCGAATGAGCACAGGATTTATAAATGGTTCAGACCCGAAGAAAATGACGCTGTGACGGTAGTCTGCTCCGCTTCGCCGGAATTTGAGATAAGACCCGTGCTCGAAAAGCTGGGCGTAAAGATAATTCTCGGAACGAGAGTTGACGTGAAGACAGGAAAATTCACAGGCGTTAACTGCAAGGGCGAAGAAAAGGTGAGAAGAATAAAAGAGGCGTTAGGGGAGTGCGAATTCAGAAACGCGTATACCGACAACCCTCAGTCTGACGCGCCGATGCTCTCTCTTGCGGAGAATAAATACGTCATCAAAGACGGCGAGAGAATTAAAATTTAAAATAAATTCATACATGAAAATTCAGAGAATATCGGATTCTCTGAATTTCAGCTTGTCGAAAAACTTTTCGACAAGCTGGGCAGGCTGTAGAGAAAGTTACAGAGACAAGGAACCGACGTTTGTCGGCGTATAAAGATACGGTAAAACGTCGGTGACGAAGTAAGAAAAAAATCTGCGTGGTTTTCAATAAGCCACGCAGATTAATTGTTTTTATGCCGAAACTCGCGTTTCGGGCGGCAAGGGCAAACCGCTTGCCCTACGCTTAAGGCTTTAATATCTATATATTTTTTTCGGTCTGTGACTTTATCTACAGTCTAAAAATCAGAGAATTTCAGGTTCTCTGAATTTTTTTTGCGCAAAATGCGGATTTTGCAGCTTTTTGCTTCATAAAACTCTGATTTTGCGCTATGGATGAAGGGCATCATCTGAAAACACTCAATGCCCTTATGAAAGGAGAGCAAATGGGAAACAAATTAAAACCGAGAGAAAAGTTGTTTTGTCTTTACTACTGCCGGAGCAGAAGTCCGCGCACGGCGGCGGCAAACGCGGGTTACGGAATATTTACGGAGAAAGCTGCTGCGAAGCTTATGAGCAGAACTGATATTCAATCGGAAATTGAAAGAATAGATTCCGTAATGCCCGTGTCCCTCAGAGAGGTGGTAAGCGGTTACCGCAAGCTGGCCTTCGGCTCGGCGGCCGACGCTTTTTCTCTGCTCATTTCGGGCAGAGATGAATTCGCCCCTGAGGAAATCGAAAAGCTTGACCTTGCGAATGTGGCCGAAATAAAAAGGCCCAAGGGCGGGGGAATGGAGATAAAATTCTTTGACCGCCTTAAAGCGCTGGAAAAGCTTCAGGAGCTGACCGCCTCTGACGGCAGAGATGATGCTCCGGCATTTTATGACGCCATAGAAAAAAGCGCCGCTGCATTAAAGGAGAGCTTTGATGCGTAATAGCACAGCGGCATGCTTTGAAAGCTTCTCGAAAAAACAGCTTACCGTCCTCAGCTGGTGGAGCAAAAGCTCACCGTACAGAGACAAGGACGCAATAATATGCGACGGAGCGGTACGCTCGGGGAAAACCGTATGCACCTCACTTTCATTTATCATCTGGTCCTTTTATGATTTTAACGACACCTCATTCGCTGTTTGCGGCAAAACAATAGCGTCATTAAAAAGAAATTTAATTGTGCCTGTAAAGCCGTTGCTTACCTCCATGGGTTTTGACGTGAAAGAGAGAATGTCGAAAAATGTTGTTGAAATCTCAAACGGAAACAGAACAAACCGCTTTTATCTTTTCGGAGGAAAGGATGAGGGCTCCGCTTCTCTTATACAGGGCATGACTCTGGGCGGAATTCTTCTTGATGAGGTGGCTCTTATGCCTCGCTCGTTTGTTGAGCAGGCTATTGCGAGATGCTCACTTGAAAAATCCCGTCTCTGGTTCAACTGCAATCCGGAGCATCCCATGCACTGGTTCTATAAGGAATGGATTAAGAAGCATGAGGAGAAAAACTGCCTTTATCTTCATTTTACAATGGAGGATAATCCGGGGTTGACACCCGGTATAAGAAAGCGTTATGAATCTCTTTATTCGGGAGCGTTTTATCAGCGTTTTGTAGAGGGTAAATGGGTTGCCGCTCACGGCAGCGTTTACCCGATGTTCAGCTATGATATTCACGTCAGAGCCCAGCCCGAGGGTGAGGCGGATGAGTATTATGTCTCGTGCGACTACGGAACGGTGAACCCCTGTTCGGCCGGTCTGTGGGGACTTTACAGCGGCAAATGGTACAGAATAGACGAATACTACTATGATTCTCGCAAAATGGGTGAGCAGAGAACGGATTATGAGCACCGCCTCGCGATTGAGGAACTTATCGGTGACAGAAAAATCGAAGCGATAATTGTTGACCCCTCAGCGGCAAGCTTTATTCAGTGCCTGCGACGTGAGAACAGATACAAGGTCATTCCCGCAAAGAACGATGTGGTTGACGGCATACGGCAGGTGTCTGACGCTCTTAAGAAAAAAGAGATTTATATTTCCCCTGTATGCAGGGATTTATTAAGAGAATTTTCACTTTACAGATGGGACGATAAATCATCGCGCGACGCGCCTGTAAAAGAAAATGACCACGCCATGGACGACATGAGATATTTTGTCTCCACGGTGATGAACAGGCGAAGCGATGATTTTATCGCTCTGAGTGTGGACAGAAAGGAGAAACAGCATTGGGACTTTTGAAAAAACTGCAGGAAACCAAAGCGGCGGCAGCTGTGCCCCAGACATACAAGCCCAATCCGTTCAACTTTTTAAACGGCTATGTTCCGCTGACAAACGGACATACAAACCTTTACCGCGGACTCAGAGAAGCGATACCTGTTATCGACGCGGCTATATATAAACTGGTGCGCCTTACCGTGGGATTCAGAATCGAATGCACGGACGAGAAAAACACGGAAATAATAAACAGCTTCTTCGAAACCGTTCCCGTAGGCTCAAACAGATACGGAATATATGAGTTTATATCGTCATACTTCGAGCAGCTGCTCACCTACGGGACGGCTGTGGGAGAAATGGTTACAGATAAAAGAGGAAATCTCGCGGCTCTTTTTAACGCGGATTTAAGAAATATCGAGCTCAAAAAGAGCGATGACGGAATGAAAACTCTTGTCTGTACGGGATTTCCCGGCCCTGTTCAGCCTGTGAAATATCAGAATCTTGTACTGCTCTCGGTGCTTAATCCCGAGGGTGACGATATTCACGGCGTTTCACTGCTTAAGGGCCTGCCTTTTGTAAGCGGAATAATCACGAAGATTTTCACAACCATCGGCGAGAACTGGGAGCGTGCCGGAAACGTGAGATACGCTGTCACATATAAGCCTCAGAACGATATGATGGACAAGGCTTACGCCGGTGAACGTGCTCAGCAGATAGCAAAGGAATGGGGCGAAGCCATGAAAACGGGCGGCCCTGTCAGAGATTTTATAGCCGTGGGCGACGTCAATATCAAGGCTATCGGCGCGGACAATCAGATACTTGACTGTGAGGTGCCTGCAAGGCTCATGCTTGAGCAGATAGTGGCAAAGACGGGAATTCCTCCGTTCATGCTCGGCCTTACCTGGTCGTCAACAGAGAGAATGTCAAGTCAGCAGGCTGACCTTCTCACAAGCGAGCTTGAGGCGTACAGACGCATACTCACGCCTGTGATACTCAGAATCTGCAATACATTCCTTAAGCTCAGCGGCATTTCAGACAGGCCTAAGGTGATATGGGACGATATTACGCTTCAGGATGAGGTCGAGCTGAGCAAGGCGAGACTTTACGACGCGCAGAGAATGAAAATAGAAAACGAACTGAAAGGAGAAAACAATGGCTGAAAACAGCAATCCACAGCTCCGAGCGGATTTTGTTACCGCGCAGGAGCTTGCAATGATAAACAGATTTACATATAAAGAGCTTTCGGCTGACGAGGTTTTTACGTTCAGCGTTAATCTTTGCGACAATGAAATCGACCGTGACGGCGACTGCTTTGAGGATTCCGCTCTTGAAAAGCTCAGCGAGCTTTTTACAGGCGTGACGGGGATATTTGACCATGTTCATTCAAGCAAAAATCAGGCGGCGAGAATTTACTCCGCTCAGGTGATAACAGTGAAGGACAGGCAGACCTCTTACGGCAAGCCGTATAAAGCTCTCAGAGCTAAGGCGTACATGCCGAAAAATAATGATAATGCCGCTTTTATGGAGAAAATCAACGCCGGTATTTTAAAAGAGGTCAGTGTGTGCTGCGGAATGGAAAACTATACCTGCTCCATATGCGGAAACGATATCAGAAGCGAAAAATGCTCTCATGTCAAGGGCGCGGAATACGACGGCAAGCTTTGCTACTGCATACTCGGCGGCCCAAGAGACGCATATGAATGGTCTTTTGTGGCTGTTCCGGCTCAGCCCGGCGCAGGTGTGGCAAAGGGCTTTGAAAAAAGAAAGATTGCGAAGACATTTTTTGAATGCGAAAAGGCAATGAAATCAGGACGTGAAATCCTGATAGACAGCGTGCTTTCCAAAAAGATGGGCGAAAAGCTGACAAAGCTCGAAAAGGAAGCCGCTCTGGGCAGAGAATACAAAAACGATATTACTTCGCAGATTATTAAATATTCTGCGATGGTTCTGGATGATGTGGACACAGCGTCAATAGAGAAGATGTGCGCTTCTCTTGATATAAGCGAGCTTAAGAGCCTTAAGGAGTCTCTTGTATCAAAGGCGGCAAAGCTTATGCCGCTGGAGCCTCAGCTTGTAAGCTTCAGTGAGAATCCGGAACCGAAAGACAACAATGAATTTATTTTTTAATCAGGAGGATTTTTAATGTCATTTGATAATATAAGACTCGAAAAAGGAATGTACGGCAACGGCCGCTCATTCACACAGATGCTCGAGGAGGTTGACCCTTCGGAAAATTATAAGGGCACTTCTCTTGAGGGGCTTGACGCGTTTCAGCGTCAGCTTAAAAGATTCGACATAAAGGTATCGGGTCCCGACAGCAGCGTTGTAGGCAAATTCTTCCAGACCTCAGACGCGGCAGTTCTTTTCCCAGAATACCTTACAAGAGTTATCCGCTGCGGCATTGACGAAGCGAATTATCTCAAAAGCATAGTCGCTACAACTACAAACGTGGATTCAATGGACTACAGAGCCGTTGATTTCAAGCTTGACTTTGACTCAAAAACAGACGCTCAGAAGAGAGTTATCTGGACATCTCTTGCTGAAGGCGCGGAAGTACCTGCCGCAAGCTACACTATCGGCGACCGTCTTGTCAGTCTCCGCAAGCGCGGCAAGCTTTTCTCAGCTTCATATGACGCAATCCGCTTCCAGCGCCTTGACGTTGTTGCCGTTGCTCTTAAGAAAATCGGCAACGTTATGGCTCATAACATCACAGCCGACGCCATGAGAACAATTTATGAGGGCGACGATGAAGACGGAACAAATGCGGCAACAGTTAAAGAAGTAAACAGCATTACCTTCAACAATCTTGTTGATTTCTGGGCGGGTTTTTCACCCTACAAGATGACAACTCTTATCACAACACCCACTGTAGCGTCAACGCTTGTTAAAATGGACGAATTCAGAGACGCTGCCGCGGGTCTTGATTTCCACGGCACAGGCAAGCTCATTTCTCCCCTCGGCGCAGAGCTTATCTCTGCAAAGGGCCTTGTTCCCGAGTCAGCCATTGTAGGCCTTGACAAAAACTTCGCGCTTGAGCATCTTAAGGTAGGCGATATTGAGGTTGAATACGGCAAGATTATTGACCATCAGCTTGAAGAGGTAGTTATCACTTCTATTGACGGTTTCGCCAAAATCTTTGAGGATGCAAGCGGCGTCATGGCACTGGAAGCTGGCGCAGAATGGTAAACGAGCTTGATGTTTTGGACGCGCTTAAGCGGCTGACTGTTGTAAGCGAAACAGAAAATCAGGCTGTAACGGATTTGTGCAGGCAGTGCTTTGATTCACTGCTTAAAGAAATCAGAGAAGACGCTGACATCAATGACCAGAGAATAATAAGCGCGGCTGCGGCAGATGCATTTTACAAGCTCTGCATAAAAGAAAAAGCCGCCGCTCAGGCAGGCATAACTTCGTTTAAAGCAGGTGACCTGAGTGTTACTCAGGATAACGGTGAAGCAGACGGGAAAATTGAGGCCGCGCAGAGTCTGTATGAAAGGGAAAGAAAAAAGCTGGTTCCTTTGCTTAAGGACACCGGTTTCTTTGCCGGAAAGGTTGATATATGAGCTCTTTGAATATTGACGAAATGTTCCGCCGCTTCGGAAGAGAAATAAGACTCAGACGTGAAGACGGATGGTATTCGCAGATATTTCACGGCTTCATTCAGCCGCTCAGATATAAAAATAAAATGTATCTTGACGGCGTTTATACTGTTATCGGTTTTGATAATCAGGGCAAATATCTTTATATCGGTCCGCCGGAGCATGACCTTACAAACTTTGACCTGTCAACTGGCTTTGTGGAAGCAGACGGAGTTAAATATACAATCGACCGAGCGGAAAAGGTATATTATTCCAATACCCCGATATACATCTGGGCGATAATAAGAGAAATTGTGGAGGTGGAATAATGGACTCTATAGTTGCACTCCCTTCAAGCATAGTGGAATGGCTTTCTGAACGCGAATCGCTTTCGGATATATATTTTTTTACTGAATTTCCTCCTATAAATAAAGCGGTGCCGCTTAAGAAAGCCATTGTTGCCGTAGGCGTTCAGGAGCTTAAAATAGTCGATAAGTTTACGGAGAATTCCGACGGGGTTCTTGAGCGCCAGGAATACTGCCGTACGGCGGATATCCATGCAAGACTCAGCATCTGTGTTCCGTTTTCATACGGCGGCTCCGCGTGTCATGATATTTTTACAAAGGTTATAGATGAACTGACGTTTAATACAGACCTTAACATTATTGAGTCTGAATGCGGAGATATTCAGTCTGACAGAAACACAAGCGCGCTTGTGCTTACAGGCGGCTTCAGAATCAGTGCGGATTTCTGCCCCGCCGAGGAGAACGAAGACAACTACTGCACATTTCTTGATAAAGAGCTGCTTTGCGGCTCACACATAAGAAATGATGAGATTCACGTAACGTCGGAAGAGAAAGAGAAATGGAACTCTCCTTTTCTTACAGGCTATTATTTCGGAAACGGCTCTGCCAACCGTACGATGGAGCTGGGATTCAAGCCGAAATTTTTAATTGTAATGCGTTCTGACAGCGAGCCTGTTACAGTTGATTTCAGTGTGCAGAAAATCTATCCGCAGTTTGCCGTCAGCGCGGGAAATTATTATACTCAGGGTATATCGGTGCTGGCAAACGGGTTTAAGATTATGAGAACGAATTTCGACAATTCAACCGCTTTTCTCAATGAGGCCGGAGCAGTATACTGTTATGTGGCAATGAGATAAATAAAGAACGGAATATGCGCCTGACCGGTACATATTCCGTTCTTTTTATTCTGAGTCTGTTGTTGAATTTATTTGCTTTGAAACGCTTTCTTTATCGCTTTGGGTTCTGCGTTCTTTTTCTTTCGCGTATTCACGGTAGAAATCATTAACGTTTATATCACGCAGGTCAACGAGGTTTTCGTCCTTATAGTCCTCGGGAGTTGAGGAGATGTGACGGTGACGGTAAAGATTTGCATCTGAGAAGCTGTTGATTTTTTTCTGCAGATCCTCGTGAGAGAAGCTTTCAAGAAGGTCTTCGTTTGCTTTGGCGTTCTTTTCATTGATTTTGTCAGCGCCTTTGAAATGCTCCTCGCCGCGCTCGATTTTCTGTCTGCCTTCGATATCGGAAAGCTCTTTCTGAAGACGCATCTTTTCTTTTTTCGCACGCTTCTTTTTATAATAAAACCATACCATCGCGAACGATATAAGCTGAACGAGCAGAAGCTTGACCATTATGCCGTAATTTGTAATTTTGCTCTGTGAGAAGAAAAGAGAAAATGCAATGAGATTATAGAAGTAATGGTCAAAAAATACAAGCCACAAATCTTTGCTTACGCGTACGAGAAGTCCCCATTTTATCGCTGTCAGGAATTCATGAATCAGATAAAATACGGCAATCGCTATTAAAAGCGATATCGGGGGAAGAGTCTCGTCTTTTTTTATGAAAAATATATCACGGAAATGATTGATAAGCGGAAGGGGAACGTATAAAAAAGCCTGAATCAGATTGGCGTCAAAGAACTGATATACGGGGCGCGCGCTCCGCATGGCGTAGCCTCTGAAAAACTGCTCTTTCATGTAAACGCTGACAATAAGTGTAAGAGCGTAAACCAGAGTGGCTTTGGGTATTCCGACTCCGTTGGAGCAGTCGATATTCGGCGGGGCAAAAGAAACCTTTGCCCATTCAACATCAAAGGCGGCATATATAAGGCTGAAAATGCCTGCGACTATGGCTGTAGGCACAAGAGAGAATATCGCGCCTTTATACAGACCTTTCAGTATTCTTTTGGGCTTAAGATTAAAGCCGTATGCTTTAATGTCTTTTTTATTTAATACGCATGCAATGAAAATGCATATGATAGCTACAACGCTGCCGTAAAGATTTGTTCCGAAAATTGTTTTGTCGCCCTGGAATATTTCGACAAAAACGTCGGCACTGTAAGCCACCAGCACGAACAGATAAACATTTACAATCTGCGGCAGAACCTTGCTTTTGGGATTTGCCATTGACAACACCTCAAAAAATATTATAGCATAAGCGATAAATTTTTACAATATGTTTATTATTTTTTAATTACCGCATAAAAATTCGATTCCCACGCCGGGATATATCTGTGATGATAGAAATAAAATTTATAATCTTCGCAGATGGAATTGATCAGAATCGGCAGTGCATACATATCACTGTTGCGGTGATAGGAGCAGACATACAGTTTCGGACGGTATTTTCTGATTGTTTCCGCGGCTCCGGTTATGGCTTTTTCCTCGCTGCCCTCGATATCCATTTTCAGCACGGTGATTTTTTCTTTTATCAGCGAGTCGATGTCCGCTGCCTGAATCTCCACATTTCCCTGCGATGAAAGCTTTGAGTTTCTACCCTTCTTTTTTTCAAAAAGGAGGGTTTCTTTTTTATCCCACGCCGCGAGATTGTACGCGGAAAAATCATGAAGATTTTCTGTGCTTTTAATAAGCTTTCTGTAATTTTTTTCGTCCGCTTCGAGAGCAATTATTTTTTTGTATTTTTCACCTGTAAACTCGCAGAACTCTCTTACCGTATCGCCGTCATATGCGCCGAGGTCGGTGAAAATTTCGTTCTCGCCGAGCTGTAACACATCTTTGTAAACCGCGGATTTATCTTTTTCGGAGTCAAAAAGATACTGAATTTTTCCGCTGACCTTAAAGTTGAGTATGTTTATATAATTCCTTTTTGATTCTTCGTCGGCGAGCATTGAATAGGCTCTGTCAAATTCCTCATCGTGCTCGGCGATAAACTCTCTTGTGAAAATTCCGTCGTCGACAATCGGTACGTTCGGCGCGGCAAAGGGATGCTCTGAATCGATTCTTTTAATGAATTCTATAGTCTCGTCATCGTGAACGGCAAAGCACATCACAACAAAAAAGTCATCGTATTCCTCACAGATTTCAGAGTATTTTTTAACTCTTTTCCCGTGGAAAAGCTGACCTCTTACAAAAGCGTCGCCGGCGAAAATATCGGCGAATTCAATTCCTCGGCGCTCCAGCTCGTCAATAACCATATCGGCACCGTTGCCCATGCCGTAAAGTATTATCGGCAGGCTTGTCTCGCTGAGAACGTCCCAGATATTTCTTTCAATTATTTTTTCTGTCATAATAACTCTCCTATTGTAACTGCTCTTTTATTATGTTACAATATTATCGAAATTTTTTCAAGGTTGTGATTGTATGACTTTTAATAAAAATATTTTTGCGGCAGATTCTGTTTCAAAAAAAGCGGCGGAGCTTTTCGCCTGCGAAATGAAACGAAGAACAGGGGACGATTATGCTATTTCGGAAGATTCAGACGCGGCATTTTCATTTAAAATAACAGAAGCGTCTGAATCAGAGGCTTTCAGCGTATGCAGGAACGGTGACGGATATGAGTTCTCGGCTCACAGACTCAGAGGCCTTATTTATGCGTATTCACTCTTTCTGAGAAAGAGCGAATTCAAAAACGGTAGGATTAAAACCGTCTGCGACATCTGCGGAGAGTATGAGCCCGAAATGCCTGTCAGAGGTCATCAGATAGGCTACCGCGACACTAATAATACATATGAAAACTGGGACGCGGAGCAGTACCGCAGATATTTCCTTGACATTATGGCTTTCGGCGCGAATGTCTATGAGGGAATACCGGGCGACGAGAGTGAGAAGAACTCATTTATGAAAATGAGCGGCAACGAAATGCTTGCCGTTACATCAGAGATAAGCAGAGAGCTTGACCTTGATATGTCATCGTGGCATCCGGAAGAAAAAAGCAGAGACGACGATGAGGCTGTCCGTCTCGCGGTTGAGGCGTATTCAAAGCTCACGAAGCTTGACTGCCTTTTTGTACCCGGCGGCGACCCCGGCGACCTTATGCCGGCGCAGCTTTTTGAGAGATGCAGAAAGATTAAGGAAGCGGTAAGGAAATATCACCCCGATTTAAAAATATGGATTTCCGCTCAGGCTCCTCACGAGTATGAGGACTGGGGAGAGAAATTCGCTGAGGAAGTTAAAAAATGCCCCGATTTTCTTGACGGCGTTATTTACGGACCCAATCACGCCATGACTCTGCCCGTGCTCAGAGAGTGTGTGCCCGAGAGATATCCCATAAGATTTTATCCCGATGTTACTCATAATGTAAGATGCGAATATCCCGTTCACTTCGAAAAGAATGACTGGGATTACGCCTTTGCCTGCACGCTCAGCAGAGAGAGCATCAACCCGAGACCGTATGAATACAAGCGTCTTCATGAGATTACAAAAGAGTATCTCTGCGGCAGTGTTTCATACTCTGACGGCATAAACGATGATGTTAATAAAATCATGATGAGTGCTGATGATTTCGATTCATCGGTTGAAGTTAAAGATGTGCTTGAGGACTACGCGAGAATGTATATGTGGGAAGCCGACGCGGAGAAGCTCGCAGGACTTATCGCGGCTCTCGAGCAGAACTGGCAGGGAGCTCCCGCAGAAAATGAGGGTATAGAGAAGACTCTTGCGGAGCTTAAGAAAATCGGCGAAGATACACCCGAAATCAATGAGAATTTCAGATATATCATGTGCCTTTTCAGAGCGGAATGCGACGCCCTTGTCAGAAGAAGATTTATTTTTGAGACGGAGCTTGTAAAGAAAGCCTGCGAAAAGATTTTTGCAGGTGATATTGAAAAAGCAAAAGAAATACTTCTGACCGATTTTGACGAAGAATACACGAACCTGCGTCAGAGCATTGACAAGCACGGAGCCGACCTCAACAGACTTATCGGCATGCAGCTTGATGTTGAGCATTATTTCGGCAAGGCGTGGGACAGAGGCTGTACGCTCGACACTATCGACAGATGCGTAACCGACAGAAAATATCTCCTTAAGAGAATCGAAGAGGGCGCTGACAAAGAAAAGCTTGCAAAGCTTATTAAGAGAAATGATGTTTCTGACGGAGAAATCTATTTCTCATTCGCTCTCGACGGAGTGGATAAGCTCACTCCTCAGGTCGGCGAGTACTATATGGATTTCGAGGGCGACTCACCGAAAAATGACGGAACCTATCCTATGTGCCTTGTGAATGTTTATGACCACTACAGCCTGCGTTTTGATTTTGACGTTGAAAAGGATACTGACTATATTCTCGAGGTTACATACTGCAGCCGTAAATTCAAAGAGAACGCTGTTGATTTCAGTGTTGTTATAAACGGCAGAGAAATATATCACGGTGTGCCTTATGCGGACGAAACTGACGAAGAAATGCAGAGCCTTCTTCCCGACGGGTTTATACCGGCTGTTTACAGGATTCCCGCTGAGCTTACGGCAGACGGAAAAATCTCTGCTCTTATCACTGAGCCGACGAGGGGATTTTTAGTAAGCGAATTCAGAATTGTAAAGGATGTCTGATTATGTTTTTTGATTATAAAAGCGGAATAGAATTTACCGGCAGATGGAGCGAGTATGAGGACTCCATGTGCGCCACAACTCCCGGAGCGTATTTCAGATTTGCCTTTAAGGGCGACAGCGCCGTGCTCTCGTTTAATACACGCTGGAACGCTCACCCTTACGGCCATGTGTGGATTGAGGTTGACGGCGGATGCAGAACCGAGGCTTCGGCTGAGGAGTATATCCGCATTGAAACAAAAGAATACGGCGTTCACTGTGTAACCGTTACATACAAAGGCAATGTGGAGATGCATCACAGATGGCATCTGCCCCTTGTAGGTAAGCTGGCATTCAAAGGCTTTGAGGCTGACGGTATAGAGAAAGTTGCTCCAGACACGAGAAAGACTATCGAGTTTGTGGGCGACTCCATTACCGAGGGCGTTCTCATTGACTGCGAAAAGAATCCCGACAAGACAAATGACCAGTACAACAGACCTTTCCAGGATGACGCAACCGCTACATACGCGTATCTGACGGCGAAAAATCTGAATCTGATTCCTCTTGTTATGGGCTACGGTGCTGTGGGCGTTACTCACGGCGGCTGCGGCGGAACGCTTAAGGCCGCGGACTGTTATCCATACTGCTTTGAGGACCATAAAGTCGAGTATTCTTCTCCCGATTATATTTTAATCAATCACGGCGCCAATGACAGGGGAGCAGGAGCGGAAAAATATCTTGAGGAATACGGAAAACTTCTTGATACAATCAGAGAGATAAATCCCGACTCAAAGCTGATTTCGCTCAGCGCCTTCTGCGGAGCGTATCATAAAGAGCTGGGAGAGTTTATCAGAGATTATTCTCAGAAAAACGGATGCGATATTCTTTATATTGACTCAGACGGATGGGTGCCTCTTGAACCGCTTCATCCTCTGCGTGACGGACATAAAAAAATAGCGGACAATCTGACCGCCATACTGAAAAAAGAACTGAATTTATAAAACAATAAACGGCTGAAAGTTTTAAGCTTTCAGCCGTTGCGCTTTATTCGGATTTCTTTTCTTTCTTGCCTTTTTTCTCAGCCTTTGCCGCTTCTTTCTGTTCTTTCGCTGCGAGAGCGGCTTCTTCGGCGGCAAGAGATTCTTCTGTTCTCTCTCCGCGCTCGTTGAAATTCTTTTTGAGCTTGCCTTCAATAAGGAAAATTGAAACGACTATGGCGATAACCTGAAGAAGCATGATGAGGATAGCATAAATGCTTATTTCGTCAACGGTTCTTTTAATTGTAAGAGCAAAGACACCGGCGGAAACGGGAATAAGGATAAGACCGATAAGTTTCCACAGCTTCGCAAGCTCTCTGTGAGCGAATGTCCATGTATCCCATGTCTGCTTCGAACGCTGGGTACGGTAACCGAAAAGAGTGTTTATATTTTCAGGTGCACCGTTTTTATAAAAATACTGACCGAAAACAATCATAAGAATCGGAATAATAAGTACAATTACAAGCATACAGAACCAGTATCCCATAATATCGCCTCCAAGATGTATTTTATCATACAATAATTTAAATTTCAACAGTTATTTATTCGTTCCAGTCATATTTCGTCAGTCTGCCTTCACAGAGCAGCTCGGGAAAATCCCACTGACGGAGAGTCTCGTAAACGGCAATCGCTACGGAATTGGAAAGATTAAGACTCCTTGCGGCTGAATCGTTTATCATGGGGATTCTGACACAGCGCTCTTTGTTGTTATACAAAAGCTCCTCGGGCAGGCCCTTTGTTTCTTTACCGAAAAAGAGATAGGAGTTATCTTCATACTTTACATCGGAATATCTGTTGAGAGCCTTTGTGGTGAAATAATAATAGCTTCCGTTCTGATTCTTTTCAAAAAAATCGTCAAGATTTTTATAGTATGTAATATCAAGCAGATGCCAGTAATCAAGACCGGCACGCTTTAATTTTTTGTCGTCAATTTTAAAGCCCATAGGCTCGATTATATGGAGCCTTGCGCCTGTGGCGGCGCAGGTGCGCGCAATGTTGCCGGTATTCTGCGGGATTTCCGGTTCAACCAGTACAATATTCAGTACAGACATTTTTAAATCTTCTTTCACTTTAAGGGTATATTCGGCATTTTTATTCAGATACTAATCAAAAAGATTATGGAGGAATAAATAATGCAGAAAAAAACATCATCTGTTATCAAAACAGTAGGATTCGGTATGCTCGCAGGGGGAGCGACAGCTGCGATGGGCAGCATTATGATGGGCTCCTCAAGCCATAAATACCGCAAAATGATAAATAAAGCCGCCAAGAACGCAGGCAACTTTATTGACTCAATCTCAAATACGCTGGGAATGTGACATAGTATCGGCTGCCGCTTCTTACGGAATACGGCAGCCCTTATTCTGTCAGTTGAATTTATTCATTGCCTCGTCGGTTTTGCTGTCAGCGATAAGTCTTACCGCTTCGCAGGCGTTGACAAGCGCGTCCTTGAGCTGCTCGAACTCATCTTTTTTGAATGTGGAGAGCACCCAGTCCGCAAGGTCGTAATCGGGATGAGGCTTAGCGCCTACGCCGACCTTTACTCTCGGGAATGCGTCGCTCTTCAGATGATAGATTATGCTCTTAATGCCGTTGTGACCGCCGTCAGAGCCTTTTCTGCGGATTCTCAGCTTGCCGGGAGGAAGAGAAATGTCATCATAAATCACAATGACTTTTTCGGGAGGGATTTTATAAAAATCGCAGACATCTCTGACAGCCTCGCCGCTGTTGTTCATAAAGGTCTGCGGCTTTATTACAAGACACCTGTGACCTCTGAGGTTAACCTCGCCCATGACAGATTTAAACTTTATTTTGTTTATTCTGAAATCCTCTTCAACGCACAGTCTGTCAAGGGTCATAAAGCCTGCGTTGTGGCGGGTGTATTCATATTTGTCACCCGGATTGCCCAGCCCGACAATGAGAAACTCGGGGGCTGATGAAGAGGAAAATTCCTTTTTCTTAAAAAACATCTTTACCTCTTAGTGAATATCCATTTCGCTCATACGTGTTCCTTCCCAGTCAACATCATCCTGCGCGCTGTTGACGAGTGTGTATAAAAGCTTTACATTGATTTCGGCGAAGGCAGCTTCGAGCTCATCCTCAGTATATTTTGACATATCCGCAATGCCGAAAACATATATCGGAGCAACTGAGCCGGGGGCTATGGTGTATTCGGCGTCAAGAGCGGTTTTAATCCATATGCCGTTTTTACCGTTATCTTTAACTGCAACATCCTTATAAGCCATTGTCTTATCGGATTTATTCTGAACATATTCGATAAACTGAAATTCCTTGTATGTTTCGGGATCGGAGGCAACCTTCTGAGCGGTTTTGTCATCCATCTGATACTCATTTTTTGCTATTCCCTTAAGGAATTTATCGCTTGCAATATCACCCGAGCTGACAATCTCAATGTTGTCTACCTCTTCCATGTCAATATCAATTTTCTGAGTGACTTCTTTGCCGTCCATGTCTTTGAATTTAAAGGAATACTCAGCTGTTCCGTTCTCTGTGGGCAAAGCGCTGTAATTCAGAACATTACCGTCTTTGTTAGAGGTTTTGTTTACTGTACAGCCGAACATTGATGTGAACGCCGCCGCTGCGGCAACTATGCAAATTGCTCTTTTAATATTGGAATTCATTTGGTTTCCTCCTTTTTCTGCCATCTGTATGGCTTAACCTTGTTAACCCAGTCTTCTTTTACAACCTGCCTTGAACGGGCGATTGCAAGAGCGTCAGCGGGTACATCCTCTGTGATAACAGAGCCTGCCGCGGTAAATGCGTTGTCGCCCACTTCAACCGGAGCTACAAGGTAAGTGCTGCAGCCGATAAACGCGTTATCACCGACGATTGTCTTGTTTTTGTCTCTTCCGTTAAAGTTTACGGTTGCGCAGCCGCAGCCTACGTTGATGTTTTTGCCGAACTCGGCGTCTCCGATATATGAGAGATGAGAAACGGATGTTTTTTCGCCGATTCTCGCGTTCTTCAGTTCAACAAAGTTGCCTACCCTTACGTTTTCGCCGACAATGCAGTCGGGTCTTATTCTTACAAACGGGCCGATATGAGCGCCTGCCTTTATTTCAGATGAGTAAACCTGAGTGTTGTTAAGCTCAACGCCGTCATGAACAACGGAATTCTCTATAAGGCTGTTGGGCCCGATTTCACATTCACAGCCGATAACGCATCGCCCTTTGATGATTGTCCCCGGGAGTATCTGAGTGTCGGGACCGATTTCGGCGTCGGGGCTTATCATGACTCCGTCAATGCAGGGTATGGAAACTCCACTTTTCATGAGCTTTGTAAGAATCTGCTTTCTCGCGATTTCGTTAAGATCATAAAGCTGAGCTCTGTCATTGGCGCCGAGAACAACATCGGAGGTCTCAGCTGTGAAAGCCGACGCCTTGCCGCCCTTTGAGAGAATGATTTCAATAGCGTCTGTGAGATAATATTCTTTGCCTGAATCAGTATGATTTTTTGCAAGAAAATCAAGAGCTTCAAGAAGCTTATCGGCGCTGAACCAGTACGCGCCGGAATTGACCTCGTCAATTTTTTTCTGCTCTTCCGTTGCTTCTTTCTGCTCGACGATAGCTTTAATAAGTCCGTCTTCGTCTCTGAGAATTCTGCCGTAGCCGAAAGGATCGGGGACTCTCGCGGAGATAACGGTTGCGGAGTTTCCGTTTGATTTGTGGAACTCAAGAGCGTCGCTTATGGTTTTAGCGTCCATAAGCGGAGCGTCACCGTTTAAAATCAGCACGTCGCCGCCCTTGTGAGCGGATATAAAATCCTCAGCCTGCATAACCGCGTGACCTGTGCCCAGTCTCTGAGACTGAAGCACCGTATTATATTTACCGTCAAGATGATTCTCGAGTATTTCGTGTTTATATCCTGTTACAACGCAGATGTCTTCAACTCCGCCGCACTGAGCGGCAGAAATAACCCAGTTTATCATGGGCTTGAAAAGTACCTGAGCCATTACCTTGGGCTTTGATGATTTCATTCTTGTTCCCTCGCCTGCGGCAAGGATAACAGCGCATACTGAATTCATACATATACCTCCTGATATCATATAATATAATTATTGCACATATAAGGTAAAAATACAAGTGATAAAAAATTTACATAAAAAAGCTAAAATTTTCTGCGAAGCTCAATAACCTTGCCGATTATTGATACAGGCAGACGTGAAATATCCTCCGCTGAAAAATCCATAACCGAATAGTCCTTATTAAACGGTACAAGTGAAATGCCTGTGCCGTTTTTTATTACCTTTTTAACGGTCGCGTCCATGGAATTAACAAGAACAACAGCGATGTCTCCGCTGTCGATGTCAGACTGCTTTCTTACAATTACAACGTCACCTTCACATATGCGCGGTTCCATACTGTTCCCTCTTATATAAAGAGCGAAGAACTGACCGCTTGCCGCAAGACGGGGAGATATTTCCTCATAATCGAGAATTTCCTCCACAGCCTCAACAGGAACGCCTGCGCGGACATAACCGAGAACGGGGATTTTGACTCCCTTTTTAGGAACAGCTTTGTTGCTCAGCAGAGTGTCAATGGAGGTGTCGAATATTTCGGAGAGAATTCTGAGCGATTCGGTGTCGGGCATTGTGCGGCCCTTTTCCCACTGACTTACGGCTGTCTGATGAACGCCGCAGAGCTCCGCAAGCTTTGTCTGAGTCAGATTTTTTTCAATTCTAAGGGATTTGATGATATTCATAAAAACATCCTCTCGAATGAACTTGTTAACGATATTATGAGTGATTCTATTAAAAAAGTCAATAGGTTACAGAAAAATAATAGGAAAACTATTGACAACAAGAACATTTGTTCTTATAATAATAGATGTGCTATTTGTAAACGGCAGAATCTTATGGGAGGTAATAAATGAACACAATTTCAGATAACTCGATTCTTATTGAGGAGGCAAAGCTTGCGCTCCGTGAAATGAGAAAATGCGGGTTTGATGCGGAAGAAAGTATAGAAACCATTGATTCATATGTTAACAGAATCAGAACGGTCTGCATTTCCGGGCTGGTTGATTATGTTATTGAAAATAAACTTACCGAATTTCAGAAGGAATCGCTTAAGGACTTCTGGTTTAACGATATAACCCCTGATAAAACGGCAGAAAGGCTGAATATTTCCGTAAGATCAGTGTACGCCTCACGGAAAAAGGCGCAGGAAATTTTAAAGGAGTATCTTGAGCCTCTTATCATGTATTTCAGGAATATGCCGTCATCAGACGTTATGCCGGCAATCATAAATGAATCCCGCTCGGTTCTCAGAGCAAGGAAAAAAGATGATTGCGGTCTTGGCGAAGCGCTTATGAATATAAGACTGACCTTCGGAGCCGAAACGGCGCTTGCGGCCGAGGCACTGGGCATAAAAGAAAAGGAGCTTATTAAAAAAGAAAAGTCACACAGTGTGCCGACGGTGGCTGAGCTCGAAGCTTACAGCAAAGTCTTTGACACAAAAATCATTCTTGAGTTCAATAACGGAAACGGGGAGATTAAATGGTTAAAACATTAGAACAGCTTGGTCTTGAGTATTATGAAACAGCTCAGTACACAGACCTTTTAATTAAAAAATGCAACAGAGAGATTAAAGAAGCCATTAAAAAAAGAGACTTTAAAAAAAGTCTTATACTAAAGCAGAAAAGGCTGGTGCTTTACAGTCAGAAAAGAGATTTAATGGAGACAGCCTACAAGCTTCAGAATTATTATAAAAGAAAAGAGGAATCAGCATGAATGTATTGAATTTTACTGTTAACGGCAACAAGCTTACATTTACTGAAAACGCCTTCCCGAACAGCGGCGGCTTCAGCTATGACAAATGCTCTTTTACATTTGACAGCGAATGGACAGGCTATTCAAAAAAAGCTGTGTTTTCATTTGGCGGCAGTGAGGAAATATCCTGGATAACCGACAGTGATATCTGCACAATACCCGAAGAGGCGCTTGAAAGACCGGGACTTTTAAAAATAGGCCTTGTGGGCATAAACGCCGCCGGCACGATAATATCAACAAATTTCGCCGCTGTAAGAGTGAGAACGGGCGCAAATGAAACAGGCGCGTTCCCTGTTGCCGAAGCGGTAGATATAAGAGAAAGCGGTGGTGGAGTAGGATGAGCAGAATAACAGATATTATTTTTAATAACGAAAAGCACTACATAACATCTCCCTACGGAAAAAGAAATGTTATTTCGACCTCCGCAGGTACAACATCATCCTTTCACAGCGGAACGGATTACGGCACGAACAACAAAAAGCTTCCCCAGTACGCCGTTGAAGACGGTACGGTGCTCTCCTGCGGAGTCGCCGCTGACGGGGCGAAATACATATGGGTAAGCTATCCGCGTACAGGCAAGAAAATGCTTCATTATCACCTTGACAGCATCGCGGTGAAAACAGGTCAGAAGGTGAAGAAGGGAACAAAGCTGGGCAATACGGGAATGACTGGTAAGGCTACGGGAATTCATCTTCACTTAGGAGTCAAGGATTTAAAGACCGATGC
Organism: Acutalibacteraceae bacterium; assembly: GCA_045641565.1. Classification (GTDB taxonomy): domain Bacteria; phylum Bacillota; class Clostridia; order Oscillospirales; family Acutalibacteraceae; genus CAG-488. The sequence continues at coordinate 32,101 of JAZUHE010000055.1, read as the reverse complement.
CTATGAGGACCCGGAGGCTTTTGCCGCCTCATACACCGCTCCCCAGAGTAAAAAGACGGGCAACTACAGAGTGAACACAGCCGTTCTCAACGTCAGAGCGGGAGCAGGTACATCATATAAGGTCAAGTCATTCGGCGAGTTCACCTCGAACGCTCAGAATCAGATACTCTCTTTATGCGGATATAAATGCAGCGGATACGTTAAAGGCGTGGTCTGCACCGTTTCGCAGGTCGCGAACGGCAACTGGGGCAAAACGCCCTCGGGCTGGATATGCCTTGACTACTGCACGGAGGCCTGAATGAAGACCGAAATAATCGTAACGCTCATTTCATTTCTCGGCACTCTCACAGGTACACTCGGGGGCATAATCGCCTCGGGCAGGCTGACGGGCTACAGAATATCCGAGCTTGAGAAAAAGGTGGAGAAGCACAACAATCTTGTGGAAAGAATGGTATGCGTTGAGAATTCAGTGAAATCCGCTCACCACAGGATAGACGAAATCGTAACAGCTGAAAGGACGGTAAAATGAACAGAATAAATTTAAAAAGCGTTGACAAAAGCACATGGGTGAGAACAGCCGTTCTCATAGCCGCGCTCGTTAATCAGGCGCTGGTGATTTTCGGCGTCTCTTCCAGAACAGTGGACGAAGAGACATTCACCTGCATTGCCTCTTACATTCTGACGGCGGCGAGCGCTGTGTGGAGCTGGTGGAAGAATAACAGCTTCACAGAAAAAGCTCAGGAGGCTGACGGATATATTAAATCCGAGCCCGGCGCTATGGGATAAAATGAACAGATAACAAGGGTTTGCCGCATTCAACGCAGAACGAAAAGTAAAAAAATAAAGTAATAAAAAGATGGTTCTGAATTGGTAGATTACCGTTCAAAACCATCTTTTTGGTTGAAATTAAAAAATTAATAGATAATAGTTTGCTTTTCTAAGCGTTTTTTCGCCCTCTCGCAGTATCGCATACAACTTCGGAGCGAAGAAAACGCTTTCTGCATCTAAATGCGGCAGCCCCTTTTTATAGTTTTGCCTTATTTCAGCATTTTCAGCACTTCGCCCGCCTTGACTGTCTCAGAGTCAAAATCAATGCACTGCGCCTCAACAGAGCAGGTATCGCACCCTGCGAACTTGAGAGCGTCAATAAATCCCTGATAATCGTATTCATCAATATCTGACGGGAAGTCTCTCTTCAGTCCCTTTTTTGAATACGGGCATGATATATGGCTGTGCTTCAGAGAGCCTCTGAGCTGTCTGACATCGTCAAGCGTATCGCCCTCGCCTATCATGTGGTAAAGGTCGGCGAGGCTGAATATATTATCTCTGCCCGCAAGAACGGCAAGCATCACACCCTCTTTAACGGTATTGATTATGTTGCACTCGTCCTTTCTCAGCGGCTCGGTTGTAATAATCATACCGTACTTTTCGGCAAGAGGCGAAACGGTATCTCTTAAGAATTCGCCCAGCTGACGGAATCCCTCAGCGTAGCTTACGCCCTCGGGAACCGTACGGGCTCCGCTTGAGCCGAAAACTATTTTCTTTAGTCCGATTTCAGCTCCGCGCTTCATGCCTTTTTCTATATAGGCGGCGATTTTTTCTCTGTCGCCGTTTATAATCGGCAGGTCTTTCGGCAGAAATCCGTTGGCCGCTTCACATTTTATACTGTTATCTTCAAGTGCTTTTTTAAACGCCTCAAACACTTCGTCATCAGCTCTCGAGAGATTGCAGTAGCCGCATTCGATATAATCGAATCCTGCCTCTTTAATCACTTTTACTCTTTCCGGGAACTCAATTCCCGTACACATTCCGTATCTCATATTTACTCCTTCGCTCCGACTCCGGCCGTCATATATTTCTCAGTGAATTCAAAGATTTTCTTTTCGTAATCCTCGCTGTTTTTGCGGTAGCTTGCGGTGTGACCGGCGTGTTCAACAAGAAGAATATCCTTGTCGCCTGTGCAGAGGTCATACATCTCTTCTGTCATTGTCACAGGGATAAATCCGTCGGAAATACCGTGAACAAACAGCACGGGAAGCTTTATGTTCTTAACGGCTTCGACAGGCTTTATGTCGTAGTATGAAAAGCCTGTTTTGATTACATGGAACAAATCCACGGTTTTCATCAGCGGAAGCGATACCGCTTTCGGCACCTTGAGAACCGTCTCAAACAGCTCGCTGAGTACTGTGTATCCGCAGTCGGCTATCACGAATTTAACATTCTCCGGCAGCTGCTCATTGCCCGCAAGGAGCAGAACAGTCGCGCTGCCCATGGAAATTCCGTGAAGAAGAATCTCGGAATCCTCGCCGAAGCGGTCAATAATAAACTGAATCCACAGAGTCATGTCACGGCTTTCATGATGACCGAAGCTGATGATTTTGCCCTCGGAATCTCCCTCGGCGACGTGGTCAACGAGGAGCACGTTATATCCGTTATCGTGGTAGAATTTAGTGATAAATCTGAACTCGCCCTTGCCCTGATTACGGTAGCCGTGAGCGCACAGAGCGAATTTATTGCTCTTCTGAGCCGCTTCAAGATAAAACGCCTTAAGCATCTGACCTCTTTCGTTTTTAAGTGAATACTCTGTAAAGGTCTGCTCGTGCATCCACTCGGAGCGCGGGTCTTTTTTTGCGCTTCCCGCGGGATTTTTCTTTTTGGCTTTTTTCTTTGAAGCTTCGTTTATAAGTCTCGGTATATTGGCGCTTCTCTCAAAAATTTCGTGGTATGTAATATATGAGAGTCCCAGATGAAACGCCGCCGCTGATGCGGCACATACGGGTAAAACTGATTTTTTCATATGTTTCTCCCCTTTTCAGAATTCATATGTACATCCGTCACGGCAGACAGCTCCGCCGCCAACGCCGAACGCTTCTTCAACACGCTTCTCAGCGCTGTCATAATCCTTAAAAATATAACTGCCGTTGTGAGTAAACATTACCTTGACCACGTTCTTTTTATTCTTTACAAGCTCGTCACGGATATTCTCAATCTGATGATGGCCTGTTTCAACAAAAAACGCGTCGCATTTTTCGGGTACGATATCCGCGATATCCTCAAGACGCATATCACCCGAGAAAACAATCTTTTTGTTTTCGCACTCAACTGTGAACGAGAATGACTGATATCTGCCGTCCTTTTCGGGCATATGATTTGTGTGCTTCGCGGTGACTCTTATATCGCCGTTGTCAAAGATAACACCGTCGGTATAGATGTTTATATTGTGCCTGTTTCTGCACTCAAAACCGCCCTCCGTGTTTCTGAGCACTGTCATAAAGCCCTCGACGGATTCAGCGCAGGGAGTAAAAATCTCAATGCTGTCGTCCTCGGTGAGAGGAGTCTTATTGACTATGCCGACCTTTCTGATATACCACAGAAGATTGCCCAGACCGCCGACGTGGTCCATATGAGGGTGAGTAATAAACACCGCCTTCGTTTTAAGCAGGTTTATTCCGTTGACATGAGCCGTGTACGCTCCGCACTCCCCCGCGTCAATAAAATACAGACCTTTTTCTGTTTCAACGGCAGTGCAGACGTGGTGGCACATTTCATAAGGCTGAGTTCCCGCGCCCGTGCCCAATGTATGTATTTTCATAAAAGCGCCTCACTTCTGCTGAGTCGGGCCCATATTCGCCGCGCCTGTGTACTCAACATCCTCGGGCAGCGGATAATACTTCGGAATATTGCTGTCACGCTGATAAAGTCTGACGTGCTCCCCTCTGGGAGTCATATCAACAACATCGCATCCGCGCCAGTAAACTGTGAATTCCGTGCCTCTCGCTGTCTCTTTTTTCGCGACAGTTTCAATAGTGAAGAGAAGCTGAAGCACATCGTTTTCGCAAAGCTCAAAAGAGGCTTTTCCGTCATTTATCTCGGCGTCAGCTTCTTTGCCGTTGATTCTGAATGAAACATCATCGCCCATCCAGCCGTAAATTCTGAAGCCCGCAGTGCATTTTTTCTTGGCGGTGATTTTAATTTCGCCCTCATCTGGGATGAATGACTCGAGCTTTATATCGTCTGTTTCCTTATCGCAGGGAATGTTTACTATGAACGCGCCGTTTTCCTCGGTAACAACATTGTCCCAAGCTGTCTTAAGAGCAACGGGAGCGGTACCGACGCAGCAGCCGGCAATCGAACGGAAGCGGGTAAGGGAAATTGAGTTAGGCTCGCTGCCGCCTGTGAAGCCGCCTATCATTCGCTTGTCAATATCCTTGTAGGTGATGCCGTTGCCGTTGGGAAGAGAATTGTCGCACTCAACATAGCCTGTATACTTAACCTGATTCTCAACGAACTGATTTCTGATAAACAGGTTCATGTCGTTCCAGTATTCTGAATATCCGCACTTGATAAGCTCGTCAGCGCAGATAATCATGTCTCTTATGCAGCAGGTTTCGCAGTGTTCCTCGTTCATCGGATGCCACTGAGCATACTCGGGAACCCAGCCGAAATCAGATGAAAGAGAACGGACGTAATCATAAATCGCCTTGCCCTTTGTGATGTAGGTTTCATTCTCTGTAAGTCTGCCGAGCTTTACAAGTCCGCAGGCAAACCATACGGAAGAATGAACGTGGCCGAAAAATTCCATTTTATAATTAAAATATCTTGACGGGCCGAGAACGTAATTTGCGATTCCCGTTGCAAGGTCAAGAGCGACCTCGTCACCTGTGAGCTCATATCTTCTCACAAGAGCCTGGAGCATGACGGCGTTTCTTATAGCCTGCTCTCCTCTGCCTGTGTGACGTGTCAGGTCAAAGCCGCCGTCCTTAAGATAAACGTCATTGGGGAATTGGTAAATCACTTCATCCTCCTCAAAGTCACCCGACCAGAAGGTACGCACCTTCCTGTGAATAACAAGAGAACGCATTCCCCTGATAAGCTCGCTTGTGCGCTTTTCGTTTTCTTCATCATCGGGATATTCCTGAGTTATCATGTTAAGCGCGGGGAGAATATATCCCATCTCGTGGAAGGATGAATGAACCGTATGAGTCCACGGATATTTTTCGCAGAAACGAAGTCCGTGCTCACCCCATGATTTCATAAGATGACGGCGAAGAGACTGCTTGACCTCGTCGCCCTCTTCGGTTCCGAGCATCTGCATTGCGCTCGCGAGTCCCTCATACCACGAGCCGACGAGCTCGGCGTCATCAACACGGCAGTGAGCCGCCTCGGCAGGCTTCTTATTGGGAAGAAGCAGCCAGTAAGGAAGGTTGTCGTATTCCTCATCAACCATATTGGTTATATAATGGTGCACAAGACGTGCACTCTCCAAAGGATTAAATCTGTCGTACATAATTTCCGCTCCTTTTTTATAATTTCGCGTATTCGGCTGACCACGCCGAAACGGCTTTTTTGTTGTATTTTTCGGGTAAGTCCCTCTTCAGCAGAGTAATCAGCGTGATTTTGCCGAGCATATGAACAAGAGGTAGATAAAGTCTCGGTCTGCGCACGACGTTAAGCTTCTCCAGATACTGCTTATATGTATAATCGCCGCCTGTACCCGCAATCTCCTTCTGGGTCATGATATGCTTTTCCATAAGGAAATCAATATCCTCACTTTTGAGCTCTGATAGAAGTCCTTTAATAATCGCTGACATATATCTATTCTCGGACTGAGTTTTAATATATGTATAATTGTAATTCCACAGGCTGCTCACAGAGCAGTCGCCATCTGAGCTGATGACAGTATCCGCAAGCAGCTTGCCTGCGTGCATGCTCAGATCAATTCCCGAGCCGCTTAGAGGCTCCGTCATATATGCGCTGTTGCCGACGGCGGCATATCCGCCGCAAACAAAAACGGGCAGTGATTTCCCGAGAGGGATTTTGTCCATGTATCCGCCTCTGAGAAGCTCAGAACCCATATAAGGGTACTCACTTCTGAAATCCTTAAGCGCTTTATCAATATCGGAGTCGGTAAGTCCGCCGAATCCGCCGACGAGCACATCCATATATCCGTCTTTGGTTATCGCCCAGTCCATTCCCGTTGTGCCGCAGTGGAAGAAATAGATATTACTCTCGGGGTCGGTGATAATATCTGAAGTTTTATTGAAATATCCGCGCCACGCGTAGAATATCTCGTCACGGTCAACCCTGTTTTTTATTCCGAATCTGTCGGGCAGAGAAAGTCTCACAGGCGAAAACATTCCGCAGGCGTCAATCACAAGGTCGGCAAAGAATTTTTTCCGCGTTCCGTTTTCGGTATATTTAACGCCCTCAACTCTCTGCGCCGAGCACATCGCCGAGGTTATTTCCGCCTCAAAAACAATCTTAACTCCGCTCTCAAGAACGCAGTCAATAAGATAATTTATCAGAAATTTCCTGTCAATATAGGCGTAGCTTTCGCTCACGCCCATCTCGGGCACAACCTTCACGGTCTTCTCAGGATTATAGTAGCACATTCTGTCCGGAGGAATGAAGCATGGCTCGTCCGGCTCCGGGAAGCCCGAGGCTTTAAAAAGCATCCTGCCGACGCTGTCGTGCCAGTCATAGCCCAGGTCTTCTCTTCTGCTTTTTTCAAGAACGGTAACATCGTATCCGCTTTTTGCGAGGGCGTACGCCGCAGTCAGTCCGCCGTGACCGCAGCCCGCAACAAGAATCTTTTTCACCTGCAATGCACCTCCGAAAAATTCGCCTTTTTCCTTGATTTTATTATACATTTGTAATATAATGACTTATAGCACAAATGCGCTGTCAAACAGGATTTTTGTGCAAATTTATGCGTTTTGTGGTGATAGCTTTGAAAGAAACCGCACGGTATGAGGTTCAGCCTAAATCTCCGCTGAAAATCATAACATATCACTTTGAAAATCATATAAAAATATGGCGTCACTGGCACGAATATCTTGAAATAATCTATCTTGTCAAAGGTACATTCACACTGAAATCCGACAAAAAGACTTTTGATGTTTCAGACGGTGACATTGTTGTTTTCAATCCCTTTGAGGTTCACGAAAGCATCCGCCTCTCTGAAGAAAACGAATACTACGTTTTTGTTATTCCGCCTGACTTCATTCAGGGATGGCAGGACGGAAAAAACTATAAATTCAAAAATGTTATCTCTGACAACGACGAATGCAGAAAGGCTATCCGTCGGGCGGCTCAGGCCACGGAAAGGCAGTGCCGTGAACAGGCGTTTCTGCTTAATTCCGAGATTTTCAGATTTCTGTATTACGCCGCTTCGGATTACGCCGTTCTGTCTGACGGCGAGACTGAATCGCTCAATAAAAACAGACATATTGTTGAAGACGTCAAAAGCCGCATCGAATACTGTTACGCCGAGCCCATCAACATTGAGCTTCTGGCAAACGCGTTTTTTATCAGCGTCTCTCATCTTCAGCATCTTTTTAAAGCGCAGACGGGCATGACAATCGTGGACTATGTAAATAAAACGAGAATAGACAACTCCCGTACCCTGCTGAAAAACACAGACCTGCATATCTCAGCCATAAGCGAAAAGGTCGGGATATTCGACTACAACTATTTCTCACGGATGTTTAAAAAATACGTAGGAGTTACGCCCACGCAATACCGAAAACAACATAATAATACTGATTGACAGCATTATTATCCTATTAATGAAGCTCAACTGAATTTATTATATTAGTATAAAAATCGGAGGTAGGTTTATGAAAAAACGTTATATAAAAATAATATCGGTAATCCTTTGTCTTGCCGTCGCGGCGGCATCTCTTCCCCTGTGCGTATTCGCTGACGACGGTGAGCTGAAATTCACCGTTGCGTCAGACACACACTATCAGTGCCTTTCCGACGTGGGAAGTCCCGACGCTGTGGTTGAATTCACCGAGGGAATGATTGACGCAGAGAATTTTTATCACGCCACATTCCAGGGTCAGATGAATCACGAAAGTGAAGCAATCATAAGAAGCATGCTCGACGATTTCGTTGAGTCTGACAGCGACTATCTTCTTATTCCGGGTGACCTCACCTGCGGCAAAAGGCAGTCCCATATTGAATTCGCCGCTCTTCTCAAAAACGCCGAAAAGCGCAGCGGCAAGCAGATTTTTGTCATCTGCGGCAATCACGACTGCGACACTGACGACCTTGACAAATATATAGACATTGACGAATTCAGAAAAATCTACGCCGACTTCGGCTTTAATGACGCTGACGCCTTCGACCCCGCCTCCGCTTCATACGCTGTTGACCTTTCAAAGGACTACAGGCTTCTCGCTGTTGACTCCTGTATTTACGGCGAGGATGACGGCAAAGTAAGCGACGAAACACTCAGCTGGATTGAGCAGCAGGCATCTCAGGCAAAGGTTCAGGGCAAGAATGTTATCGCCATGATGCACCACAGCCTCCTGCCCCACTTCACCGTTCAGCCCATGATTGACGGTTACGCCGACATCGCTGAGAAGATTGCCGACATGGGCATCAAGCTCGTATTTACAGGCCATCTTCACGCCAACGATATTTCAATGGCAAACAGCAAGGCGGGCAACACTGTTTATGACATTCAGACAGGCTCACTCATCACATCACCCAACGCCTACAGAGTTGTAACCCTCGGCGACAGTGAAATAAACGTAGAAAGCCGCTATGTTACAGAAATCGACACAAAATATCTGCCCGAAGGCTTCACAGACGAGCAGATTAAGCTTATGGAGACTGACTTCCCCTCATATGCCTACGGATATTTTGAGGCAGGCATATGCAGATGGCTCAACAGATATATCGGCTCCGCGGGCAAGGTAGGCAAGCTTCTCAAGCAGGACCCCGGCACTGTCGGCTACAATATAATTGACTCCATTATGAAAAACATCGGCGAGGCTCTCAGCCTGCCTATTTATGATGACGGCAAGACTCCCGGTGTGATTGACTCAATAGAAGAAATCGCGGCGGTTTCGGGAACGGAAATCCCCAAAAGCGACTATGAGCGTGTATATCAGCTCGCGGCGAAGTTCTTCAACGGCTTCTATCACGGCGACGAGGCTGAGTCAATAAGAAACACCGAGTTCCCGCTTTTCTACGCCTGCTTCAAGGCTGTACTTATAAGGTCAATCACCAACCTTACCTTCACCACATACACCGCCAAGGCGTTCAACTCAGTAATGGGTTCGCTCTTCGGCGTCGCTCCCTATGACACAATGCTCAACGAAGCGGCAAAAATCGGCTACGCTTCACAGGCGGCTGATACAATTCTCCAGTCCGTTCTTTACAATGTCTGCGACGGAATTGTTGAGGATTTAAGCGAGCCGTCAGACATAAACGTCACAATCCCCGGCTACGGAGTTAACGACACCGCCGCCAAGGAATTCCAGCTGAGCGTATTCAGGAGAATTCTCGCTTTTCTCAAGAATTTTGTTCTCTTCATTTTCGGTAAATAAAGGATAAACTTATGGAGATTAAAGACCGCGGAATATGGACGTGGGGACACGTTATATATGATTACCGCTCGTTTTTCAGAAATATGTCCCTGCTTCAGCTGAACAGAATCGTCATATGGAATGACATTCTGCCGCTTAACGCTGAGGAAGTGCTTGCTGAAGCTCACAGATACGGCATAAAAGTCGTATGGGGCTTCTCCTGGGGATGGATGGATAAATGCGGCGAAAACGTCAGAGATATCGGCGACAGGCGCATTACCACGCTTAAGAAAAGCATTCTCAGTGAATTTGAGGAATACAGAAGCATCTGCGCTGACGGGATATACTTTCAGTCCTTCACCGAAACCGACTTATCGGAGGTAGGCGGAATCAGCATCGCCGAAACCGTTGTCGGTCTTGTGAATTCGGTCTCTGCCGAAATATTCAGCAGGATGCCCAATATTGAGATTGAATTCGGTCTTCACGCCACCTCGGTTAAAAAGAGTCTCGATATTATCGCAAAAACCGACCCGAGAGTCAGAATCGTATGGGAGGACTGCGGCGCGTTCCCCTTCGACTATGACCCGAACAATACGGACGGCTTTGACGAAACATATGAATTCACCAAAAAGCTTATCACTCTGCGCGGCAGGGATGAGAAATGCGGATTTGTGATAAAAGGAATGACCAAGCTCGACTGGTCAACCTTTGAATATCACACAGAGCCCTACGAAATCAGCACGGCATCGCCCGAATTTATCAAAAACAGAGCGAAAGAAAAAGAACCTTTGTGGAATTACATTGAGGACGGCTGGAACAGAAACAGCGAATACGCGCGAAAAATTCTTGAGCTTGCCGCCTCAAATGAGAAAACTTCCGTACACGCTCTTATAGAAGACGGAATGTTTGAATATGAAATAAAAAAGCCTGCCCGTCTCTTTTCACAGATGACACGGCGGCCCGATAAAATCAATTATTAACGTGATTGGAGGAAGGATTATGTTAAGCAAAATAACAGCTTTTTTCAGCGCAACAGCTATATTTTTCATGTCGCTCTTCGGCATCAGCGGCTACGGACTAAAATATGATTTATACAAGAATCTCCGCTACGGCGACGCTGAGAGAAACGTATTTGATATCGCGTTTCCTAAGAAGGCAAAAGGCGATGTTGACCTTATCCTTTATATTCACGGCGGCGGCTGGATTGCCGGCGACAAGAATTCATACATCAAGGATTTAGGCAGGCGAGCAAAAAGCGGATATGTCGCGGCGGCTATGAATTACAGGTACACCTGCGATGATGTTAACTGTTTTGACATACTCGATGATATCACCGCCTGTCTCGAAGCGATAAAAGCAAAGGGCATTGAAAAAGGGATAAACATCAATAAGGTTTTACTCACCGGTCACTCCGCCGGAGCTCATTTATCGCTGTTTTACGCATACACAAAAGCAGATGAAGCGCCTGTAAAGCCGGCGGCGGTTGTCGAGATGAGCGGTCCCACCGACATAGCAACCAAAGAAGCGGCGGATTTTTATATATTTAAAAACGAAACGCCGACAGGAGAGCTGTTCAACACAATCTTTTCTGATTTGTGCGGTAAGGATTTCACCGCCGAAAACTACTATGATGAGGATTCTCAGAAGCTTCTGAAAAGTGTTTCTCCTCTTTACTTTGTAAATGAAAGCTGTGTTCCGACGGTTATCTGTCACGGAAAGAGGGACACCATTGTGCCTTATTCAAACGCTGTTGACCTTGACAGAGCTCTCACAGAAAAAGGCGTTGAGCACACACTTATCACCTTCCCGAACTCGGACCACGGTCTTGAAAGTGACCCCGACTGCAGTGAAGAAATGAACCGTGTTACAGACGAATATCTCAGCAGATACCTGACAGCATACAGCAAATAAAAGAACGGTATGGCCTCCCGGAAAAACGGAACGGTCATACCGCTTATTTTTTATTTACCGGTGATTTTTTCAAAGGCCGCCCAGCCCTGAGGAGCGTAGAATCTGTGCCCCTCAGCGCCCTTGACATGAACGCAGTTGTCGGGTACACCCGCGGCCGAATAAATCTTTTTAAGCCGCTCAAACTCACCTGCGGCGCCCTCAATGGGGAATATCCCGTCCTCAACGCCGGACACAACAACCAGCGGCTTCGGCGCCGACATTCCCGCAAGCTCCGCCATATCAAAATACTCCGCTATGTGAGGAACGTAGTTGCAGGCGCAGTGGTCAAGCTCGCCAATAGAATTGAGAAACGTGCAGAATGCGCACGAGGGCATAGCCGCGGCGATTCTGTCCTCAACAGCCGAGGCGTAAAACGTCGCTGTTCCGCCGCCGGAGTTGCCCATGCAGTATATTTTATCCTTATCGAACTCGTCAGCGAAATGCTTCTCAACAACGTCTATGGCACGCATGATGTCCCACACTCTGCCGCCGATGAGAGTTCTGCCTGTGAGAAGAGCGGTCAGCGCCGCGCCCTTGCAGTCGGGTCTCGGGTTCCCTCCACGCTCACCGAAACAGCGCTGCTCTACAGTAAGAGCGCAGATGCCCTTGCTGATGCACTGCTTGGCGAAATCTCTGTCACCGCTGCCGAGCTTCGGCACATCTACATCAAATTTTGCGATTCTCAGCGAAATATGCATACCCGTTCCGTGACCCTGAAGACATATCATCAGAGGCGGCTTTTCGCTGTTTTTATTTTTGGGGATAATAAAATTACACGGCACCGTGCTCCCCTCTTCACTCTGAAAAGTGAATCTTATCTTATAGTATTTTTCGTGCTCGTGGTTATACTCCACATTGAATCTGTCATCAGTTTTTTTGTATTTATCAAGCCCGAGCAGTTCGTAAAGCTTTGCTCTCGCTTTGCCGCGCCACTCGTCAAAGCTTTCTTTATTGGGGTCAAAGGCCATTGACGGCTTTGTCTTTTTTAAATTAAGCACCTCTGTTGAGCGGGAATGCTCTATAATCATAATTACACCTGCTTTCAGTTCATTGGGGATATTATAACACATAATTCGTGATAAACCAATATGATACATTGTAAAAACGGGACATACGCTTTCGCATATGTCCCGTTTTTGATTAATTTAAAAAATCAGATTGCGGAATACCTCGCATATTGCCCATATGCACCATACAAGTCCTCTGAAAATTACCATAATAATCCTCCTTATTTAGCAACCTTGGGAATAATGCCGAATGCATCAAAGAGCTTCTCGCCGATAAGGTCAACAAGTGTTATACTGAGTCTCTGATACCATGCCCAGAAGATTTTACCGAAGAAAGTATCGGGAGCTATAACGTGAGTCGGGATTTCCTTGTCAACTCTGCCCTCATACTGAAGCTCTAAAGGCTGTGAATATGTTACGCCGTGAGCAGGGCTCTTAAGAACGAATCTTATGTAGCAGCCTAAATCGTCCTCATAATCCTTAAGATTGATTGTATATTTGCAGGAGCCTGTGCTGTCGCTGGCGATAACCTTACCGTCGGCAACCCACTCAAATGTGTCGCAGCCTCTGTCCTTATCGCATTCAACGGTAATTGTGTCGCCCTTAACCTCGATATTTGTAACAAGCGGAACAAGTCCGTCGCCCTCAAATTCATTCTCTCTTGAGGGATTCTTCTGATATCTGCTCGCCGCGAAGAATGAACCGTCAATCATGGCCTGCTTAACGTTCTCTTCGTTATTCTCCGCAAGGGGGAAAAGCTCGAATGAACGGCCGACCTCGCTTCTGTATTCGGAATCATCATCAGCAAAGCCCCAGATATTTCTGCCCTGAGGAATAACAACCTGAAGGAGCTCGTCCCAGAGCTCACGGTCTGCTCTTGTGCAGTTATCTGTATTGTTGATTATTTCAAGACCAAGGCAGGTCTTGTATTTTGTAAGGATATTCGCGAAATAATTGATATAAAACGGATTATGCGAGCGCTCGGGGTAGTTGTTTGAGTTAACCCAGTCGCCAACATGATTGAGAACGCTGTAGCCGCCCGACTTTTCAATTTCTCTCGGAGCTGTTTCGTAATCGTTCTCTTTGCCCCATATACCCTGGCCGTATGTGGTCCAGTAGCCGTTAACGTGAGTCTTGGAAACAACTGCCATGTTGCACTCGATACCGCCTTTGATATCGGTCATGCCTCTGCCGCCTCTGTCAGTGCCCTTAGTTAAGCGCTCATATTCTTCGTCAGAGAGAGGAGTAACCTTTTTAAAGCCGTTAAAGATGCCGTTGGTTCTGCGCTCTTTGTTCCAGCCGTTGGTAATAACGCCGTGGTCTGTAATTGCAAGGATGTCGTAACCCGCGTCATAATAAAGGCCGAGCCATTCATTGAGGTCGCACTCGCCGTCAGACGCGTTGGTGTGGCAGTGAAGGCAGGCTTTATATGTTTCATAAGTGCTCCAGTCAACCTTTTCGTAAGGATTGACGACAGTGTATTTTGAAGCACTCTCGGCATAAACGCCGATGCTTGCGCAGGTAACAATCATCACCACCGCAAGAAAAACCGATAAAATCTTTTTCATACGAATATCTCCTTTTTGATTTATTAATTTATTTTATCACGAAATAAAATCTGTGTCAATCCAAAAAAAGAGCCGCCGCAATGCGACAGCTCTTAAATTAAATATGATATTAATTACATCATGCTTGCAACTTCGTCAGCGAAGTTGTCTTCTCTCTTCTGAAGGCCTTCACCCTTCTCATAGCGAAGGAACTTAACAGCCTTGATATCTGCGCCGAGCTTCTTTGCAACGTCTGCGATATATCCGCCAACATTACCGTCGAAGAGGTCGTTACGAACGAAGGGCTGCTCGAGAAGGCAGATTTCTTTAATCTGCTTCTTAAGACGACCGTCTGTAGCGCCTGCGAAGATCTTGTTGTCAACATACTCAGCTTTGCCTGCAACTGCGAGCTCAGCAAGAGTAGCAACTGCTTCTTTTGAAAGGAAGTTGAAGAGGAACTTGTTGTTCTTCTGCTCTTCATAAGCTGCGATATCTTCGTCGCTGAAAAGCTTCTCGTCAACAGCTTTCTTAAAGAGAGCTGTAAGGATGGGCTTGGGAAGTGTTTCGGGCTTGTTGAGTGAGCTTTCGATGATGATGTTCTTCATCTTTGCAAGCTCGTCAGCTGAAATATCATCTTTGCCGAGATATTCGGGGCTCATAGCTGCAACCTGCATTGCAACGTTCTTGCCCATAGCCTTGAACTCGTCATTAGCAGCTGTAGCGTCATCTGTATCAAAGATTGTAAGAACGCCAACTGTGCCGCCGCCGTGGATATAAGAAGCAACGATACCCTCAACTCTTTCAAAACGGCGAACCTTCATGTTTTCACCGATTGCAAGAACGAGTTCCTGACGCATTTCTTCAACAGTCTTGTCAGCGTCAACAAGCTTTGTGTTGTTGAGAGCGTCAACGTCTGCGGGATTCTCTGCAACGATTGTCTTTGCGATGCTCTTAACGAAGCCTGTGAACTTGTCGTTCTTGGCAACGAAGTCTGTTTCGCTGTTAACTTCTACAAGAACGCCAACCTTCTTGTCTTCATCATAATAAGCAAGAACTACGCCTTCAGCAGCGATACGGCTTGCCTTCTTCTGTGCCTGTGCAAGGCCTTTTTCTTTAAGGAAGTCGATTGCTTTATCCATATCTCCGTCAGAAGCGACAAGAGCTTTTTTACATTCCATCATGCCAACGCCGGTCTTTTCACGAAGAGCCTTAACGTCCTGTGCTGTAAATGCCATAATAATTACCTCCTGAGATTTATTGTATATAAACGAAATTATTCAGCTGCTTCTTCTGCTGCTTCTTCTTCAGCAGCGGGAGCTGTCTGCTCGCCCTGTCTGCCTTCGATAACAGCGTCAGCCATTGCGCCTACGATAAGCTTAACGGCACGGATAGCGTCGTCATTGCCGGGGATAACGTAGTCAATTTCGTCGGGGTCGCAGTTTGTGTCAACGATAGCGATAATCGGAATACCGAGTCTGTGAGCTTCTGCAACTGCGATTCTTTCTTTTCTGGGGTCAACGATGAACATAGCAGCGGGCTGCTTCTTCATCTCTGTGATACCGCCCATGAACTTCTCGAGCTTTTCGATTTCAAGGTTGAGCTTGATAACTTCCTTCTTGGGGAGCATATCGAATGTGCCGTCTGATTCCATTGTCTTGAGCTGTGCAAGTCTCTTGATTCTCTTCTGGATTGTGTTGAAGTTGGTGAGCATACCGCCGAGCCAACGAGCGTTAACGAAGGGCATACCGCAGCGGATAGCTTCTTCCTTAACTGAATCCTGAGCCTGCTTCTTTGTTCCTACAAAGAGGATTTCGTCACCGTTAGCGGCAACGTCGCGAACGAACATATAAGCGTCTTCGAGCTTCTTAACTGTTTTCTGAAGGTCGATGATGTAAATTCCGTTACGCTCTGTGAAGATGTAGGGAGCCATCTTGGGGTTCCATCTTCTGGTCTGATGTCCGAAATGGACGCCTGCTTCAAGCAGCTGTTTCATTGATACTACTGACATTTCTTTTTCCTCCTAAGTTTAGTACCTCTGCGGGGCTTAAAATGCACACATTTTGCGATTTTCGCACAATGAACTTCGTGCAGAAAACACCTCGCATGCGTTTTGCCGAATAATTATATCACAGCAATTCTGAGATTGCAAGTGTTTTTTTGACTTTTTTATTGAGCCACAGGCTTAAACTGAAAATATTTTGTGGATGTGTCCATCTGAACTCCGCGAAGCTGTGCAAGCTCGTCAACGGTAACGAACGCATAACCCTGTTTCTGAAGAATTTCCATTGCCTTAACAGCGCCGTCAACAGATGTCTGATACAAATCATGAAGCAACACAATACCGCCGTCAAAGGCGCTGTTCACCATATTATTGCATACGGACTCAGCGTTTCTCGACTTCCAGTCAAGGGTATCTATGCTCCACATGATGATATGCTTTTTCATCGCTTCTTCAACCGTACTGTTTGTTGCTCCGTACGGAGGGCGTATGGCGTCGGGCTCAACTCCGATAACATTTTTAACCGAGGCATTCGCCTTGTCAATTTCAGTTCTGAGCTGTGCGGGCGTAAGCTTCGTGAGCGTTGAGTGAGAATACGTATGGCTCGCAATCTGATTGCCCATATCGTATGCCCTTTTCATTGTCTCTCTGTAGCTTCTGTTTTCGTCAAGTCTGCTGCCGAGCACAAAAAACGTAACTCTTGCGTTATACTTGTCAAGTCTGTTAAGCAGACTCATTGTAACAGGAGTATAGGGACCGTCGTCAAAGGTTATTGCAAGCAGCTTTTTGCCTCTGAACTGTTCGATATCACGCGAAGTTCTCTGCGGCTGCGCTGCAGTAACGGCAGATAATGTTGATATCACTTCCGTTGTGGCTGCCGAAGTGACCTCCGTGGTGGTTTCTGATGTGGTTTCCGTTACGACTTGCGTGCTTTCAGCGCTGCTCTGCGATATTTTTTCGGTTGTTTTAACGCTGTCACCGTCGGCTTTTTCAGTTGGTTTCGCAGGGAAAACGCAGGAACAGCATACGAAGGCCAAAACAGCCGCTATAATAAATGCCGTAAACTTTTTCATCTTATCTCCCTCTTGCCTTTTTATTCTTCTGCATCGTAATTCACCGGATTATTTTATCACCGGCAACCGGTTCAGTCAATGAAAATATTAAAAAAAATCAATAAATTTATATAATTATACCTCGTTTTTCTTGAAATTTCCATTCAAACATTTTATAATCTAATTATTACCAAAACGGAGGTTTTATAAATGAGCTTTTCAGAAAAATTTATTGCAGCAACATATAAATATACCGATTTTTTCGAACATATTCCGGCACCGCTCTTCAGAAAAAGCTTTGAAATAAACGATGGTCTTGCTGAGGCCTCGGTTACAATAACAGGACTCGGCTTTTATAAACTGTACATCAACGGCAAGGATATCACCAAGGGAATGCTTGCCCCGTATATTTCCAATCCCGACCATATAATTTATTTTGATAAATACGATATCACTCCCCTGCTTAAAAAAGGTCAGAATGTTATCGGTGTTATTCTCGGCAACGGCATGCAGAACTGCCCCGGCGGAAGAATATGGGATTTTGACCTTGTCAGATGGCGTTCGGCACCGAAGCTTGCGCTCTGCTTTGAGGGTGAATACGAAAACGGCGAAGAAATTAAATTTGAGGCTGACGAAAGCTTTAAGATAAACGAATCGCCCATATGGTTTAATGATTTAAGATGCGGCGTTTTTTACAACGCTCTTAAGGAGCAGGACGGCTGGAGCGCGCCCGGCTTTGATGACAGCGAATGGGGCAGCGCTCATTTCTGCGAAGCTCCGAGAGGTGAATTCAGACTCTGCGAAGCTGAACCTGTCAGAGCGGCTAAAAGAATCGCTCCCGTCTCAATCCATAAGGGCGGCATAAAGCATTATGTTCCCGACAGAAAAGAAAACTGGAAAACTCTTGAAAAGCCCGAGACTCTTGAAGGATTTGTATATGATTTCGGCGTAAACTCCGCGGGCGTTTTTGAATTTAAAATAAGCGGAGCCGAGCCCGGCAGAAGAATTGAATTTTTCACATCAGAGATTCTTGACAGCGAAGGCAATGTCGACCCGAGAACATTCAGCAACTTCTATCCGGAATTCTACGCTCAGAGAGACATATACATCTGCAAAGGCGGCGAAGAGTCATTCATACCCGACTTTACATATCACGGCTACCGCTACTGCCTTGTAACAGGGCTTAAGGATGAGGAAGCGACAGAAGACGCGCTGACATATATTGAAGCTCACAGTGATTTGAAAGAAATGGGCGGTTTTGTATGCTCAGACGAAACGCTCAATAAAATCCAGGCTGCGGCGAGAGTTTCAGACCTTGCCAACTTCTATTACTTCCCCACAGACTGCCCTCACCGTGAAAAGAACGGCTGGACAGGCGATGCTTCAGTTTCGAGCGAGCACGTGCTCATTAATCTCAGCCCCGAAAAGAGCTACAAAGAATGGCTGCGCAATATCCGCAAGGCAATGAAAGAGGACGGCCAGCTTCCCGGCGTAATCCCCACAGGCGAATGGGGCTATCAGTGGGGCAACGGGCCCATGTGGGACAGCGTGCTCACATTCCTCCCCTACTTCACATATAAATACCGCGGCGACAAAAATATTCTCAGTGAAAACGCCGACGCTATATTAAGATACATCAACTACATTTCCGCAAAGCGTGACGAAAACGGCCTTATCGCCATAGGACTCGGCGACTGGCTTCACCCCAACCGAGGCGCAGGCGAGCCGAAATGTCCGCTGATTGTTACAGACTCCATTATATCAATGGCGATATGCGATATGGCGTCATTCATTTTCAGTGAACTGGGCAAAAAAGCTCAGGCTGATTTTGCGAAAGCACTTTACACTGAATTCCGTGACGCCATAAGAAGCAGTCTTGTGGACTTTAATAAGATGAGCGTACTCAGCGACACTCAGACAGCCCTTTCAATGGCTATATATTTCGGCGTATTTGAAAAAAGCGAGACTCCTCTTGCGGTAAAGCGCCTTATAAACGTAATTCATCAGTCAAACGACCTGCTTGACGGCGGATTCCTTTCAGGCAGATTCCTTTTCCACGTTCTCAGCGATAACGGTTACGCCGACCTTGCGTATAAAATGATTGCAGGCCCCGCGTTCCCCTCATACGGCTACTGGTTTAAAAATGACGCGACTTCCCTCTGGGAGGATTTCTATCCCGAATCACGCAATTCAATGAATCATCACTTCTGGGGCGACGTTTCGGCGTGGTTCATAAAGGCGGTTGCAGGTATCAGACTCAACCCCGAAAGCAATAACATCAGGCGTGTGGATATATGCCCCAACTTCCTTTCCGCTCTCACATTTGCAGAGGGCTGGCATAATTCACCCGAAGGTATAATCTCTGTAAGATGGGATAAGGACGGAGACGAAGCTGTAATCAGCATAACCATGCCCGAAACAATGAAGGGCAGACTTTATCTCCCCGACGGATGGATAACTCAGGAATGCGAATATCCCTTTGACGGCGTAAACTTCATTAATCTTAAGAGTGACATGACAGTTAAGCTCATCACAAAAGAAGCCTTCAGAAAGGCGAACGAAGGCGTGACCCCTGCAGATATTAATAACAGATAATCCGTATCTTTTAAATTCTATTCAGAGTAAACCGGAGTGATTCCATGAAAAACGCAGGCAAATACAGCGGAGGCCGAATCAAAGTAAAGCGGACTTCCTGGTCAGAGAAAAACAGAATTGATATTCCCCCTGTATGGTGCGCCATTGATTTAATGGAGGGAAACTGCGCCCTTGCGGAGGTTATGACTCAGTATGAAAAAGAGGAATACTTCAAAATGCTTACCGGTATCGGTATCAGGCAGATAAACGCGGGCAACTGCATCGCTCATACAGGGCAGATGTTTGTCAGAGCTCTCAGAAACAAGGGGCTTATACATGACGATGTTTCGATTCAGACAAATATCAGAGCAGAGAAAGCCGATGTCAATGCCGCAGTCAGAGCACTCAGCGGGCTTAATAACGTAATTCTCAATGTTCAGGATACTATTCTTCTGCGTTCTGATGAGGAATTCACCGATTATAAAAAGAAAACAGCCGATGTACTTCGTGCCCTTAAGGAAAAAGCGGCCGCTTTCCGCGGTGACCTTACGCCCGAATACACTCTTGCGCTCCCTGCGGTAACCGGTACAGAAAAAATTTCTGAGCTTTTCTGCATGGCGGCAGAAATCTTTGAACCCGACAGAATCAATCCGATTATTCTCAACATTGCGCCTGTAGGCGAATACATAATGCCTCACATTTTCGCGTCAATGATTGAAGAAATCGCAGAGAAGCTTGATCTGAGAAGCGGCGGCATTACCCTCAGCCTCAGACCGTGCAATGACAGAGGCACGGCAGTCAGCTGTGCTGAGCTTGCTCTCCTTGCAGGCGTACGCCGAATTGAGGGCGCACTCTTCGGAATAGGTGAAAGAGCAGGCAACGCAGATATCGTCAATCTTGCAATGAATATATATTCTCAGGGTATCGACCCGAGACTTGATTTAAGCAATATTCCTCAGCTTTGTGAAAATTTTGAGCGATACACGGGAATACAGGTATACGAGAAGCTTCCTTTTTCAGGCGAGTCTGCTTTTTCTGTATTTTCATATTCGCATCAGAATGAAATATCAAAAGCTCTCGCCAATGAAAGTCCCGTGTGGAATGTGCCTTATCTGGTAATCAACCCCGAGGATATCGGCAGAGATTTTTCATCAGATGTTATCAGAGCGGACGGTCTTTCGGGCAGGAGCACAATAAACAGCATACTCAACAAAAGATTCGGACTTCAGATACCGGCTAAATTAAAGCCCGAAATATCATCAGAAATACTCGAAGGCTATGACGGCGATATAACCCCCGAGGTGGTTTACCGCAGATTTGAAAGCAGATACATAAACAACACGTCTGTTTTCACCTGCCCCAAGAATTATTACAACCGTGACGCCGGTACCAAAACAGAAGCGGTTATCCGCCTTTCTTCCGGCAACACCTTCACCGTCAAGGCGGAGGGCAACGGCCGCCTTGATGCAGTAAGCAATGCGTTTAAAAAATATTTTGATGTGGATTTTGATATTGATATATACGAAGAGCACGCTCTTACAACAGGCTCCGCGTCAAAGGCAGTGTCATATGTATGCATTAAAAGCAATGACGGAGCTTACTGGGGCGTAGGCATAAATGATGATATCATTAAGTCCTCTGTAAACGCGCTCACCGTTGCCGTGAATCAGCTGCCGAGAGTTAAGAGCTTCAGCGTAGACACAGACCCGAGACTAATTGAAATGCTTGATTATATAAAGGATAATTTTGAGACTGTCTCACTCAGTGATGTTGCGGAGAAGTTCTACCTTTCAAAGCAGTATGTTTCAAAGTACATTAAAGAAAAATCGGGCATGACATTCTGTGATAATGTGCAGAAATTCAGAATGAAAAAAGCCGAGAGAATGCTGACAACCACGAATATGACGGTTGAATCAATCGCGGCGGAATCAGGATACCCGAGCGTTGAGCATTTTAACCGAAAATTTAAAAAACTGCACGGCATAACACCTGTACAGTTCAGAAAACGCAGATAAAGAAAGCCCGCCGAAGAAGTTACCATCTTCAGCGGGTTATTATTATTTATATATGAAATATTTAAGAAATCGCTCTGTATCGGAATCGACGATTATATTGGCCAGCTCCTTGATTCCCGCTTTTTCTGTGAGCTTAGACACAACCGATTTTATACGTCCGTCAAATGTTGTGGAGAATCCCGCGTCAACAGTACCGCTGTCTTTGTCCGCAGTGTCTCCGTTCACCGCTGTAAACGTCTGAGTTCTTTTGCAGAGAGGCGTTACTGAAAGAGACATAATATAATTCACTGTCACCTGGCAGTATGTATACCCATGCGGCAGGCTTCCCCTGAACGGAATGCTTATGCTCTCGCCCGGCTTTACGGAATAAATCTTTGATATATCAAATTTCAGATTCACCCCCGCAGACTTCACAGAAAGGACAAACGCCGTGCGTGTTTCAGAGCAGTTTCTGACAATAAGCTTCCTGTCCTGCCCTGATATAAATCCGGGAGTGCTGCTGTCAAACTGAGCATAAACATCCTGTGTGGCGCTTGTGGTATCCATAAACTGCGGATATTCCTTTAACGTGTTAACGTCTATGGGCGTTTCTGTCAGGAGCAGTTTGAAGAGCAGGCTTCTTGAATATACGTCCCAGAATTCCATGCCGTGGAAAAGTCCGTTTACAATCCACGTGTTTTTCGGCAGATATCCGTTTGTGATGTCAATATCCATTGAAGGAGAGATAACCCTGCCGTCTTTCACTGCGGACTGAACATACCCTGCTGAATATCTTTTGCCGAAGTCAGTGCAGGCGGCACCCGTTGAAGATTTAACGGTAATGATTCCGTCAGAAATATCGTTCTGACCGGAGAGAATTCTGTTGCCCGAGCCTGCGATAATATTGACTCTGACGCCCGACTGCTGAGCCTTTGCAAAAATCTCTCTGTATTTCGCCATTACTTCATAATGAACAAAATCGCTCTTCTCGATAAGCTTCGCGCTTTTTATCGGGTCAAGATTTTTCGCTTTAAGCTCCTCGTAATCATCGGGAGCTATGAAATCCCATATGCTGGTCCAGTAAACAATCCCCTCTTTGACGCAGGGAATGATTTTTTCAATAATATCGTCAAGTATCCCAAGCTGGTGGGCTCTTACCGCCCAGTTGAAATCCGTTTCGCACATTGAATGATACTCGAGATAGCGTACCATTGTCTCTTCATCAAAGTCGCATTTGCCCTTCATCATGTCTGCGGCTATTCCTGCCCCCGTGAGAGCCGGCTCGTCCATCACCACATTATAAAGGTCATTCTTATCAAGATAAAGTGCGAGATATGTGGCAGTGATAAGTCCGCCGTGGCTGACTGCAACAATATTAACCTTATCTTTTCCCGTATATTCTTTTACCTCGTCAATATATCTGTCGAGGTCATTTGCACAGTCCACCGCGCTCATTCTGAAATCGCAGTTGAAGTAAAACACGTTTTCCTCGCCGACAAGCTTATCGAGCTCCTGTGTCATATCAAGCTCAACACGGTAATCACCGTCTGGATAATGCTTATTCATATAACTGTCGCAGGTTTTTTCAGCGTCAAAAAGTATGGGATGAACGTTTTTAACGCTTGTACCGTCGGGATTACAGCGCATTGCGTCAAGGATATTCAGAAGGCAGTCGCCGACAGATTCAATGAGCAGTGTATTATCGCCTGTAGCGGAAAGTGCTGTCGCGCCTTTCAGCATTTTGGCGGTGCTCTTTAAAACAGGCGGAATAATATCGCCTATTTCCCATCCCCATGCAGCTTTTGTTTCGCCGTCCTCATCATAGCAGAGAGAGGCCGACGCATACCCCGGCACAAGAACAATCGGATAACCGCCGTACTTTGCCTTTTTGTTTTCTGATTCGGCGCAGAACGAAAAAGCCGTGACAAAAACTGCCATAGCAAGAATAAGCGAAATTATTCTTTTCATTCTGACACCTCCTAAAACCTGCAAAAAGGCGGCAAAAGGCCGCCTTTACAATAATTATTTATTTACAGTCTGCTTCTTTATGCCGAGATTCGCTTTGTTTGCCTTCTGAGCCTTTTCTTTTTTATGAAGACCAAGCTTAAGAATAACAAAGCCAATTACAGCGCCGAGACTGTTCGCAACAACGTCTGTCATAGTGTCCATAAGGGCGAATCTCTTCTCCCAAAGAGGTGAAGCCTTATCAATCCAGGGCTGGAAGAACATATGCTCAATTTTTTCAGGGCTTAACTGCTTTGCCAGCTCAAGTGACCAGTGCTGTGTATCTCCGTAAGGTTCTTTGCCGATTGCAAGCTGGTCGAATGAGAATTCCCAGCACTCCCAGAGTGTTCCGAACATGAAAGATGTGCAGAACGCGGCAAAAATAACAACCGCTATGGGAAGCTCAATGTTATCGCGGCTTTCATATGCTTTCATGAATACATAGCCTGCAAAAACAAGAAGTATTCCGCTGACGAAGTGGAGAGTTGTGTCCCACCACCATACTTTATAATAGAAATTAACATACGCGCCGAAGAACGCTGTAAGAATGATATATACGCTTGTAAAATCCTGAGTATACGAGGGAAGATGTCTGAACATATGCGTTTCGGGCAGGAGCTGCATGATTTCCCATCCGAATGAGAGAACAATATGGCCTATAAGCATTGTCAGAATCTTGGTTTCGTGAACGGTCACGCCCTCGGGCAGAAGACCCAGAGCTTCTTCAACAGTACCGGCTACAAGAATGATTCTTACAACCCACCATAAGACGAGCTCCCATTTTTTGCAGTTCGTTGTAATTCTTTTTATATACTCCTTCAAAATAACACCTCAATTTTTAAACTTCCGTGAAATAATATCATATCGTTACGCATATTTCAATATAAATCTGTAATCTTAATCATTTTTTTACTATTTATTCAAAACTATCTTAAGCGTGAATCCGTTTCCTGAATACGCCGCTTCAACATGATGTCCGTCACTGTTTTCACCGATAAAGGTTACAATACCGAGATCAGGACTGCTTTCGTTTTCACCTATTTCAGCGAAGCCCGCATTTTTCAGCGCTTCCACATACTCCTGAACCTTATAGGCAGTTGTATCTCTGATAAGGAAAATATAGTACTTTTCTCCTCCCTCATCCATTTCAGAACTCATTGTCACTGTTCCGAAATCGACGGCAGGCATGCCTTTGGTATATTCGTTGTCTACCCATCCTTTGCCGACAAACCATGACCCCTCCTCATTCGAGAGGGTACCCGAGCCGTCACTGTTATACTCAAGGCTGTAGCCGTCTTTCTCGACGTACTCCTTAATCTTTTCCTTTTCATCATCACTGTATTCATCAAAGGAATCAAAACGGCCTTTTTCTATTTTATCGGCTAAATGAGACGCTTCCTCCTCAGGCATTGTCGTGGTAGTTGTCGTCTCTTTTTTATCAGAAAAAATGCCTGAGAAAATGCTGTCTTTTTTTTCGTCCGCACCGGAAGGCTTATCCGCGCATCCTTTTTTGCACGATGAGCAGCACAGCAGCACAGCAAGCACTGATAAAACAGCAATTATTTTTTTCATAAGAACTGCCTTTCTGAAGCCGTAATATTTATCGGCTTCAACCGTACTTTAATATTATCAATATGTCATTGCGCTGAGAGCGTTGCAGTACTTCTGATTGCCGATAGCAAACATATAGTTTATTGCCAATACATCATTAATCTGATTTGTTGCAACAAAATCGGCAAGATTCATATCAATCCAGCGCGGGTCAATAACGTAAACCTCTTCATAATTGTTGCACAGGAACGGTACAAGAGCGTTGCCGTAGGATTCTTTGATGACAAGAATCTTCTTGCCGTTTTTAACGCTCGTTGTTATTTTTTCAAGAGGCTGGTCGCCTGCGATAAAAGCAAGATACTTATTGCCGTCATTGATTTCATTGGCAATAACGTATGTGGGAACACCGTCTCCATCATTCATATACTGATTTGGATATACCATATTCTGAGCGTCAACGGTTAAATCGAAACATTCTACAAAATCGGGATTATTCTTAAGAACCGTTGCCTGAGACGCTTTATAAAGCGAGCCGAGGAATCCGTCAATTCTGCGGGTTGAGAATGTCGTAAGCGCAGGCGCGGTGTTGCCTGAAACGTCACAGAAAGCTGTGTAGCCGCAGTATGCGCCTCTCGCAGTCCAGTGATGGTCTGAACGGAAATAAATATAATCCTTAACATTGTCAACAAGATTTGAATACGCGTCGACAGTTATAACTGAACTTTTATCATAAAGTGAATAGACTTTCTGAATTGAATCACGCTGAGAATGTACGCCCTCTCTGTACTGTGCGGTACCGTAGAATTCAACCGCAGTCGGGCAGAGCATTGAGAAGAATCTGACTCCCTCAGGCATTGCCTTGGCTGTTTTGTTTATAAGATTCGCATAATTCTGAGCGTTTGTATCGCTGTGATAATAAATCTCAAGGGCACGGTTGCCTGCTATAAGAACGGAGCCCTGCATTGAAGCCTCGCTGTCGGGAGTAACCGCGGCGGTATTTTCTTTCATACCCTTCTGCTGTTTCTTGTCACCTAAAAGGTCAACACCCTCGCCTACGAAGTCTTCATCCTTTTTCTGGGTCTGAACTACTACTTCACCGTTTTCTCCGGTGGAAAATCTCGTAAACAAATCGCTTATTTTAGTGTTGCATGAAATAAAGAAATTTCTTGCGGGGAAATTATCTGAATAAAAATTCTCAAAAGCAACCGTATATTCACCGCTGAAAAGAGAAGAAAAAGAGAACTTCGGCTTTTCCGCCAGCTTGCGGTTTTCTTCTTTGGAAACGGTCTTGTTTTTATCAACAGCACTTATAAATCCGAAAAGCATAAGTGAAGCCGCGAACATTATTACAGACGCTTTGTAAAGCTTTGTCAATGTTGAAAGACGGCGTTTGGGCGCGCCTTCTTTTTTGCCGAAAGAAGCAAATACTTTCTTTGCTTCACCAACCACTTTATCTATATTGAAGCCGCTCGTCTTAACTGATTTTACAGGACTTTTTTTAACAGGAGCCTGTCTGTACTCATATTCATATTCATATTCCTGCTGCTCAGCAACCGGTTCGTTCTTTATTCTTTCAATCTCTGCGCTGTCATCGGCGAATCGCTTACTGCTGTTTTCTATACGCTGAAAAAGAGCTCTGTACTCTTCATTATCCACATCATAATTATTATTTTCGTTCATTCTTTCACCCTCTTTGCATCAATTAATCTTATCAGAATCTGAAATACAGGAACGGATTATATGTCGAACCTACAAGGCAGCATACGCTGATAAACATTGCCGCCACCTGGAAAATGATTGTTGCCGCCTGGATTATTTCCTTGCCGTGGCGAAGCTTTGAAACCTTCGACTTAAGCAGGCGTGAAACAATACTTGCAAGGGGAGTAACCGCAATCACTGCGGCGATAAGAAGTAAAATGCGGTTTTTGAACATTACGCTGTCCCCTGCGACAGAGAAGCCGTGAACGCCTATCATTGAGGCAAGAAGTCTGCCTACATTGGACATATCTTCAAAGTAGAAGAATATCCATCCGATAAGCACCGCAAAAATTGTGTAAATATGCTGAACAACTGACGGAAGCTTCGCCATCTTTTCGCCGTATACTTTCTTTTCAAGCACAAGAAGCACGAAATAGTAGAAGCCCCACAGCATGAAGTTCCAGCTGGCGCCGTGCCAGAAGCCTGTAAGAACCCAGACAACAAGGAGATTGAAGATATGGTTCTTTCTGTTTCCTCCCAGAGGAATATATACATAATCACGGAAGAATGAGCTGAGAGTAATATGCCATCTGCGCCAGAATTCCGTAATGGATTTTGCAACGTAAGGATATCTGAAGTTTTCGGGGAAATTGAAGCCCATCATTTTGCCGAGGCCTATGGCCATATCTGAATAACCTGAGAAATCGAAATAAATCTGGAAGAAATATGCGATAATGCCCAGCCACGCCTGAATAAACGTAGTCTTGGTAAGGTCGCCGTCAAGATAAAGAGTTGCAACCTCGCCTAAAAGATTTGCGAAAAACGCTTTTTTGAAAAGGCCGATAGCGAATCTTGTAATACCGCCTGAAATGCTCTTATATGTAACCTTGCGCTTGTTTATTTCTTTTTCAACATCGCTGTAGCGTACAATGGGGCCCGCGATAAGCTGTGGGAACATGCTCACATAAAGGAGCAGTTTATAGTAGCTTTTCTGACATTTGACATCACCGCGGTAAACGTCAACAACATAAGAAAGAGCCTGGAACGTATAAAATGAGATACCGATAGGCAGTGAAATGTTTGTCTTGATTTCAGAGCCGAAAATCGCGTCAATATTGCCTGTGAAGAAATTCAGATACTTGAATATAATAAGCGCGCCCAATGTAAGCACCGCCGCGCCGGCAACAGCGGCCTTGGCAGCGGGAGTATTTCTGTTTTTATCTATCAGCAGACCTGCGCCGTAATCCACAAGAGAAACCAGAATCATGACAAAAATCCATTTAGGTTCTCCCCATGCGTAAAAGAAAAGTGAAGCGGCGAGAATAATTTTATTTTTTAAATTAATATCCGCGGCAAAGTGCTGGGCTATTAATGTAATCGGTAAAAATACAAACAGAAAAAACAGGCTTGAAAATACCATAAATCGACCTCCTTGATAAAATTAGTCACAAATAGACATAATAAAACACTATATAATATAATAATACCTTATCGCAATTTTTTCAAGCATTTAAGGAATTTTATTTTAATAAAAATTGTAACAAATTTGTTAAAAATTATGACAAATAAATTGTGAAATTACCTTGTTTTTTACTATTAATGCAAGTATAATTAAAAGGTAATATGCCGCAAGGCAGGTACAGGAGGTACATATTATGAAAACGTTTTTATTTCAGGGTGATTCCATAACCGATTCTGGCAGAGGACGTGGAGAAAACGACTGGAACATCGGCTACGGTTATCCGGATATTGTTGCGTCTGAGCTGAGCTATAAACATCCCAATGAGCTCAGATTCATAAACCGCGGCGTCAGCGGAGACAAATCCGCTCAGATGTACGCAAGAGTTAAGGCTGACGCTATTGACCTCAGTCCTGATTATCTCTCAATTCTTATCGGTGTTAATGATGTATGGCATCCCCTCAGTGACAGCAGCGGACGCAAGGGCTACAGCGTTGAAAGATACACTCAGCTTCTTTCCATGTTTATTGAGGATATTCTTGAGGCAAAAAAAGACACGGTTATCGCCATTCTTGAGCCGTTCGTTCTTGACGGAACAGCAACTCACGATAAAATCGACGACTTCGTTTCAGGCGTAAGCGAAAGAGCCAAGGCCGCTAAAGCTGTTGCAGAAAAATATAATCTTGTTTTTGTTCCCCTTCAGGAGGAATTCAATAAAAAGCTCGAGCTCGCTCCCTCAGGCTGGTGGCTTATTGACGGTGTTCACCCCACCTACGCAGGCCACAAGCTCATAGCAAACGAGCTTATCAAGGCACTTAAATTATAATACAGAGGAGATAGTTTTATGTATAAATTCCCTATCGGAGTTATTGTTGACAGCTTCCGTCTTCCTATTCCGGAAGCAGTAAAAAAGGCCGCTGAAATCGGCGCACAGGGCATTCAGGTTTATGCTTCCAGAGGCGAAATGGCACCCGAGAATCTCACAGCGGCAAAGAGAGCTGAATTCAGAAACCTTGTTGCAGACAACGGACTTGTTATTTCCGCCCTCTGCGGTGACCTTGGCGGCGGCGGATTCGTTCACCCCGACCAGAACGAGTTTAAGGTTGAAAAGTCAAAGAGAATTCTTGACCTCGCTAAGGAGCTTGGCACTGACATCGTTACAACACATATCGGCGTTGTTCCTCAGGACAAGAACCATGACCGCTACAAGATTATGCAGGAAGCATGCTTTGAGCTCAGCCGCTACGCTGACAGCATCGACGCTCACTTTGCAATCGAAACCGGCCCCGAAACATCTCTCACATTAAAGGGATTCCTCGACGAACTGGGTTCAACAGGTGTCGGCGTAAACCTCGACCCCGCCAACCTCGTTATGGTAACCGGCGATAACCCCGTTAACGCTGTTCACAATCTTAAGGATTATATCGTTCACACTCACGCAAAAGACGGTGTTCAGAATTATTTCCTTGACCCCGACATTGTTTACGGCATGCCGGGAACCGAAAACGCTCTCGACCTCGGTGAGCACACAGTAGACGGCCCCTCATTCACTGAGGTTCCTCTCGGTACAGGCAGTGTTCCGTTTAAAGAGTATCTTGAAGCTCTTGACGAAATCGGATATAAGGGATTCCTTACAATCGAAAGAGAAGTCGGCGATGACCCGGCAAAAGACATTTCCGGCGCGGTTGAATTCCTCAAAAAGCTTATTTATTAATCTGAAAAATCAAAAGGCGGTATCAGTCATAACGATTGATACTGCCTTTTTTGTTGCATAAAAAAGCCGCTCCGCATAAAGCGGAGCGACCGGAAATTCTAATTAAGATTAGAGAAGGATGTCAACAACTGCTGTTACATCTGACTTTGTGAAGCCCTGCTTTGCAGTACGTGAATAGAATACGAACTGCTGAGCGTCGCCGCACTTGCAGAAGTTGAAGTTGATTGTCCAGAAGAGACGACCATCTTTTTCAACGAATGTAGAGTTGTTGGCTGTGAATGTAGCTGTTGTTCCCCAGTAAGCAACCTGAACCTTAGTTACGTCGATACCAGTCTCAACGATGATGTCGTGACGACCGAGCTTGATTCTTGCGTCCTTAGCATCGGGAATCTCATAAGAATAGATGTTTCCGTCATATTCATGAGTATCAGCAAGGATGTATCTGTAGCCCTTTGTTGACCAAACGCTGTCAACCTTCGGGAATACGTTGTAAGTCTCGCTTACTTTGTAAACCATGATCTTGATTGTCCATGTTTCTGTGCCGTCGCCATTGTCCTTAATGCCGAGAACACGCTCATAGTCACGAGCATAAGTAAGTGTGCTGTTAGCAGCATTTACAAACTGAAGCTTTGTGATCTTCTTGCCTTCGGGAATCTCAACGAGAACGTCAAGAGTTGTGAAGTTGCCTACAACAGGAGTTGTAACCTCAGTGATGTCGAGGATAAGGCTGTCCTGTACGAAAGCTTCAAGAGCTTCACGCTTAGCAACGATAGCGCTTGTGAAAGCGTCGATTTCTTCCTGAGTTGCTGCAGTCTTGTCTGTTAACTCGTCGTTACCTGCGTCAACAGCGTCAGCAAATGCTTTCCAGGATGCGTCTGTCCAGTCAGCTGCCTTGTAGCCAGCGATTGATGCAACAGCTGCTTCAAGAGCTGTGTAATCAAGAGGAGTAACTGTTTCGCCGAGAGCGATTGTCATGTCAGCGTCATGGAAATTGAAGGTCTGGCCGCAAGTTGCCTGCTCGTCAGTAACCTTCTTAGCCATCTTCTGTGTACCTTCCATATCAGCAACAGTTTCATCTGTTGTGGGAGCATAAGCTCTTGTGAAGAAGAAGAGGGGCTTTTCGTATGAACCGAGAAGATAGTTATCAACTGTTGCGCAAAGTTCGTTGTCTGCGAAAATCTTTGCTTCTGCAGAATCAACGCCTGTTAATGCGCCGTCCTTAACCTTCATTGTTAATGTGATAACGTCAGTCTTTTCTGCGGGATAGAAGAAGCTGCCGGTCTTATAAATGAAGGACTTCTGAAGAAGATTGTACTGAGCAACCTTGTTGGCTGACCAATCATCAGGATAACCGCCTGCAAGAGGAGCACCTGTTGTTGTGCTGCGGCCCCATGTTGTGGAAACGTGAGTTGTTGTTGTATCCATGATGTCAGCAACTGCTGCAGGATATGTGTCAGAATCTTCAACGAATTCAAACTTTGAGCTGTCATAAGCAAAACCGATGTTCATTGTACGAACATAGAAGTTTGTCTTAACAGAGATTGTTACGTCGAACGTGTCGCCTTCTTTAAGAGCGCCGTCGATATCTGTTGAATAATAGATATCAGCTACAGCCTTGCTCTCGTCACGATTTGTGTAAACCCACATATAATCGTCGATAGCTTCAGCATACTGATCCTCGCCGTCATAAGCTGCGTCAATAGCATCATTGCAAAGATTCCATGCAGCAGTGATTTCTGCTGTGATGCCGCTTTCAAGTGCTGCTTCAGCAGCTGCTCTTGCTTCAAGGATCTGAGCCTTTGTGTCGTCGTTGTAGAACTGTGCGTTGTATTCACTGGGGAGCTTTTTAAGAACGCTCTGAAGCTGTGAGCTTGTTGCAGCTGAAACAGCTATTGCGCATACGCCCAATGCAAGTACAAGTGCAAGAACTACGCTTAATACTTTCTTTAACATGAAAATATTCCTCCTAAAAAATTTTATCTTTAACCATTTCTTTGAATGGAATAAAGCCTTAGCCTTCCCCTGCAAAAATGCAGGGGATAATTCTGTTTAGATTGAGGGATCAACCTGGTTGAGTTCATAGCCTTCTGATGCTGCCATGATAACTGCAACGTCGTTACCGGTGATGTTTCTCATACCGTCAACGTTTGCTGCCTTCTTCTGTGCTGTGTCGAGAAGGGTGCTGTCCTCTGTTGCATTAACTGTTGCTGCTACGTCGTCGGAGTTGATGAT
>JAZUHE010000054.1:0-8742 GCA_045641565.1 Acutalibacteraceae bacterium | reverse complement strand
GCACAGGCAGCTATCGCTGAGATGAAATAATTCGCTTCAAACGTTTATCTGAGCATATAATGCTATAAATAAGGCGTATCACCTTGTGTGGTACGCCTTTTTGTTCATTCGACGATTTTTTTAAAAAAGCAGTAGCCCTTTTTCTCGCTCCTTCGTATAAAGAAGTGTAAGACAAAAAACACGAAAGAAAAAGAGGTTATAATCATGAAAAAGACATTAAAGATTTTATTAAGCGCAATGCTCATCATCGCAATGACATCTGTTTTTGCGTTCGCCGCAGAAGACAACGGCGAATATGTTGTTTCAAAAGGCGTTGAATTTGTTGACCAGTGGAACAAGGCGGCAAAGGTAAACGGAACAGTTAAGCTCGACAGAGACGTTAATATCTCAA
Organism: Acutalibacteraceae bacterium; assembly: GCA_045641565.1. Lineage (GTDB taxonomy): Bacteria > Bacillota > Clostridia > Oscillospirales > Acutalibacteraceae > CAG-488. Next base: position 8,351 of record JAZUHE010000054.1, on the reverse strand, counting down.
GCGAATACAAGCTTGACGGAAACAGAAGTCTCACAATCGACCTTAACGGTCACTCAATCAAGGGTACAGGAACAGATTCAGATTACATGTTCAATATTCTCAAAGGCAGTTCAATGACAGTTATGGATTCTTCAGAAGCACAGAACGGCAGAATTCTTGTAACAAGAGTTTATGAAGATTATGATGACACTATTATCGTAAACGATGGCGGAAGACTTACACTTGAAAGCGGCACACTTCAGGGAAACGAAGATGACGATTGCAGACTTGTTGCGGTTGAATACGGTACATTCGTAATGAATGGCGGCTCGGTTACAGGAAATGCTTATGACGGCGACGGCGCGGGTGTCTATGTTAACGAAGGTACTTTCATCATGAACGGCGGTATTATTTCAGGTAACCACAGCGCCAGAGCAGGCTACAGCGGCGGCGGAATATACTTTGACGGCAGTTCAACATCAAAGCTCGTAATCACCGGCGGAGAGATATTCGGTAATTCAGCTTATGATGGTGGAGCAATATATCTTGATGACGGTTACGCAGAATTAACGGGCGGTAAGATTTACAAAAACCAGGCTTTCAATACCAGCGCAATTAAAATTTACGGCAATATGGACAAGGTAATTCTTGCAGGTGACCTTGTTGTAACAGAAAACGGATTTGAGCGTAATTCAGGCGCACCGGCATATTCTGCGGCAGTAACTGCAGCTCCCTCGTTTTATACAACTTATGAGATTCATTTCGGCGGCAGAGTAAAGATTTACGGTAATAATTCAGGTGATTTCTGTGACGAAAGCCGCAGACACGGCCACCACATTATGAAGGATATGGATACAAGCTCTGAAAACCACGCATGGATTGGAATTGATACAGGTATGGATACTGTTAACGAGTATCTTAATGAAATGTTCGTAAAGGACGGCCAGGGCGATTATTCATCCTGCTTCTTCAAGAAGAACAGAGAACTCGCTCATTAATTGCAGAAGTTATGATGCGGATGATTTTAACACTCTTTAAATAATAAAACTGCCTGCCGGGGTATTATTGCCTCGGCAGGCTTTAACTTGTCCTATAAGGGATTTTTATTTGAAAAAATCTTTTATATGAGTAACATTTTTACCCTTGTGCATTACGATAAATCCTCGGCCGCTCCCAGATTTATTCCCACCGGCAATCCAGCTTTTATAAGCACGGCGCAGGGAATTATCTTCATACCATTCTTCAACAGGCAGTTCGGCACTTCTGCCGAATAAACGCCACGCATCTGAGAAATCCTCTTTTTCTTTCCATTCGTAAATATCAAAATCTTTCATGAATTTTAATATATTTGATTTTTCCGGCAGAAATTCAGTTGCTCTCGGGTAAAGCAGCCATGTATCTGTATGAAGCAATACCGTGTCGCCGCCTGCCCAATCCTTAAAGAAATCATATGCAAGCTCATAGGATTTACTGCGCTGCTCATCTGTCAGCGGAATTCCGCTTCCGGGAATATGAAGAACTACAAAGCGTGAATCCTTTTTAACAACATATCCGCACTCAAGCTTTAAATCATCTCTTGTATGTATTCCAAATGGCTCATACTGGAATCTGCCGAGTGCAAATCTGTTCAGCCGCAGGAAGTTTTCATACCAGCATTCTGCTGTCGTTCCGTTAACGCCTTCCATTTCACGGCATTCCTTAAGCTTACAGTTCAGGTCGGCAAGTCCGTACCAGAAAAGGCTGTCAGGCAAATTCCGCTCTGCGTATTTTTTTCTGGTGTACGGAGCGCAGTGCAGAAGATAAACAAATTTAAGCGTCAAATAGTTTATTGAATATTTTTCGGAAAGAATCAGTAACTCTTCATTTGCAGTACGCATGCTTGCAGAATCGTCATCAACGAAAAATCTTACCTGTTTTTCAAAAGCTTCCGCAAGCTCAGTGATGCTGCTAATCTTTTTTTCAACATCAAGGAAACATTTTCTTGCGTCCTGAGGAAAATTCAGCTTCTGACAGATTTCCTCGGTTGTAATGTAATAGTTTATTCTTTCTTCCGTCTGTTTCATTTGAGCTTTCCCTCTGGTAATTTACGTGATTATATGTCAGAAAATCCAGTATCTGCTGTTGCAGTTTACTATAAAGCCGATAAAGGTTGCAAGATACGTTCCGAGATGTTTAAAGAAATTATCGAAAATATTCTGGCTTGCCTGTTCGGCTACACCTGCGCCCTCATAACAGCCGATATTATGAACATCTGTCAGCGCGTTGCCGTAAAAATCGTATTCACCCATATCCTCCTCAACCTGTACTCCTTTGCCGATGAGCTTTGACTCTTTTGAGAGAATGAAGCTGTTCTTATCCGTTTCGTCATCTCCGGCAAATCCGGGATTGCAGATGAAATTATTCTCAGCCATGGGAGGAATGCCCATATTCCACATACAGTTGTTTGTAAATATGCCGTCAAATTTTGTAGTATATTTTCCGTCGGTGCCGACGTTTTTACTCATATAAACAGTCGAGCTTAAAGGAGATTTGCCGACAAAAATATTATTTGCAATATATGCGTTTGAAAGAGCATTTATCGCTGTCTGAGAGCAGTTTATAAGTGTGTTATTGTAGAATTTAAAGCCGTCCATGGAAACGGGACGCTCGTCGGGAGCAAGATTTTCCACTCCGTTGAAAAGCAGATTCGCCATGGAATTTTCGCCTTTATTATCGTTGACCGAAAGACAGTATCTTACAGTGCAGTTTGCATTTTTAGTGTAATTGTCATAGCAGCAGTTGCGGATAAATCTGTAGTTGTCATGAGAATAAATATATTGATAAGTTCCGTTTGTTGTCCAGCCGTCAAAGTCGATTACCATGCCGTCGTTTTCATTCTGAGTGCCTGCGATTTCACAGTTTTCAATAACATAATCATCTGAAGCAATCGAGAACAGCGGCGCGGTGCAATAATCGTCATTCAGAGAAACATTTATAAGCGAGCAGTTGCGCACAGCCAGTCTGCGAAGCGAGCACAGAATAATTCCGTCATAAAGAATGTTGTTAAGACTGAGGTTTTCAAAGAGAAAATCTGAGTTATAGGATTCCTCGGGGCTGACATAAACATCGGGAGAAAACGTTCTTGTAACGCCGGAAGTGTTGATTCCGTACGCGCAGTCATAAATATTACAGCCGCTTATTGTCAAATTCCTGACTCTTGAAACAGCACCGGAAGATGAAATCAAAATCGGACTGTATGCCCCCGTATTGAACAGGCACTGCTTGTACCATATATCGTGAAAAGTACAGTTTTTAATCGTAATATCAGTTGCCATGCCGCCGTCAGAAGCTGTAACATATATTCCCTTGCCGTTGGGCGCGGTAAATTCAATGTTTTCAACCGTCCAGCCGCTTACATTGTTCAGCCAGAGCAGAATGATATCTTCATCACTTCTGATTATCGGCTTGCCGAGAGCTTCTGTGTCGCCGTATGCGCCGAAAACAACGGGGTTTTCAGCCGTGCCGCCGCCGTTTGCAGCAAAGCCTCCCTCGAAAACCGAACCCGCTTTAAGAAGTATTCTGTCTCCTGCGGAGTACGATTTCGCCGAGGCAAAGTTGAGTGTCTTCCACGCTGCGCTCTCGCTTGTTCCGCTGTTTGAATCATCACCGTTCTCAGCATCAACATAATAAACTGTTCCATTATCCGCCGCAAAACAGACCGACGAATAACCGAATATCAATGTCAGAATAAGAAATACGGATAATATTTTTTTCATATAAAACAACTCCTTATATACGGATGCTGATTTGATTTTACCAATATGCACACATAAAGTCAATAGGATTCAGCACCGACATAAACGGACTTGACGGAAACGACGACGGCGGAACGCTCAGCTCGTTGTACGTCTTCTCCGCTCTCGTATTTTATCCCATTACCGGAACGGATAAATACTGGGTCGGTTCACCCTGTGTTGACAGTGCTGAAATTGATTTAGGAGAGGGTAAAACTCTGAAAATTACAGCAAATAATCAGGATGAAAAAATATTTACGTAAGCTCAGCCGAGCTTAACGGAAAACCGATAAGCAATTTTATCATCAGTCACTCGGATATTGAAACCGGCGGCGAACTCACTTTCACAATGAGTAAAAATACAAAATGACTTTAACGGAGAAATGGCGCTGTTTCAGGTGGCAGGGGATGTCCCTCAGCATAATTCCCGTGAATACCGATGTGGATTACGGCGGCACCTGTCGCTGAGATGAAATAATTGATCTCAACCTAAAATCGCATAAATGATTTTCCCCAATCTCACAAGAGGTTGGGGATTTTTGCTTGATACATTTATGTGCAAAAAAGCATATCACCGCAAAGTGATATGCTTTTTCTTTATATTATTTCTATTTCGTCGCCTTCGTAAACCTTGCCGCCTTTTATTACTTTTGCAAAAACTCCCTCACGCGGCATAACGCATTGCCCGACGAGCTTGCTTATGGCGCAGCCTTCGTGGCACTCCTTGCCAATCTGAGTGATTTCAATTTCACATTCGCCGACCATGAGCCGTGTGCCTACAGGTATGGTATAGAGAGTTATGCCCTCGGTTGTGATGTTTTCGGCAAAAACTCCGTGGCAAAGTCCGTCCGTGGGCATTCCCTTTGCTTTTTCTATGCTTTCTTTTGCAAGCAGACTTACCTGTCTGTGCCATTTGCCCGCGTGTGCGTCACCCTCAAAGCCGAAATCCTCAATCATAACGCCGGGGTTGATTGATTTTTTCGGTGTTCCTTTTTTCTCTGATATATTTATTGACAAAACCTTTCCGCTCATAATTATCCTCCTATTTTGTTCATGGCGTGAGTGTTACCGTATCCGCAGTTAAAGCTGTGCCCCTCGGGCTTTGAAAGAATTGCAGTTCTGACAACTTCAGCCATCTTTTCCTTGTCGCCGAAATACTGTCTTAAATCGTATGTTTCCTCATGCCCGAGACAGGGCTTGATTTTTCCGTCAGAAAGAAGCCTGATTCTGTTGCATTCAGCGCAGAATTTTTCACTCACAGGGGTGATAAGCCCGATTCTGCCTTTGAAGCCGTCCGCTTCATAGTATCTTGCCACGCTCTGCTCAAAGCTTTTTTCCTTTGTTTCAACAGGCTTAAGAAAGTCAAATTTTTTTATTATTTCATTGCCCTTGACAATCAGTTTTTCATTTTTTCCCGCATCAGAAAACGGCATGAGCTCGATAAAACGTACGTCGATTTTTCTGTCTTTCGCAAGATTGATAAGAGCCTCAGCCTCAGCGTCATTTTTACCGCGGATAAGCACCGCGTTTACTCGCAGCATCAGACCGACTTTTTCTGCTTCGTCAAGCCCCTCAAGCACCTGCGGCAGGCATTCTCTGCCCGTAATTCTTCTGTAATTTTCGGGGGATAGGGCGTCAATGCTCACATTCACCGTGCTGACACCTGCGGCTTTTAAATCACGGGCATATTTTTTAAGATTCACTCCGTTGGTTGTCAGCACAAGTTTTTTTATGCCGTCGATTTCATTTACGGCAGCGGCAATTTCGGCAATATCATTTCTCACGAGAGGCTCTCCGCCCGTCAGCCGAACCTTGTTGATTCCGCAAAGAGCGAAAGCCTCGGCCGCTTCTTTTATTTCGCTGACTGTCAGCTCGTCTGTATCGGGACACTCCGCGCCGCAGTAAAGGCAGTTGAGATTGCACCGCTGTGTGACCGACAGCCGCAGATAGTTAATATTTCTTCCCAGCTTATCTTTCATTGTGAAAATCTCCGCTTTTTCCGCCTGTTTTTTCAATAAGCTTAATTTCCTCTATCACCATTCCTCTGTCAATGGCCTTACACATATCATAGACCGTCAGTGCGGCAACAGAAGCGGCGGTAAGCGCCTCCATTTCAATACCCGTCTTATATGTGCATTTGGCAAAGGAGTGAATATACAGCTCATCTTTTCCGTTATTATCGAATTCAATTTTAATGCTTTCAATGGGGATATTATGGCACAGCGGAATAAGCTCAAATGTCTTTTTAGCTGCCATAATTCCCGCTATGCGTGCCGCCGAAAGTCCGTCACCCTTTTTTAGATTTCCGGCTGAAAGAGCAGTGAGAGTTTCAGACTGCATTTTTATTTTTGCATAGGCTTCGGCTGTGCGGACAGTATAATCTTTTACGCCGACATCCACCATTATAGCTTCGCCTTTTTCATTAAGATGTGTTAGCTCCATTATATCACTCCGTTGTATAGCCGCCCATTTCATCAAGACGGCTTTTCAGTTCATCGCTTCTGAGAATTTTAATAAATGCTTTTACCTCGGGACTGTCGATATAGTCCTCGTTAACAAGAAAATCATATTCCTCATTGCAGACGGGAATAAAGTCAAGACCGTACATTTTTGCGGCGGAATAAATACCCATGCCCGCGTCGGCATTGCCCGCGGCAATAAGAGCCGCCACCGCCGTATGTGTAAACTCTTCGTTCCTGTAGCCGCTGATTTCAGCAGGGGATATGCCGAGCTTCTTTAAAAGATAATCAAAAAGCACGCGCGTTCCTGCCCCTCGCTGACGGTTGACATATCTGAAATTCTTTAAATCCTCAACTGATTTAATATTGCAGGGGTTGCCTTTTTTTACCATAATTCCCTGAACTCTGCCGACGCCCTTTATGAGTACCGCGCCGTCGTCGGGGAAATACTGCTTCACATAAGACTCGTTATACATTCCGCTTTCACCGTCAAGCAGATGAATCGCGCCGAGATGCGCCTGGCCGTTTTTTACAGCGGTAATCGCACCCATACTGCCCACATGGGAGGAAATCACACTGAAGCCGCAGCCGCTTTTCTGAAGGATATCCGCGATTTCGTCAATCATCGGGTCGTGACTGCCTGTGATAATCAGAGAATTTTTAATTTCATCTCTGCTTTTGAGAAGTCTTACCGTTACTTCTTCGCCTGCGTCAATACCCTCGCAGTTCTGCGGGATTTCAAGTATTCCCGCCGCCTTGGTGAAGCTTGTAACAACTCCCGCACCGCGCGGAAGGGGAACAGCAAAGAAATTCTCACCGAGTCTGCCCAGAGAAACACGGACATATTCTTTATATTTAAGGGAGGAAACCACACGCTTTGAAAGCACAGCGGTGAGTAAATCCTCTTTTTTTGCTTTTCGGTTATAGTAAATATCGGCAAGCGGCTTTACGAATTCCTCCATAACAACTATTGCCGAAACAGGATAACCCGGAAGCCCCACAACGGGCGTATCACCTGTGATGCCCAGCACCGCAGGCTTCCCCGGTTTTGCGGCGACACCGTGAATTATCACGTCGCCGAGCTGTGAAATGATTGTGCTTGTGTAATCGTCACGACCTGCGGAGGAGCCTGCAAGCACAAGCACGGCGTCACATTCTTCTGCGGCTTTTGATACTGTGCCGAGAAGCAGGTCTTTTTTATCTTTAACAATATCATAAACAATGCTGTCTGCGTTCCATTCCTTAAGCATTGAAGAAAAAATCGTTGAATTAAATTCTATTATCTCTCCCTTTTCGGGATTTTCTTTCGGCTTAACAATCTCGTCGCCTGTGGGAATAATACCGAAAACGGGGAGCTTCTTTACATTAACCGAAGTAATTCCGCCCGCAAGAAATGCTCCGCACAGCGACGGCGTTATAACTGTACCCGTAGGCGCAATCATGTCACCCATACAGATGTCTTCGCCCACCTGGCGCACATTCTGCCACGGGTGAACGGCCGAAATCAGCTTCACGTTCCCGTGCTCATCTTCGGTTACGTCTTCAATCATAACCACCGCGTCTTTTTCATCGGGTATGGGGTCGCCGGTGTCCACTACTGTGTATTTTTCAGCAGAAAGAATGACAGGCTCATTTTCGCAGGCACCGTATGTGTCTGCGGCACGGACGGCAATTCCGTCCATGGCCGAGGCATTGTAGTGGGGTGAACAGATTTTTGCGTAGACAGCTTCAGCGAGAATTCTTCCGTGAGCAAGCTGTGTTGAAATTTTTTCTGTTCTGTATGAAAATCCGGAAGCTCTGACTGAGGAAAAATATTTCTCTTTCGCCTCGTTCAGCTCCGTATTATTAAGGTAGTTATGCTTCATAGTTGCCTCCAAACGGGAAAAACTCAACGGCTTCGCCCTTTTTCAGTCCCTCGCAGTTGCGGTCAATTCTGATGTATCCGTCTGACTCGCAGAGAGTTGACAGAAGCCCCGATTTTCCGTAAACGGGAATGGCTGTTTCACCGTCGGTTTTAACGCAGATATATTCCTCTCTGCCGTGGTTTGACGAAATATTTTCCGCTGTTCTGTATGCTTTTGAATTATTTTTTTCTTTTCTGCCGAGTAGTATATCAATGAGCCTTTTCACGATTATTTCC